>JAZRFL010000157.1:0-2162 GCA_045661365.1 Acutalibacteraceae bacterium | reverse complement strand
ACAACAGGTTTGCCATGTCTTTGATACAAATAACATCGGCGCCCATTTCTTCTAATTGTTGAGATAACGCAACAAAATATTCTTCGTTGTGTACAGGACTGGTGGTATAACTGATTGCCGCCTCACATGTACCACCGTAGGCTTTGATTGCCTCCATGGCTTTTTTCATGTTGCGAGGATCGTTCAAAGCGTCAAACACACGAACGACATCAATGCCGTTTTCAATAGACTTTCTAACAAAAGCGTCTACCACATCATCGGCATAGTGTTTATAGCCCAAAATATTTTGACCGCGAAGAAGCATTTGTAAAGGAGTCTTGGGCATAGCTTTTTTTAATGCCCGCAACCGTTCCCATGGATCTTCGTCTAAAAAGCGCATACAAGAGTCAAAGGTTGCACCACCCCAACATTCCAAAGACCAATAGCCAATGTTGTCCAAAATTTCACACGCAGGAAGCATGTCTTCGATTCGCATACGGGTAGCGGCCTGAGATTGGTGAGCATCACGCAAGATGGTGTCAGTAATGCAAAGAGGTTTTTTTACCATATCCATAATTATTTCCTCCTTAGCCTAAAATAGCGATCAATGCACCGGCAGCAATAGCAGAGCCAATAACACCTGCTACGTTGGGTCCCATAGCATGCATCAGTAGGAAGTTGCCGGGATTAGCCTCTTGACCAACTTTTTGAGATACACGAGCCGCCATGGGAACAGCCGATACACCGGCAGAACCAATCAGCGGATTGATCTTGTTTTTCGTGAACAAGTTCATAAACTTAGCGAGTAACACACCGCCGGCAGTACCCATGCTGAAAGCAACTACACCAAGAACCAAAATAAAGATAGTTTCCCAGTTAAGGAAATTTTTGGCAGTTGCGGTAGCACCAACAGAAACGCCCAAGAAAATGGTAACAATGTTCATCAGTTCATTTTGAACCGTTTTGCTCAATCGCTCGGTTACACCGCATTCACGCAGTAAATTGCCCAGCATCAAGCAACCGACCAACGGAGCAGCAGAAGGAACCAACAACGAAACGAAGATGATTACAACTATGGGAAAAACGATTTTTTGCGTTTTTGAAACAGGTCGCAATTGGGTCATAACGATTTCTCGTTCTTTTTTGGTAGTTAACAGCTTCATGATCGGAGGCTGAATAACCGGTACCAACGCCATGTATGAATATGCAGCAACGGCAATGGGTCCGAGCAAGTCGGGCGCCAATTTCGAGGTAACATAAATAGCCGTAGGACCGTCTGCCCCACCAATAATACCGATAGATGCCGCTTCCACAGCCTCAAAGCCCAAGAAAATAGCACCTAAAAAGGTAATAAAGATGCCAAGTTGAGCCGCAGCACCAAGCAACAAACTCTTGGGATTAGCAATCAAGGGGCCAAAATCGGTCATAGCACCAACACCGATGAAAATCAAGCAAGGATAAATGCCAAGCTTAACGCCTAAATACAAGTAGTCAAGCAACCCGGCACCGATCGTGTCAAATTCTGACCAATGTACGTGACCGCCGCTAAACAACTCTGCATGATACATTTCGGCACCGGGCAAGTTGGTCAACAACATACCAATGGCAATGGGTAATAACAACAAGGGTTCGAATTTTTTTACGATGGCAAGATAACTAAGAACACAAGCTATGGCGATCATAACCAGATTCAACCAATTTTCAGCCAACATATAAAATCCGGTATCCTCAAAAAAAGTAGCAATGTCTCCCATCACAACGTCCTCCGATTATCCCAATACACAAAGAACGGCACCGGTATCTACCGTAGCACCGACAGAAGTGTTTACCGATACAACAGATGCATCGCAAGGAGCCATAATTTCATTTTCCATTTTCATAGCTTCCAAAACCATTAAAACGTCGCCTTTTTTTACCGTGTCACCGGCTTTGACATTAACAGCCAAAATATTACCGGGCATAGGTGCGGCAATGGTTTCGCCGGCACCGGAAGGGGCAGCAACCGGTGCCGAAACAGCGGCGGGTGCTGCAACAGGTGCAGGGGCAACAGGCGCGGGAGCAGCGGCAATTTCTGCTCCTTCTACAATTTCCAAAGTAATTTCATACATGGTTCCGTTTACGTTTACTCTATATTGTTTCATTTTGATTCAACCTTTCTATAAATATCAGATTACAGTCTTTTA
>JAZRFL010000156.1:0-4840 GCA_045661365.1 Acutalibacteraceae bacterium | reverse complement strand
CACGGTCGTTTTCTCGGTCGGTGACTTCAATATCTGCCACCAACTTTACAGTTCGCCCATTATAAGCGGCTGCGGCTACGTTGCGCAGTTGCTCATAGGTTTCAATTTCATATACCCCGTTTTTGTAGACGGGCATGGTGTCTTCTGCCAAAGCAATCCCTGAGCCGGGGAGTAGGAGTCCCAATAGCAAGGTTACGGTCAATAAAACGCTGAGTAGTCGAGTGTTTTTTTTCATAGCAATTCCTCCCAAAATCAAATAACACAAACGCTCTGGGAAAACAGAAGGGGGGTGCGGTGTGTTGCCAAAAGATATACAAAGTATATCTTTCTGGGGCAATTTTACCACGAAGCGGTGCAAAATGCGCCACCCAAAAAGTGTGGGATGGCCGATTTTTACCGATTTTTTACTCTACTATTAGTAGAGTTGACCAAAATATACCGAATCCACCGTGATTGCGAGCCACATAGCGGCGTGACGATCCGTCCTCTTGTTGGAACGGCAAACCAAGTCGCACAGACTTGTTTCCACGGGGATATGCCGCTTTTGTTGATTACAAAAAAAGCACCGAATCAACCGATTCGGTGCTTTCCTTTATTTAAAACTTAATTATGCGTTAGCCAAGCGGGCTTTCAAGCCTTCCAATTGAGCACGCAATTCTTCGGGCAAACGGTCGCCGAACTTTTTGTAATGCTCTTCGATTTCGGCGGCTTCTTGCATCCAAACGTCTTTGTTGACTTCCAAAATGCTCTTGAGGGTTTCAATATCGAAATCTTTCAAGTCGGTCAGGTCAATGTCTTCTGCCTTGGGCACGTAACCGATAGCGGTTTCGTCGGCGTCAACCTTGCCTTCGCAACGGTCAATGATCCAGTTCAGAACACGGATGTTATCGCCGAAGCCGGGCCATACGAAGTTGCCTTCGTCGTCGGAACGGAACCAGTTAACGTTAAAGATTTTGGGAGCTTTGTCGCCCAATTTTTTACCCATTTCCAACCAATGTTTGAAATAGTCACCCATGTGGTAGCCGCAGAAGGGCAGCATAGCCATGGGGTCACGACGGGTAACACCAACAGCACCGGCAGCGGCGGCGGTGGTTTCAGAAGCCATAGCGGAACCTACGAATACACCGTTTTCCCAATCCTTGGATTGATATACCAAGGGAGCGCATTTTGCACGACGACCGCCGAATACGATAGCCGAGATGGGCACACCTTCGCCCTTGTTGAATTCATCAGAAATGCAGGGGCAGTTTTCGGCAGGAGCGGTAAAGCGAGAGTTGGGGTGAGCGCCGTAGGTGGATTTGTCTGCTTTGTTGAACTTGGCAGGATCCCAAGGATTGCCCAACCAGTCAATGGCGTTTTCAGGCAGGTTTTTGTCCAAACCTTCCCACCAAACGGTGTTGTCGTCCATTTTGTGGAGAACGTTGGTGAAAATGGTGCCTTTGCGGGTAGAAGCCAAAGCGTTGTAGTTGGATTTTTCGTTGGTGCCGGGGGCAACGCCGAAGAAACCGTTTTCGGGGTTGATGGCATACAGACGACCGTCTGCACCTATGCGCATCCAGGCGATGTCGTCACCAACGGTCCATACTTTGTAGCCCTTTTCTTTCAAATATTCGGGGGGAATAAGCATAGCCAAGTTGGTTTTACCGCAAGCAGAGGGGAAAGCGGCGGCGATGTATTTGACTTCGCCTTGGGGGTTTTCCAAACCGAGGATGAGCATGTGTTCAGCCATCCAGCCTTCTTTCCAACCTTGGTAAGAAGCAATGCGCAAAGCAAAGCATTTTTTACCCAGCAATACGTTACCGCCGTAACCGGAGTTTACAGAGGTAATGGCATTGTCTTCGGGGAATTGGCAAATGTAACGATGTTCGGGGTCGATGTCGCATTTTGCGTGGAAGCAACGTACCCAGTCATCGCTGTCGCCCAGCACGTCCAAAACGGCTTTGCCAACACGGGTCATAATAACCATGTTCAGTACAACGTAAATGGAGTCGGTCAATTCTACACCGATCTTGGCCAAAGGAGAACCAATGGGACCCATGGAGTAGGGGATCACGTACATGGTGCGACCTTTGTAAGAATCGCGAGCGATGTCGTCCAATTTTTTGTACATTTCTTGGGGGTCACACCAGTTGTTGGTGGGGCCTGCATCTTCTTTATTGCGAGAGCAAATAAAGGTGCGGTCTTCTACACGAGCAACGTCGTTGGGTTTGGTTCTGTGCAGATAGCAATCAGGCAACAGTTCTTCGTTCAGCTTTTCCAATTCGCCGGTGGCGCAGGCTTCTGCGCGCAAAGCATCGATTTGTTCTTGGCTGCCGTCAATCCAGACAACTTTGTCGGGCTTGACCAGATCGATTTTTTCATCGATCCACTTTAACAGAGTTTTGTTGGTGGTCATGTTAGTGATCATCCTTTCAAAAATTCATATACAAATATAGTTTACCACAAAAACATTCTTGTTGCAATCTATTTTTTTAGAATCTGCCAATTATTTTTTTGCAATCGTACCTTTCCATGCTTTTGGGTAGCACAGCACGATCAAGGGGAAGATCTCTAACCTTCCTATGATCATGCAAAAAGACAGCACGATCTTACTCAGATCGGAAAAAGCGTCAAAATTCCCGGTGGGGCCGGCGATGGGTCCCAAGGCAGGACCAATATTGCCCAAGCAAGCGATCACCGATACCGAGGTGGTGGTGAAATCAAAATTGTCTATGGCAACGACCAACATGGCACCTATGGCAATGAGAAAATACATCATGCCAAACACGGCGGTGTTGGTCACGGTGGATTCGGGAATGGGTTTGCCGTTCATTTTTAAAATACCCACTCGTTTCGGTGCGATCATGCGGCGCAGTTCGCGAGCCACCGCTTTTGACAAAATGATTATGCGAGAGCATTTTATACCGCCGCCGGTAGAGCCGGCACACGCCCCTATGATCATAAGTCCCACCAAAATTAGCTGACTGAACTGCGGCCACGTGCCAAAGTCGGTGGAAGAAAACCCGGTGGTGGACATAACGGTGACCACGTTAAACGAAGCGTGTCGCAACGCTTGCCCCACCGATTGGTACATGGAATAAATGTTGGCGGCGATCAACCCAATGGAAATGACCAGGGTAGCAATGTAAAAAATAAATTCGGTGTTGCGAAAGGCTTTGGAAAATTGGCGGGTAAGTAACATGAAAAACACGGTGAAATTAATACCAAACAAAGCGGTAAATACCGTAATTACAATTTCGGCGGCAAGGTTGTTGTAGCCGGCTATGCTGTTGTTGAGTACCGAAAAACCGCCTGTACCTGCGGTAGCCAGGGTGGTTACTACGCTGTCGTAAAGATTCATGCCGGTGCACAGCAAAGCGCCTACCATGAAAACGGTCAATATCATGTAGATCACGTACAAGATCTTGGAAGAGGTGGAAATGCGTGAGGTCAGCTTTTCCGAAGTTGGGCCGGGGGATTCGGCGGCCATGAGGTTTTGTGCCCGCTCGCCAATCGAGGGGAACAGTGCCAAAGCCAACACCAAAATGCCCATGCCCCCCAACCAATGGGTAGAGCTGCGCCAAAACAAAATGCCGCGAGGCAACGATTCGATTTCCTTCAAGATCGAGGCGCCGGTGGTGGTAAATCCCGAGGTCGATTCAAAAAAACAGTTGACAAAACCGCCGAAATGCCCATCTGCCAAAAAAGGAATAGCACCAAACAAAGACATGGTGATCCAAATCAAGGCAACCCCTGCCAAACCGTCCCGCGCGGAAAACAAGGACTTGTGCGGACGAAGACACAGCAAAGGAATTGCCAGCAATACCATGCCGCCTATGGCATACAAATAAGGAGTGATCGATTCATGGTAATATAAGGCAACAAAAACCGACAAAAGCATATAAGCCGCTTGAATCAGCAAAACCTTGCCCAAGGTTTTTAAAATGAGCTTAATATTCATACGTTCGCCTCGAAATGCAGAATTTGTTGTCATTATACATCAACCCGATGAAAATGGCAATGGTTTTGTGGCGAGGAATCCATATTTTTTGTGGTTCACTCTTGACAAATCCCATGGAATTTGCTATACTTCACCCGGTAAAGGGGAGTAGCTGACGGCTTCCGTGACAAATGACGTCAATACGGTGCAAGACACCCGCATTTGTATGAAACAGCAAGACTTTTACCGTGGATTTTTCTGCGGTAAAAGTCTTTTTTATATTTATAATTTGTAATTTGCAGGAGTGATTTTTTTGGAGATCTTATGGGAATTTATTTATGACATAACCTGGCAACAGATCGTTATGTGGGCCATTGGCGGATTGTTGGTTTTTTTGGCAATCAAAAAGGACATGGAGCCCACCCTGTTGTTGCCCATGGGCTTTGGTGCGATCTTGGTCAACTTGCCAAATTCCGGTGCCATTGGGCCGGAGGGAGCATTGACAACGCTGTTTGATGCGGGTATTGCCAATGAGCTGTTTCCTTTGATCTTGTTCATTGGGATCGGCGCCATGATCGACTTTACCCCGGTGCTTTCGAACCCCAAACTCATGATCTTCGGGGCGGCGGCACAGTTCGGCATTTTCTTTACCCTGACGGTTGCCAGCCTGTTCTTTCAGGCGAACGATGCGGCTTCTATCGCCATTATCGGTGCGGCAGACGGCCCTACCTCTATCTTCGTAGCAAACACCTTAAAATCCGAGTACGTGGGTGCCATTATGGTGGCGGCTTACTCTTACATGGCGTTGGTTCCCATTGTGCAACCGCCTGTTATCAAAGCCATTACCACCCAAAAAGAACGGTTGATCCGCATGGAATATGCCGCCAAACCGGTTTCCAAGCTTACCAAAATTCTGTTCCC
>JAZRFL010000155.1:0-6316 GCA_045661365.1 Acutalibacteraceae bacterium | reverse complement strand
TTCAGGCATCCACTACGGGTGGCATCGATCATACCGGCATCTTCCGAAACGGGAATAAAAGCGCCCGAAAGACCGCCAACGTGAGAAGAAGCCATAACCCCGCCTTTCTTTACGGCATCGTTAAGCATGGCAAGGCAAGCGGTGGTGCCGCAACCGCCACAGGTTTCCAATCCCATTTCTTCCAAAATATGAGCTACCGAGTCACCGACAGCGGGAGTAGGAGCAAGAGAAAGGTCTACAATGCCAAAGGGAACACACAAGCGACGAGAGGCTTCACGAGCCACCAGTTGACCCATGCGGGTGATTTTGAAAGCGGTGCGCTTAATGGTTTCGGCCAACACGTCAATGGAGCAGTCTTTTCCGCATTTTTTTAAAGCGGCAACCACAACACCGGGACCGGAAACACCAACGTTAATTACGCAATCTGCCTCGCCGGGACCGTGAAAAGCCCCCGCCATAAAGGGATTGTCTTCGGGAGCGTTGCAAAATACCACCAATTTGGCGGCGCCAATACAGTTGTTTTCGGCTGTCAACTCAGAACAACGGCGAATAACCTTGCCCATTTTGGCAACCGCATCCATATTGATACCGGCCTTGGTGCTACCGATATTTACCGAAGAACAAACGTTAGTGGTTTCTGCTAAAGCTTCGGGGATGCTTTCGATCAAAGCATAGTCTCCCGCCGAGAAGCCCTTGTGTACCAATGCGGAATACCCACCAATAAAGTTAACACCCAAGGTGTCAGCGGCGCGTTGTAAGGTATGGGCAAATTTTTTCACCTCTGCCCCGGGGCAGGCGGCGGCAAGCATGGCAATGGGAGTAACCGAAATTCGCTTGTTGATAATGGGAATCCCAAATTCTTTTTCGATCGCTTCGCATACGGGAACTAAGTTTTCGGCATATGCGGTAATCTTTTCATAAACCTTTTGGCAGGCTTTATCAATATCACTATCAATACAAGAAAGCAGAGAAATCCCCATGGTAACCGTGCGAATATCCAAATGCTCCTCTTGTATCATATTGATAGTTTCTAAAACATCTTGATAGGAGTAATTCATTTGCAGTCCTCCTTAGATTCTGTGCATGGAATTAAAAATATCTTCGTGCATGGTGCGAATGGAAAGCCCCATTTCTTGTCCCAATTGAGACAGTTGATCGGAAAAATCGGAAAAAGACACTGTGCAGTTGTCAATTTCTACAATCATGATCATGGTAAAATATTCTTGCAATACCTTTTGTGTTACGTCAACGATATTACAATTGTTTTTAAAACATACGTTGGAAACTTTGGCAAGAATTCCCACGGTGTCGGCACCAATAACCGAAATTACAGCTTTCATTTAAATCAAAATCCTTCCTTTGGTTTACTAACCATGTTATTATAACATACTTTTTAAAAAAATGAACCATTATTTTACAAAAAAACTTTGAAAAATTCATTTTATGTGGTATGATAAGCGTAGTTTGTGGGAAAAAGGGGAAAAAACGCCATGGGTTACAAAAATCTTGTGGATTTTCATGTGCATACCGACAATTCCAACGACGGGCACGACTCGTTAATGGTAATTAGTGAGCACGCTGCCGCCAAAGGAATTCGTGCCATTGCAGTAACCGATCATGCGGAATGTCACAGATACTTTAAAGACAATTTTCACTTGGCGATTCGTTACAGTTATTTTGAAACCTTAAAGGCCAAAAGTGCATTTCGTGGTCAATTGGCAATTATGACCGGGATCGAATTGGGCCAACCCTTGCATGACCTGCAAGCAACGGAAGATGCTTTGTCTGCCAATGTTTACGATTTTGTGGTGGCGGGTCTTCATTTAATTCGCGGCGAGACTGACTTTTGGAAAATAGATTACAGCAATGCCGACGTACCTAAGTTACTGCATACATATTTTGACGAACTTTACGAAACCGCCTGTTGGGGAAAATTCGACGCTATGTCACACTTGACTTATCCGTTGCGGTACATTGTTGGGCGCGAAAACATAGCGGTTAATTTGTCTGATTATATTCCGCAAATTGATCGTATCTTGTCGAAACTCGCGGCAGATGGCAAGGCTTTGGAACTAAATACACAAGGGTATCGTACCCAATATGGACATCCTACTCCCACGTTTGAAATTTTAAAGCGCTTTAAAGAATTTGGCGGCGAGTACGTAACGATCGGTTCCGATGCACACCACGCTGCCGATATAGGGGCCAATATTGAAGATGGTCTTCTTTTGCTAAAACGTGCCGGTTTTGATTACGTTACGATTTATGACCGTCGGGAACCCATTTTGTTGCCGATCGTATAGGAGGCTTATGCAAAATATGCAGTTACACCTTGCCGCCAATGCAAAAATTAATTTGTCTTTGTATATTACAGGTAAGTTACCAAACGGCTATCATACATTGCGTACTGTGATGCAATCGATTGATTTGCATGACAGGGTCACTCTTACTTTGACGCAAACACCAACGGTTAGCGTGTCGTGTTCCGATCCTACCCTTGCAGGGGTCAATAATTTGGCATATAAAGCAGCAAGAGTTTTTTTTGAGGCACTTGGCGATCAACATCATGGGGTTGAAATAAATATAGAAAAAAACATTCCTTTGTCTGCAGGCTTGGGCGGCGGTAGTGCCGCTGCCGCGGCAGTCCTGTGCGGACTCAACCAAATGTTGCAATTTCCTTTTACAACAGACCAGTTAAAAGATTTGGCTTTGTCTTTGGGGGCTGATGTACCGTTTTGCATGGTGGGTGGTGCTTGTTTGGCTACCGGAATAGGGGAGCGACTGTTGCCGTGCGCTGTTTGTATGCAAGGGTGGCTGGTTTTAACAAAGCCCTGTCAAAAAGAGTCGACTGCGGCTATGTATTGCAAATATGATGAAATTAAGGGATTGCAAGTAGCAAATTCTTGTGCTATAATAGACAAGATAGAGTGCAAAACACTTGCTGAATTATGCCAACAGCTCCATAATGATTTTTTATCATTATATGAGCAAGACGAAATTGCACAGGCAATCGATCTTATGAAACGGCAATATGGTGCTATGGGGGCTTCGTTGAGCGGAAGCGGACCGACTGTGTTTGGTGTGTTTGCTAATCGAGAGCAGGCGCAAGCTTGTGCAGCCCAACTGGAAAAAATTTACGGATGGTCCTATGTTTGCTCGTTTGCTCAAACAGGTGTTTCTGTTGTGAATTAGAAAGGATGTCATTTGTTATATGAAAAAAACTCGTTTGTTGTCAATGGTTCTTGTCGTGATTTTGATTACGCTTTCTTTTTCTTCATGCGCGGAGAAAACCACAACACAACCTGCTACTTCGACTGTTTCCAACGCCGTAGTAACTAATCAAGATCGCTTACAACCTTCTTCCAAAGCTTATGGTTTTCAGTTGGATCAGCCAAAAGCGGGAGAGCAGGTTGCTGTATTGCATACCAATTATGGCGATATTTTCATTCGTCTTTTTCCCGATGAAGCGCCCAAAGCGGTAGAAAATTTCATCGGCCATATCAACAGTGGGTATTACAATGGTTTGATTTTTCACCGTGTTATTAAAGGCTTTTGTGTGCAAGGCGGCGACCCTGAAGGGAACGGTACCGGCGGCGAAAGTATATGGGGCAAAAATTTTGAAGATGAATTTTCCGATAAGTTGCTAAACATCACCTATTCGGTAGCTATGGCAAACTCCGGTGCAAATACCAACGGTAGCCAATTTTTTATTAACCATTCTACCACGAAAACCTTAGATCGTACTTTGTATGATTATGAAACCCAATACAGTAATCTGCAAGCTACTTATCAACAATATGCAATGTACTATCAAGATTTTAAAACTTACTATCCCACCGTTGAATCTTTTATCGAAGAAAATCTTACCGTAGACTCTCGTTTGGTTCCTGAAGAGGTTTGGAAACTGTACGAAGCCAATGGTGGTAATATCAACCTTGATGGTGCTTGGCGCCAAGCAGGTGGCCATACCGTATTTGGACAAGTATATATGGGTCAAGAAGTGGTTGATGAAATTACGGAAGTAGCCGTAGGTGAAAATGACAAACCCTTGAACGACGTTGTTATTGAATCGGCTGAGGTAATCACCGTTTCATAAATACAGTATTAAATTTCCGAAAGGAGCTAATGGAATATGAATTATTCCCATGAAGTGGAAAAAATGTGTCCTGTGGCCAAAGGCCCTCATCATGGACCGGCCCCTATCCCCGAAGAAGGTAAGTGGGTCAAATCTTATCAAATCAGCGATATCAGCGGTCTGTCTCACGGTATTGGTTGGTGCGCACCTCAACAAGGTTGCTGCAAACTGACCTTGAACGTAAAAGACGGTATCGTGGAAGAAGCCCTGGTAGAAACATTGGGTTGCTCCGGCATGACCCACTCGGCCGCTATGGCTGCCGAAATTCTGCCCGGCAAGACTCTGCTGGAATGCCTCAACACCGACTTGGTGTGCGACGCAATCAACGTTGCCATGCGTGAAATCTTCAAACAATTGGCTTATGGTCGTACCCAATCCGCCTTCTCAGAAGAAGGTCTGCCCATCGGTGCCGGTATGGAAGACTTGGGTAAAGGCTTGCGTTCGCAAGTTGGTACCATGTTCTCTACCAAAGCAAAAGGCGTTCGTTACATGGAAATGGCTGAAGGTTACATTACCAAAATGGCTTTGGACGCCAACAACGAAGTTATCGGCTATCAATTTATCCGTTTGGGCAAAATGTTAGAAGATATCCGTCACGGTGCTGAACCGGCTGACGCTTTGGCTAAAAACACCGGTACTTACGGTCGTTTCGACGATGCTGCTAAGTACATCGATCCCCGTGAAGAATAAGGAAGGAGGCGTTCACAATGGCTAATAACGTAAAATTCGAAGGTAAAGAAAGAAGAATGGCTAAAATCGAAGCTTGCTTGGCTGAATACGGTTTGGAAAGCTTGGAAGCCGCCCGTGATCTTTGCCTCTCCAAAGGCATCGACGTAGATGCTATCGTTCGCGGTGTGCAACCCATCGCTTTTGAAAATGCTGTTTGGGCTTACACCTTGGGTGTTGCAGTTGCTCTCAAAAAAGGCATTACCAACGCTTCTGACGCTGCCGCCGCTATCGGTATCGGCTTGCAAGCATTCTGTATTCCCGGCTCTGTTGCTGAACAACGTAACGTTGGTCGCGGTCATGGTAACTTGGGTGCTATGTTGCTGAAAGAAGAAACCAAATGCTTCTGCTTCTTGGCAGGTCATGAATCCTTCCCCGCCGCTGAAGGTGCTATCGGTATTGCTCGTACCGCTAATAAAGTTCGTAAAGAACCCCTGCGGGTTATCTTGAACGGTTTGGGTAAAGATGCCGCTTACATCATCTCTCGTATCAACGGCTTCACCTATGTAAAAACCGATTATGATTTCTTTACCGGCGAACTGAAAATCGAAGAAGAACGTGCTTTCTCCAATGGCGAAAAAGCTAAAGTTCGTTGCTATGGTGCCAACGATGTTTTGGAAGGCGTAGCCATCATGCAAAAAGAAGGTGTTGATGTTTCCATCACCGGTAACTCCACCAACCCCACCCGTTTCCAACATCCCGTTGCTGGTACCTATAAGAAATGGGCTTTGGAAAATGACAAGAAATACTTCTCTGTTGCTTCGGGCGGCGGTACCGGTCGTACCCTGCATCCCGACAACATGGCTGCTGGCCCTGCTTCTTACGGCTTGACCGATACCATGGGTCGTATGCATGGTGATGCTCAATTTGCCGGCTCTTCTTCCGTTCCTGCTCACGTAGAAATGATGGGTCTTATCGGTATGGGTAACAACCCCATGGTAGGCGCCACCGTTGCTTGCGCTGTTGCAGTTGAAGAATCTGCAAAATAATTATTGATATGAAAATGGGACTTGATACTCGTTATCAAGTCCCTTACTTTTTATTCTTGGTTGATTGTTGCTAATATTTTCTCGGCAGAAACCTGAAAAATACAATGGGGGAGAGGTCCGTCGGTACAAACCCCTAGACTGTATCCAGGCAGGGTATTAAAGTTTGCGAGATTCAGCCCTTCGAAGGAAATTCCCAATCTGCCGCCTAAATTAGAAAATTCAAACTCTGTGGGTTGTCGAATAGAGCCTTCGTTGGTCACTTTATAAAGTGCTTCTTTTAAACACCAAAAATCATAATAGGCGTTGGCCTGCTTTTTCGGCGGCATAGAACGAATCATATCCAACTGATTCTTGGTTAGCACCTTTTCAACGGCTTTTTGATTGGTTTCTTTTTGCCATTGTATATCCACACCGATTGGATGTGATGAAACAGCGCAAGCTACGTATCGTCCCGAATGGCTTAAAC
>JAZRFL010000154.1:0-21012 GCA_045661365.1 Acutalibacteraceae bacterium | reverse complement strand
CTTCATTGGTCTTTCCCTCCTTTGAGTTTTCTTTATTGTTGGTTTAGAAAAAGAAATAGCTTTGCGGGGTGGCTAAAAAGAGTCGCTCCGTCAAAAATGAATATTTCTTTTATGCCACACTACTTCTTTTTCTTGAAGTAAAAAAAGCAAGAGCACCTGCCATTAGTACAATACCGAGAACGGTAAAGAGGGTGGTACCCATACCACCGGTTTCGGGAAGTGCAGAACCGGGAGCATTGGTGATGTCAGCCCATACGGTCAAAATTTGTTCCGCACGGCCGTTCGCGTTTACGATGCTACCGGAGCCGCTGTGAGTACCGCTAACAGACAAGGTACCAACAGAACCCATAACGCCAATTTCATCGGTAATGGTAATGACAAAGGGAGTGTCCGGTAAAATGTAACCGTCGGGAGCTTTGGTTTCTACCAATTCATAAGTTCCTTCAGACAAACCAAAAATAAACACGTCACCGCGATGACCACCGTAGTTCAGGTCGGTCAAATTGATGGTTTCGTCGCCGGTCTCATGCACTTTTAAGGTGTTGACAGTGCCTTCACCTGCAGTTTCGGAAACAATGTATTTGGTAAAGGCTACGCCGTCGGCATTGGTTGCTTGTTCGGTGGTGAAGTTGAGCAGTTTTTTGGTGTTGCCAATTACTTCATACAGTTGGAATTCCGCGCCAATCAAGCGTTTGTTCATAAATACTTTGTTGGTATCTTGTGCAAATTTGGTGAATACAAATTGGTAGGAATATACATTTGCGGTAGAGGACGTGTGACCAACCGAGGTTTCATTGGTGGGGTCGTTGCTGTAATACAAGGTTGCAGTATTAACGTTTGCAGCTTGCGCGGCAATGCCATTGGTAACGTGAGTACCGTAAACAATGGACAACTTATCACCGATTGCAAATCCGCTGATTGCAATTGTAAAATCAACTTTAAAGCTGTCGGTGCCGTTGACGGTCAATTCATAGTCGGTACCGTCGGAAAGTTCCGTGGTATCATTTAAGTAAACTTTGATAGTGTCTGCATTTAAGGTAATGCCGGCAGGAAGGGTATCTTCAATATAGTAGTTGTAGGTAGTATACATGGTATGACTGGGAACGTAGGTTTCGATTTTAAAGGTTACGTCGTCGCCAATCATAGCAGAAGTACCTTTACCGTAAGTTACGCCGTCATTTTCCAAAACGGTTTTATCAATTTCAGGGCGGTTGGCTTTCAAGGTTACCACCGCATCTTTGTTAACGGTGGTCAACATAACTGCCGAACGTACAGCGCTTGCATTGCTGGACAAGTCAGTATTATCGTATACCAAATAGTAACCATATTCCAAATCGGGGATTTTAACAGAACTTTCGTTCGACCCTACAACGACAGGAGGAATAATGGTGGGGAGTGTCACGGTTTGGGCATTGGCGTTTTCAATATAAGTGTGCAACGATTCTGCCAGTTGAGACAATGCAAGGTTCCCTTGATTTTCTTGAATATGGGTTACGTAGTTTACAGCACCCATTACGTTGCCGTTTTCTTTGTTTTGTTCTACTACACCGTTAGGGCCATAGAAGAAATCATAAAACGGAATTTGGCCGTTGGCATCTTCATACCAACTGTACGAGGTGCTGGTTCCCGAGGTAGTGGCGTTAAACACTTTATATACGTTAAAGGTTTTGCCACTAACGGTAGCATCGGAGTGGGAGGGGTTTTGAATGGTGATGCTGCCGGTGGGCTCTGCTACAGCTGAGATAGAAACACAGCCAAGAATTAAGCAGAGGCACGTAAGGATTGCCAGGGTTCTTTTGATTGCTTTCATTTGAAAAACTCCTTTTCTAATAATATTTTTTGTTTTTTGAAAGCAGATGTTAATTGTGGCACCTCCTTTTATAGAGGTGATATATGTAGATGCCGGCGGCTATTACAATCAGAAATAGTCCATAGGCATAAAACATATTATTTCCAATACTTCCGGATTCGGGCAGAGGAACCGATTCGGCATTTCGAATCACCAGGTTGTAGGCTGTATTACCTGCCTCTGCAAAATAATTTTCTTCAACCACCACGGAGCCGTCTTCTTGAATGGTAAAATAAATATACTCCGAAAGCTTCAAATATCCATTTGGCGCAACTTGCTCGGTCAGGCGATAGCGAATGCCGCATTTTAAGTTGTCAAAAATTAATGTTCCTGCTTCGCCGGTTGTGGCGGTTTTAGCAATTTCGTTGCTAAGTAGGTTGCCCTTTTCATCGACCGCTTCCAGTAAAAACGTTGCTCCACTCAATAAGGTGCTTTTACTTAGGTCTGTTTTGGTGAGGCGAAGCATAACGCGCTTGGTCGTGTTGGTAACGGTTAACAATACATTTGGGTTCCCGTCGGTGCCGGTGCTTTGAATCGGTATACCGTAAGAAGCCAACCAGTTAATGAACGAGCCGTCTGCTTTTGCTGCTTCGGTGCCAATTGAAGTTTCTTTGATCGACCAAGTAATTTTTGTGCCATTTACATAAATTGGCAGATGTTGCCAGGTGTGTTGCCAATTGTTGTCGGCGCTTAGGACGATTTCAGGTTCCACCCCCGCGATTACGGTGGTAACAAGTTTTCCGTTTGCCAACAATTGGATCGTCACCGGTTGCCATTCGTTTTCCGGGCAGTCCCACGTTTTTTTGGCGGTTACCGATGAAATATCAGTACTGTTGCCAACAATGAGAATCCCGTTAACATACTTTATCAGCTCGCTGTTGCCGCTTATAATGCCGACTGTCTTTTGGTCGTCGGTGTAGCCTATTTCTATGTTTCCAATAGGTGAGTAACCGGTAGGAGCCGTAACCTCCTGCACAATAATATTCCCAAAGTCGTAACTGAAATCTTCAATCGAAATTTCAAAGTACCCGTTTGATGTACCTGTCAGCACCGTGTGGCTACCGCTTTCAGGATCATACTCATAGCTATCGGTGGCGGCATTATAATTGAATTTGAGTGGCTTGCCGTTTTGCAACAGTCGAAACGTAGCACCGCCAATGGAAACACCGGTCAAAGCGTCTTGCTTTTTAATGATGATAGAGTTACTTTTGTTGTAAATATTGGTGAACTCAGCACGTAAAACTTCGTCGGTACCTTCGTCTAAGGCATAGGTCATACCGCTAACCGTTAGGGATGTGCCGGTACCGGTTATAGATTGATCACCGTGCGCGTCCATAACGGTATACTCAGAGTAAACGCTGAACTCCACATTTGGATCACTAAATTTGTGCGGGTGTTCGGTGATTTCCCACAATTCACCGTAATCTACGTTTGTGATCTCCCACATATAGGTGTCAGTTGTGGGATCATATGTGGTGCGATTATTGAGGTTTAGCACCGTATTGGTACCGGCCGACACATCGGTTGCGTCAATATAAAAGTCGGTTTTTGCTTCGGTTATTAATTCCTTGTTACCGGCAAAGGTTTTGTAAACGTGTATTAAGCCTTCTTTTTTTACTAATTTTCCGTCTATGTGCCAGGCGTCACTTTGCGCTTTAAATACATACCATCGGATTGCATATTCACGGTTATTTAAGTCTTCCGCTTTTACCGGAACACCATCTACCGACAAGTAACCGGTCTTGGCATATTGTACTAGGCTTTCAAAAATGTAATCATCGGAAGGGAAGGCTGTTAACCATACTCCCTCGGCTTTTTCACCGTACAAAGCACGAATTTCTTGGTCAGCTCCAAATGAATTGTCAGAAGTAGTATCGGCAATATGGTAACGATTGTGCAATGTGTTTACGTCAAGGCTTGGATCAATACCGCCAACGTAGGAGGAAAAGAGCTCATTTGTGTATTTGTTTTGGTCTTGGCCTGTAATATTACCGTCGGTGTCAACGGCAACCGAGTCAAAACGAATAAAAAATGTGGCAGTACGTACAGCTTCGGTTTCCCACATGGCTGTTAGGTTTATGCTACCGCCGGTAGCGTATTGTAATAATTCTTCCCAGACTAAGGTAGTATTGGGCTGTAAAACAATGTCGGTATTACCAACTTTCCAACCTTTGAACTGAATCACACGAGAAAGACCGGTCGTGTTGTTGTTAACTTTGCCCTCAACACTATGATCGGAGACGTTACGGATAACAGCCGACGTGTTTTCTGAAAAACCGTCTGTTACTGTAGTGGTCGACATACCGGCTATGGTAGGTTTGGTGCTAACCGTTACACCGCTTACCGTAGGGAAATTTAAATTGTAGTTTATGTTGACATAAGTGATGGGGCCAATGCTTGTCCCTGAAAAATTGGTTTTAGCGGTTATGGTAACCGCTTCGCCTGCAGCGTAGGTTCTATTTCCGTTTTTCCACTCATAATTGCCGGATGGCAAAGTAATGGTGGTGCCGGCTCGCACAACTTGCGAGGCGGTACGTCCGTCGGGATACGTATAGGTAACGGTGAAAAAGTTAAAAGACGTACTGCTTGCCGATCCGTTATTGGGAATTAAGCGAATGTAACGAGCGGTTTGTGAAGCAGTGTTTCTTTGCCGATAAGCAATGGTCGTGTTTACCGATGCCATACCAATATTGCTGGTAGAATAACCTGAGTTAGCGGAAGTAGAAACTGCAATATCAAAGGAGTTGTAGGTGTAATTGGTGTCGAGAGCACCGTTAACAAGCTCCAATACTTTGCTTGTGGGAATAACGTAGTCGTAATACCGCGTGCCGTTGTTGGTTGTAGAATAGGTTGTAGTGCCAATACAGGTCCATTTTCCGTCTAAATATATATAGAAATTTGCATTGTTGTTTGCGGTTACCGGGTTGTCACCAATTGCAAAATTGGAAACACCGCCCGAGGATGTGTTTTGTTGGTTGTCACCAATTGCCAAGGTTTGAGGATTGTTAATATTTTCGTTCAGCACGATTTTAGGAAGGGTTGACTCAGCCGAAATTGTACTGTTCAATTCGGCAACGGTATCTTGCGTGAGCGAAAGCGAGTTGCCGCTGTTTTGCGATTCGGTGCTGTTGATATTGGCATTAAACGTTAATGCGGAAGACATTGTGTCGGTGATTACATTTTCCAAAGAGTGATTCTCGTTCTCTCCAACTAACGTAAGGATTTCGTTGATGTCGTTTTCTTTCAGCAAGACGATATAGCAGTTGCCGTTGTGGGTGTGAGCCGTTTTTTTGCAAATTAAATAGTCGCCGCCGTAACAGGTGTCATTGTGCACGTGCTCTTCCATTCCGCAACGCACTTCCTGTTCCAAAGCAACTGCGTGGGTTATATTTAGGTAGTACAAAAGGATGCAGGTTGCAATACAAAACATTACACAGACTGCATATAGAACAATGCTTTTAATATTCAGTTGTTTTTTACTGTGCTTAAAAGCATGCATGGTTTTGGCCTCTTTTGAATAACGAATTAATTAACAGTACCAAACGGATTAAGAGAAAAAAAGACTTTACCGACTAATCGATCTTCGGTTACAACGCCGATTTCAGAAAGTCGGCTATCCATGGCAATGCCACGATTGTCGCCTAAAACAAAATAACAATTTGCCGGGACGTTGTATGGGAATTCAAGATTACATTGCCCCAAGGTTTTGTTGGTGACATAAGGTTCGTCCAATACTTTTCCGTTTACGGAAACATTACCGAATACATCGATTGTGATTTGATTGTTGCCGGTAGCGACAACACGACGAACAATAATTTTGTTGTTATAATAAAATGCCACAATGTCGCCATTGTTGATTTCTGCCATCTTGTTAACGAGCAAAATTTGTCCGTCATTGAGGGTGGGGGACATACTGTTCCCGTAATACTTAACCACCGGTAGAAGATGGGTGAACAGGTTGAGTAAAAGTGAGATTACTACAACAACAATCAAAACGATTTTTATTGTGCGTTTTAAAACAGCGCTTCGCAAAAAATTGTGGGTTGATTTTGCGTGCTTAGCCACAGCTTTTCTCTCCTAAATATACTTATACTATTTAAATGTAATTTCTTTAAATATAGCATATTTTGTTTGAAAATGCAATATTATAGTTAAAATTTAGATTAAAAAGTAGCTTTTGTAGAAAATATAAAAAATAATCATAGACATTGTGGTTCTAAGATGCTATAATAACTACAATTAGTGATTTTTATAAGGGGGAGTATTACATGGCACTCAAAAAATGGCTTTTTAAAGAGAGTGATAAAGCGATCGCAAACGATTTGGCTGCCGAGTGTGATATTGATCCCTTGGTTGCGTTGTTGTTGTCTGCCAGAGGCATGGAAGAACCCTACGATATTGAGTCGTTCCTTCGCTTTGATCAGCAGTTGACAGATCCGTTTGAACTTCCCGACATGCAATTGGCGGTGCAGCGCATTGAACGTGCTATTGCTTCTAGTGAGAAAATAGCGGTGTGCGGTGACTACGATGCCGACGGTGTTACCGCGTCTGCTTTGCTTTACAGTTATCTTAAAAGCAGGGAATGTGACGTTGTATGCATCATTCCCGAACGACTGGAAGAGGGGTATGGGCTACATAACAGTATCATTGAGCGACTTCATGATCAGGGTGTTTCGCTGATTATTACGGTGGATAACGGAATCGGTAGTATTGATGAAATTGATTTTGCCAATTCTCTTGGATTAGACGTGGTTGTTACCGATCATCACCAACCCGGGCCTGTTTTGCCGCAGGCTGTGGCGGTTGTTGATCCACACGTTGGCATGTCATATGGTTCGTTTGTTGATTATGCCGGGGTTGGCGTTGCTTTTAAGCTGGTGTGTGCCTTGGAGAATTGCCCGTGCGAAGATTTGATCGATCAATACGGTGATTTGGTTGCGATCGGTACGGTAGCCGACGTTGTACCGTTGATTGATGAAAATCGTGTGTTTGTTCAGCTCGGTTTACAGGTGTTGGATCGACAAGAACGATTGGGGTTAAAAGAACTGATCGATGCTGCCGATATTACTGCCGAAGTTATTTCTGCCGAGCAAATTGCTTTTGGAATTGCTCCTCGCATCAATGCAGCAGGGCGCATGGGTAAGAGTTTTCGTGCTTTTGAACTGCTTGTAACGCAAGATGAAAATGAGGCAAAACGTTTAGCCGGTGAAATCTGTCATGATAATGTGCGACGGCAAGATGTAGAGTCCATGGTGTCAGATACTTGCCGTATTCACCATTATCAAAGCGGTGTGCATTTTTTTGACCGCGTGATTGTAATAGCTGGGGAAAATTGGCACCATGGTGTATTAGGGATCGTTGCGGCACGAATATGTGCTCAGTTTGGAAAACCAACGATTGTTTTGTCTATTGATGGAGAAGTAGCCAAAGGCTCCGCCCGCAGTATTGAAGGCTTTGATTTGTTTGCGGCGTTGTCAGCGTGTTCCGATTGCCTAATTCAATTCGGCGGTCATGTACTTGCGGCGGGTATTACCATAAAAACAGAAAACATTTCTTTGCTTCGAGAAAAAATTAACCAGTATGCGCGACGAGAGGAATGGCGGCCACTACCGATCTTGTCTATTGATTGCCGATTAAGTCCTTTTGGGGTCAATGATAAAACAGCCTCAGCTATATGTTGTTTGGCACCTTACGGAGCTTGTAATCCTGTACCGGTATTTGGATTGATGAACATGAAGATCGACGCCATTCATCCGGTGGGTGGTGGAAAAAGTCTGCGCCTTACTTTGTCACGTGACGGTGTTGTGGTCGTTTGCATGAAATTTGGTACCACCATGAATCAGTTTCCCTTTCAAGTTGGGGACGTAATCGATCTCGCAGCGGTTTTTCGATATGGAACTTACAAAAACAAGCCAGCTTTTTCTTTTGTTGTACAAGAAGTGCGTTTTGCCGGATTCGACAACACTGTTATGTTACATGAGATGTTGTTGTTTGAGCGTTTTATGGCTCGCGAAGAACTTACGCAGAAACAAAAGCAGGTGCTACTGCCGGAGCGAGATGATTTGGCAGCGGTATTTCGTTATATAAGGCAATATCCTGAATTGGTTATTTCGCCTGATGTGTTTCTGTATAAATTGGGAAATACTGTTTCATGCGGTAAATTGTTCGTTGCGTTGCAGGTTTTTGAAGAGTTCGGGTTTATAGAACAATATTTTGACGGCAACCAATTCCACATTAAATTTTTATATCCGCAAGACAAATTTGACTTATCAAATTCCGAGATTTTATTTAAACTTCAATCGTAAATGGTGAACGAATTATGATGCAATTTAAATCAAGAGTTGACGATCTTCTGAGAATTATCGATGAAAACCCAAATTATGACAGCAAAATTATTCGCAGTGCGCTTAACTACGCCACCGAATGTCATGAGGGGCAATGTCGCCGTTCCGGTGAGCCGTATATTGAGCATCCTATTAACGTTGCGTTGATTTTGACCGAATTGGGTATGGATACTGAATCCATTACAGCCGCTTTGTTACATGATGTAGTGGAAGACACCGAAGCGACCACCGAATCGGTACAAAAAATGTTTGGTAAAGATGTTGCTCTTTTGGTCGATGGAGTAACCAAATTGGGTAAGATTCCGTATTATTCCCGTGAGGAACAACAGGCTGAAAATCTACGCAAAATGTTGTTTGCCATGGCAGAGGACGTACGGGTTATCATTATTAAATTGGCTGATCGTTTGCATAATATGCGAACGATAGATTCGTTACGTGAGCAAAAACGTCGAGATATTTCTTTGGAGACCATCGAAGTTTATGCTCCTATTGCACATCGTTTGGGTATTCGAGGCGTAAAAGAGGAATTAGAGGATCTTTGCATTCGTCAACTTGACCCTATGGGTTACGCAGAGATTTTGAGTGCTTTGTCCTTGCGTGAAAAGGACCGTAAGGAATTTTTATCATCAAAACAAGATAAAATCACCGAAAAACTAAGCGCAACCGTACACGGTAAATTCCATATTGAAGGACGTGTAAAATCCATTCACGGAATATATCGTAAAATGTACATGCAAGGAAGAAGTTTCGATGAGATTTATGATATATATGCTGTTCGTGTAATTGTGGATACGGTAAATGAATGCTATAACGTATTGGGCGTTATTCATGACATGTTTCGACCCATTCCCGGTCGATTCAAGGACTATATTTCTACTCCCAAACAAAATCAATATCAATCGTTACATACAACGGTAATCGACCGCGAAGGTATACCTTTTGAAGTGCAAATTCGTACGTGGGACATGCACCATACAGCAGAATTCGGGATTGCTGCCCATTGGAAATATAAAGTAGGTGCAGGCAAATCCCGCGGTAATATGGATGAACATCTTGCTTGGATCCGCCAGTTGTTAGATGCACAACGTGATTCCGGTGAAGCAGACGAGTTGGTAACCAGCATTAAAAACGACTTGACGCTTGATGAAGTGTTTGTTGTTACACCCAAGGGTGATGTAACCAGTCTTCCTGCCGGTTCGACCGTGATCGACTTTGCTTACGCAATCCATACAGCGGTTGGGAATCGCATGATCGGAGCAAAAGTTGACGGTCGTATTGTTCCCATTGATTATGTCGTTAAAAATGGTGAAATTATTGAGATCATTACCACAAATCAAGCAGGGAAAGGCCCTGCTCGCGATTGGTTAAATATAGCCAAAACCAGTGAAGCGCGTACCAAAATTCGTTCTTGGTTTAAAAAGGAAAAACGGGACGAAAATATCGCTGAAGGCAAAATGCTGTTAGAACGTGAAATTCGATCCAATATTATTGGTTTGAATGATGCTGACCGACAAGAAATCTATGAGCATTTTGCCAAAGCGTATCACAGCAATTCGTTGGATGATTTTTTTGCTGCAGTTGGCTATGGTGGGATTTTAATGTCCCGACTTATGCCGCGGATTCGCGAGTATTATGCTATTCACTTGAAAAATACGGGGCGTGCTGTTAATAAGCCGATTATTACCCCGCAAAAACAAAGTAAACGTGCCTATGAAGGAGTCATTATAGAAGGAATCGACAACTGTTTGATTCGCTTTTCCAGCTGTTGCGGACCTCTTCCGGGGGATGATATCATTGGTTTTGTGACGCGTGGGCATGGTGTCTCTATTCATAAGCGAGACTGTACAAACGTGCCGACTGACCTTATGAAGTGTGAGCATCCCGATCGTTGGATTGCGGCTCGTTGGGCTGAAAACGCCACTGTTGGAAAGAACTTTAAGGCAACTCTGTATATTACCGGTTTAGATCGACCGTCGATCATCGCTGATATTTCTCTGGCGCTGACCGGGATGCGTGTGCCGATGCACGCAATCAACGCAAAAGCCTTGAAAGATGGTAATTGTCAAATTTATTTGACCATTAGTGCAGAAGGTACGGAACATTTGGAAAGCATTATCGCTCGCTTGCTAAAAATCAGCGATGTGATTACAGTTGATCGTACAGGGGGTCAAGTAGTATTATGATAGCTGTTATACAACGTGTTACCTCTGCTTCTGTAGTGGTAGATCAAACTGTTGCGGGTGCAATTGGCAATGGTTTTATGATTTTGCTTGGCGTGTGTGAAGAAGATTTGCCGATTCACGCCACAACAATGGCTGAAAAGGTTGCGAATTTGCGTATTTTCTGCGATGAGAATGATAAAATGAATTTGTCCTTGTTAGATATTGGCGGAGAAGCTTTAGTGGTTTCCAATTTTACCTTGTGTGCCGATACTTCTCATGGTCGCAGGCCATCGTTTGTAAAAGCAAAAAATCCCGATGAAGCAAATGGCCTATACGAATTGTTTATGTCTCATTTGAAAACGATCGGTGTTACCAACGTACAGTCAGGCGTGTTTGGTGCCTCTATGTCGGTTTCCATTCAAAATGACGGTCCGGTAACAATTATATTAAATACCAACGATTGGAAGATCAAAGCATGAAGATTGAACGAATTAAATACGGTGATATGGACAACAATGCCTATTTGATCACCGATGAAACAAGCGGCGATTCTGCTTTGGTCGATCCCGGCTTTTTTGATGAAAATATTGAGCGTGTTGTCAATGCGGTGGGGGATAAATTAAAGTATATTTTGCTGTCACATCGCCATTTTGATCATATTTTGGGTGCCAAATCGGTTAAAGAACAAACCGGCGCTAAAATTTGCATACATCCCAAAGACGCTTGCGGGCTGTCTCATGCGGGTTTTTCATTGGCGCAGTCTATTGGTGTGGTACAGTCCGCTCTCACTCCCGATTACACCTTTACCGAAGGAAGCAAGATCAAATTAGGCAGCAGTACCTTGTTTGTAATCGAAACACCGGGACACACGATTGGCAGTGTTTGCTTTTTGTGCGGTGATTGTTTACTAACCGGTGATACTCTGTTTCGTGTGGGCGTTGGTCGCACAGATTTGCCGACCGGTAATTTTGAACAATTGAAGCGATCGCTCAATAAACTGTATGACATGCCCGGCGACTATAAGGTGTATCCGGGACATGGAAAAACTTCTACGTTGGACGTGGAGAGAACCATGAATCCTTTTATGATCGAGGCGCGGAAAAAATGAACTTATTGTTAAATCGGCAGGCATATTTTTATGAGATGGAAAATATTTGCCGTTTGTTTTTTCCTCACTTGAAATTCGAAAAGAATCCTGAAGAGATCAATGGTGATTTTGCCAAGTGTGAATTTTATTCTGAGAACGATGAATTGTTTGTCGAGTGTTCGGTCTCTTATATGAATCAATACCTGTCGTGTAAAGAAGTTTGTCTAATGCCGAATGATTCACACGAACAGGAAATAACGATGGCACGTGGGTTGTATCGATTGTTTTCCCATATTACGGGAATATCGCCCAATTGGGGGATTTTAACCGGTGTGCGTCCGGTGAAACTGTATTCTTCGCTGTTAGATGATTGGAAAGATCAAGCGAAAGTTCAGACGTATATGAATCAGCGACTGCTGGTTAAAAAAGAAAAAATCGAGTTGTGTCAACACTGCTATTTATCAGAAAACCAAGCCCAAGCATATAACACGGATAATGCGTATAGCTTATACATTTCGATACCGTTTTGTCCTACGCGGTGCAGTTATTGCTCTTTTGTTTCTCATTCAATTGAAAAAACAAAAAAAATGATTCCCGAATACGTAGATAAACTGTGTGTTGAATTGGTCGAAACGGCAGAATTGGCCAAAAGTCTTGGCTTGTCGTTAAAGACAATTTATTGGGGCGGCGGTACACCGACACAGTTAGCTGCTGATCAACTCGACAAGATTTTGTTTACGCTTCAAGAACATTTTGATTTATCCCATTTAGTTGAGCATACGGTTGAAGGCGGGCGTCCCGATACCATTACACCAGAGAAACTACAGGTTTTGAAAAAACATCAAGTGCAAAGATTGAGCATTAATCCCCAAACCATGCATGATTCGGTTTTGGAGATTATCGGTCGTCGTCATACATCACAACAGGTGCTTACCGCTTACCAAATGGCGAGAGAAGCGGGTTTTACCAACATTAATATGGACGTGATTGCAGGGTTGCCCGGTGATGATTATAATGGTTTTTGTGAAACTTTAAATCAATTGATGGACCTAAATCCTGAAAATATTACGGTTCATACGTTGTCGGTCAAGCGTTCATCATATTTGACATCTCGCGGAGAAATTGCTACTGTCCCAGCTGTAGATGAAGTCGAAAAAATGTTGGATTATGCAAACAAAACCTTATCTAATGGCGAATTTCATCCATATTATTTATATAGACAAAGCAAAATGCTGGGCAATCAAGAAAATGTGGGATGGAGCAAAAAGGGTTACGATTGTTTGTATAACATCTATATGATGAATGAACTTCATTCGGTTTTAGCCGTTGGCGCAGGTGGCGTCAGTCGATTAAAAGAGCCGCGCGGTCCTCAAATTGAACGGATTTTTAATTATAAATATCCATATGAATATATTGAACGGTTTTCTACTGTGATCGAGCGCAAGCAGGGTGTTTTGACGTTTTATGATAAGCACTCATTTTAAATTTACGTACATTTTTTCTAAAAGGATGATATAGGAAATGGAACAACAAACAAAGAAACGAATTTATAGTGCAATTCAACCCAGCGGTATGCTTACTCTCGGTAACTATTTGGGTGCATTGCGTAATTGGGTTGCAATGCAAGAGGAATATGACTGTATCTATACCGTGGCAGATTTGCATGCGATCACGGTTCGTCAAGAACCTGCAAAGTTGCGTAAGCAGATTTTAGAAACCTATGCACTTTTGATGGCGGTAGGTGTGGATCCTGAAAAATCCTTGCTGTTCATTCAATCTCACGTGGCTGCCCATAGCCAATTGTCTTGGTTACTGAGCTGTTATACACAATTTGGTGAGCTTTCTCGTATGACACAATTCAAGGATAAATCTGCCAAGCATGCCGATAATATTAATGCGGGATTATTTAGTTATCCTGCACTTATGGCAGCTGACATTTTACTGTATCAAGCTGATATGGTTCCGGTGGGGGCTGACCAAAAGCAACATTTGGAAATTACCCGGGATATTGCAAATCGAATGAACAATTTATATCCTAATGTTTTTACCGTGCCTGAACCATACATTCCTAAAATCGGGGCTCGTGTTATGTCTTTGCAAGAACCGACACAAAAAATGTCTAAATCGGATCCTAACGTCAATGCTTGGGTAGCGATTTTGGATAAACCTGACGATATTATGCGCAAATTTAAACGCGCTGTCACCGACAGTGATGCTTGTGTTCGTTATGCCGAAGGAAAAGACGGTATAAATAATCTAATGGATATTTATTCTGCTGTAACCGGAAAAAATTACCAAGAAATTGAAAAAGAATTTGACGGAAAAGGTTATGGCGATTTTAAACTTGCCGTTGGCGAGGCTGTTGTAGATGCATTACGTCCCGTGCAAGATCGTTTTTATGATTTGATGAATAATCGAGATATGTTGGAAGCAACTTGGCGTAATGGTGCCGAGCAAGCGGAAGCGATTGCACGGCGAACTTTGGGCAAAGTTATGAAAAAAATTGGGTTTATTTATTAGGAGTTAAACATGGAATATACCGATTATAATGAAGTGGTATTTACGGTTTCTGATGTTGATTTGGACCGTGCAGTAGATATTATCAGCGTTGCTAATACCGGTGGTATATATGTTGAGGATTATCGCAATCTGGAAGACGAAGTGGAAGAAATCGCGCACATTGATTTGATCGACCAAGACCTTTTGGAAAAGGATCGCTCGGTTGGAAAAATACATTTGTATTTAGATGTTACCATTCATCCTGCTGAGGTTACTGATTCACTTTGTCAGTTGTTGCGTGCCGCCGAAATCCCCTTTTCTTTGGATCAAACTCTTTGCCGTTATGAAGATTGGGCTGACAATTGGAAAAAATACTTTAAGCCAACTCCCATTGGTAACCGTTTGATGATTCGTCCTGCATGGGAACCGAAGCAAGAAACCACACGCAAAGAATTAGTGTTGGAACCGGGATTAGCTTTTGGTACCGGTACACACGAAACGACCCGACTTTGCTTGGAATTGTTGGATTCATATTTACAAGGTAACGAGGAAGTTTTGGATGTTGGATGCGGCAGCGGTATTCTTTCAATTGCGGCTTTGCTGTTAGGGGCGCAAAAAGCAATTGGTGTTGATATTGATGAATTGGCGGTTAAAACTGCCGTTGAAAATGCTGCTACTAATAATGTTGCCGATCGCTTTGTAGGGGTTTGGGGTGACCTGACCGAAAAGGTGGAAGGGAAGTTTCACGTGGTTTGTGCCAATATCGTTGCTGATATTATCATTATGCTAAATGAAAATATTCGCAATTTCATGTATGAAGATACGTTGTATCTAATGAGTGGCATCATTGATACGCGTGAACAGGACGTTTTGGAAAATTTACAAGGTAAATTTGAAATTCTTGAAATTCGTCGCGAGCGCGGATGGACCGCCATTGCTGCGAGGCCAATTCTATGATACATCAAGATTTACGCAAACATTATATTGGTACCAATACGGTTGTATTTACCGATTCGGTACACCGATTTGGTACAGATGGTGTTTTGTTGGCTCACTTTGCGGCTCCTCGTTTACGGGATAAAACATTGGAATTTGGAACGGGTTGCGGTATTATTTCGCTTATTTGGTGCCGCAACGGAAAACCCGCACATATTGATGCATTGGAGCTCCAAGCCGATGCAGTTGATTTGGTTCGATTGGCGATTGAAGAAAACAACTGCATCGATCAACTAAATGTTATTCATGGTGATTTGAAACTGGTTGATCGGTATTGTCAAAAAGGATCATATGATTTGGTTGTTATGAATCCGCCCTACAAAAAAGCCAATGATGGCGTTGTAACGCCGATTGTTGGCTTAGCGATTGCTCGACATGAAATCAAGTGTGATTTAAATGATATTTGTACTTCAGCCGCCTTAATGTTGAATAGCGGCGGTCGCTTTTGTATGTGCCAGCGCCCCTCTCGATTAACCGATGTTTTATTGGCTATGCATAAATCGGGTATTGAACCAAAACGGTTACGATTTGTTCACCAAAAAGCAACAGCGGCTCCCAATTTGTTTTTGATTGAGGGGAAGAAGGGCGCAAATACAGGTTTGATTATTGAACCACCGTTGATTTTAGAAGAGGACAACGGGAATGCAACCGATGAACTAATCGCCATTTATGGTGAATATTATGAACAAAAGGAACGAAATCAATGAGTGGCATGTTATATGTTGTTGGTACGCCCATAGGGAATTTAAATGATTTTTCACCTCGTGGTTTAGAAACGTTGCAAGAGGTTGATTTCATTGCTGCAGAGGATACCCGTGTGACGTTGAAACTGCTTAATCGTTTTGAAATTAAAAAGCCGTTGGTCAGTTATCATGAACATAATCGTTTTGAAAAAGGTACAGCGATTGTGGAGCGGATTTTGGCAGGGGAATCATGTGCATTGGTGACCGATGCCGGCATGCCTGCAATCTCTGATCCGGGTGAAGAGTTGGTTTTGCAGTGCCATTTGGCGGGAGTTCCTGTGGTTTCTGTTCCCGGCCCCAGCGCTTTGATTACTGCGTTGGCAATTTCCGGCATGCCTTCCGGTCGCTTTACTTTTGAGGGATTTTTAAGTATGAATAAGCGTAGCCGTCGTGAACATTTGCAAGAAATTGTTAACGAACCGCGCACCATGATTTTTTACGAAGCTCCACATAAATTATTGGCAACGCTGAAAGATATGTTGGCGGTATTAGGCGACCGTAAACTAGCTTTGGTGCGTGAGTTGACCAAAATTCATGAAGATGTTTTTCGAACTACCCTTACCCAGGCAATTGAGCATTACACACAAACCCAACCAAAAGGAGAGTTTGTTTTGATTGTAAACGGATGTGATTCGATTGCGACACAAACAAGCGAATTTACTTTGGAACAAGCAGCTGAAATTGCCAAGGAAAAAATGATGCAAGGTGTTACGCCTACACTCGCCTCAAAAATGGCGGCTGAAATCAGTGGTTTTAAAAAGAATGATATTTATGCCTATATTAATAAGAATAAGTAGTTTTGGTGGTAATTGTGTTGTTTAAACTATTTCGTAAAAAAGAGGTTAAAGATAATGAAGCGGTTATGGCTCGTATTGCCGGAAAACCGATTCGTTACGCCGCCGCGAGAGATGAAAATAATATTGAGTCGATTCTTGGCAAAGGTGGTCGCATTGTGCTAACTGAAACGCAGGTGCAAGTTAACTGCGGTGGTAAGGTGGTTTTTGTTTGTGATAAAAAGGGTGCTGAGATTTCAGAATTGATCAGCTTAGGTGGCGCCCGTATTACAGGAACCAACAATGGTCAAATATGCGCAGTTACGGTTTATTTTACTTATTTTAACAAATAATAAGCAGGAGGTAAGCGCCTCCTGCTTATTATTTGTTAATGGTCAAAAAAAGTCAAACTATTTTTGAGGAAACTATTGACAAATGAGAGGTAACATGGTAAAGTAACCATGTTAGCACTCGCTGTTAATAAGTGCTAAAATCATGGGAGGGGGAATATATATCAATACCGCTGACAGAAAAGATCATGTTTTGAGTAGTATCATAGAGTTGTTTGTTGTTACCGGAGAGCCGGTTGGATCCAAAGCGGTGTCAATCTATTTGAACGATATGTGTTCTACCGCTACCATACGAAATGATATGTGTGATTTGATTGAACGAGGGTATTTGATTCAACCACACACATCGGCAGGGCGCATTCCTTCTGCTATGGGATATCGTTATTACATCGATCATCTTATGCCTTTTCGTGAGTTGCCAACAGCGATAAGCGAACAAATCGATCAAGTGTTACCATCTTTTCGCGGCGATTCTGAGCGATTCTTGTCGGACACGTGTAAAGCACTGGCAAATATAACAGGATGTACTGCTATGATCACTACACCCGCCGATCCTAATGCCACCTTGAAACGGATTGAATTGATTCCTGCGGGACGTTCCTCGGTAATGGTTGCCGTCTTGTCTTCTTCAGGAAGCATGAAGTGTAAACTGTGCCATTTGGATTGTGCGGTGTCGATAGAGGAACTTGCTCGTTTTTCAGTTGTTGTAAACGAACGATTTGCCGATCTACGACTGTCGCATATAAATCCGGCTATGGCGCAGACATTGGTAGTATCCTTTGGCATAATGGCTTTGAAGTTCGCTCCTGTTTTTGAGCAAATATTTGAAGCGGCGCAAGAGACGATTCGTACAACCGTGCAGGTTGAAGGTCAAACCAATTTGTTGCTTTACAAAGAGTTTTCGCCCGCTTCGGTCGTTGAATTGTTTACCAACAAAGATCGGTTGGTTTCATATTTGGAGCAACCGAGTCAAAATTGTGTTTTATTGGGTAACGAATTAAACGACGCCGCTTTACGACAAGCGGGGCTTATAGTCGAAGAGTATCGTTTCTCTTCCTCATTATTTGGGAAGATCGCGGTGCTTGGGCCTATGAAAATGAACTATGTTACCATGATCCCCATGGTAACGTATATTGCAAAAAAGACCGAGCAAGCTCTTTGTGCTACCTTGCTCTGATTATGAATTAGGAGTGTTACCTTTGAAAGAAAAAAAAGAATCTGTAGAAGCGGTGGATGAAACCCTAAATGGTGTTGCCGTCGATGACGAAACCGTATGCGAAGAAATGCAGGATGAACTTTCTTTAATAAAAGAAGAGTTGTCGAAACAAAAAGATTTGTTCCTGCGCACTGCTGCCGAATATGACAACTACAAAAAGCGTACACAACGCGAAAAAGATGAATTGAGTGCGTTTACCAAAGCATCTGTGATGAAGGAGTTATTGCCTGCCTTGGACAATTTCGAGCGTGCATCGCAAGCAGGTTTGGAAAATCCCGAAGAATATAAAAAAGGGATGATCATGAGTGTCAAATCCCTTACCGATGCGCTTGGTAAATTGGGCTTAAAGGTGATTGAAAGTTTAGGAAAAGAATTTGACCCCAATCTCCATTATGCGATTTCAAAAATTGATGATGAGACTTTGGGTGAAAATATTATCGCACAAGTGTATCAAGAAGGATATATGTTGGGCGAAACGGTAATCCGTCCTGCTATGGTCGTGGTTGCCAACTGTGATTAGTATATATTTCTTAAATATTTAGGAGGAATTTATTATGGCAAAAATTATTGGTATTGACTTAGGGACTACGAACTCATGTGTTGCGGTAATCGAAGGCGGCGAGCCTGTTGTAATTGCAAATGCAGAGGGGGGGCGCACGACTCCTTCGGTCGTTGCTTTTTCTAAAAGTGGTGAAAGAATGGTTGGTCAAGTTGCAAAACGTCAAGCTATTACCAACCCCGATCGTACCATTGCTTCTATTAAGCGTGAAATGGGTACTGCTTATAAAGTTTCGATTGATGAAAAAGATTATACCCCTCAAGAAATTTCGGCAATCGTTTTGCAAAAATTAAAAGCAGATGCCGAAAGCTATTTGGGAGATACGGTTACTGAAGCTGTTATTACCGTTCCCGCTTACTTTACCGACGCGCAACGTCAGGCAACCAAAGATGCGGGTAAAATTGCCGGCTTGGAAGTAAAACGGATTATCAATGAACCTACTGCTGCGGCTTTGGCTTATGGTATTGATAAAGAGACCGATCAAAAAGTAATGGTTTATGACTTGGGCGGCGGTACTTTTGACGTTTCTATTATTGAAATGGGCGATGGCGTGCAAGAAGTTCTGGCTACCGCAGGGAATAACCGTTTAGGCGGTGACGATTTTGACAAACGTGTTATGGATTGGATCGTTGCCGGTTTTAAAGCTGAAAACGGTATTGATTTGTCTTCGGACAAAATGGCTATGCAACGGATCAAAGAAGCGGCTGAAAAAGCAAAAATCGATTTGTCCGGTATGACCACGGCTGATATTAACCTGCCTTTTATTACTGCTGATTCCACCGGTCCGAAGCACTATGAAGCAACGCTTTCTCGTGCCAAATTCAATGAAATTACTGCCGATTTGGTTGAAGCAACCATGGGTCCTGTGCGCCAAGCTTTGGGCGATTCCGGCCTTACTGCTTCCGAATTGGATAAGATTTTGCTGGTTGGTGGTTCTACACGCATTCCTGCCGTACAAGAGGCGATTAAAACATTTACCGGAAAAGAGCCTTTCAAAGGTATTAACCCCGACGAGTGTGTTGCTGTTGGCGCGGCTTTGCAAGCCGGCGTTTTGGGCGGTGACGTAAAAGGTCTGTTGCTTTTAGACGTTACTCCCTTGTCTTTGGGAATTGAAACTATGGGTAATATCAACACCAAAGTAATTGAACGCAACACCACCATTCCTGCTAAAAAGAGTCAAGTGTTCTCTACCGCGGCAGACGGACAAACTTCGGTTGAAGTTCATGTATTGCAAGGCGAACGTGAATTTGCTAAAGATAACAAAACGTTAGGCGTGTTCCATTTGGATGGTATTTCACCCGCTCCTCGCGGTGTACCCCAAATCGAAGTAACCTTTGATATTGATGCCAACGGTATTGTTAATGTTTCTGCCAAGGATTTGGGTACCGGTAAAGAACAGCACATTACGATTACCGCCAGCACCAATATGTCTAAAGAAGATATTGACCGTGCAGTAAAAGAAGCAGAACAATTTGCCGCTGAAGACAAAAAGCGTCGTGAAGAGGTTGATATTCGCAACAATGCCGACCAAATGGTATACCAATGTGAAAAAACCTTGGCCGATATGGGCGACAAACTTGACGATGGTGAAAAATCCGCGTTGCAAGCAAAAATTGATGAAACAAAAGAAGCTCTTAAGGGCGACGATATTGAAAAAATTAAAACAGCTTCCGAAGGGTTGCAACAAGAAATTTACAAAATTTCCGAAAAGGTATATAAAGCCGCTCAAGAAGCAGCTGCCGCTAATCAAGCACAAGGTGAACCCGGTGCTGACGGTAACGTATATGAAGCTGATTATACCGACGTTGACGATACCAAAGGCGAATAATGAATTATACTATAACTTTGCGGCTCAAATTTTTTGAGCTGCAAAGTTGTGTTTATTGAATCGGAGTGAAACAATTTGTCTGAGAACAAACGAGACTATTATGAGGTTTTGGGAGTAGACCGTAGCGCTACCGACGACCAGATAAAAAAAGCATATCGACAATTGGCTAAAAAATATCATCCTGACCTTAATCCCGATGATAAGCAGGCAGAAGAAAATTTCAAAGAAGTAAACGAAGCCTATGCTGTTTTATCGGATGCTGACAAAAAGTCCAAATACGACCAATTTGGTCATGCGGGTGTTGACCCGAATTTTGGTGCCGGTGGCGGTGGCTACGGTGGCTTTAATATGGATTTTGGCGATTTGGGAGATATTTTTAGCAGTTTTTTTGGCGGTGGTGGTCGTCGTGCCAATCCCAATGCTCCACGACAAGGCAGCGATACAGAAGTTAACGTTGTAGTTTCTTTTGAGGAAGCGGCATTTGGCTGTGAAAAAGAAGTGAACATTACTCGTATTGAAAACTGTGCTACTTGTCATGGTTCAGGTGCCAAAGAAGGTACCAAACCGGTTACTTGTCCCGCGTGTAACGGCAGTGGTCAAGTTCAC
>JAZRFL010000153.1:0-2150 GCA_045661365.1 Acutalibacteraceae bacterium | reverse complement strand
CTGCCGCCGAACGTACCATGTCGGCGGTGATTACCGTACCCCAATATATTTCGCACAAACAGTTGACCGTCGCTTGTGCCACGGTTGCAAAAGCGCTGAACTTGCACCACGTAGTTTTGGTTCCCAAAGCCAATAAAGCATTTTTTTCAGAGAATGCGGTTGCCGATATTTTGGATTGGATCCGCACACAAAAGGCCATGATCGGCGAAGTGCTTGACAACGCTACCCTGCAAGTGACCCCCGCATGCGTTACCTTGGTGTTGGCAAGCGGTGGTGCTCGGGTGTTGGAAGCCGCTCACGTAGGCGAATTGTTTGAAAAACAATGTGAAATGTGGTTTGGCTTTGCTCCCCAATTTACCTTGGGCGGTGTGACCCAAATCAGCAAAGAAGAACAGCAAAAACGAGAAGAAGCCATTCGTCAAGTGGTAGAAAAACAAGAAGAAAAACCAAAAGAAGTGAAATTCTCCGGTCCTTCCTCCGACGGTTCTCCCTATTATCCCGAATCGGCTAAGCTTATTTTCGGTAATCGTATGCCCAAAAATCCCAAACCGATCAAGGACGTGTCGCCCGACGACGGTACCGCTTGCATTTGGGGCGAGATCTTTAGCGTGGAAAGCCGCGAGACCCGCGACGGACGTACTTGCCGATTTACCTTTATGCTCACCGACCAAACCGGCTCTTATACCGCAAAGGTTGCGGCAGAAAAAACCTCTGCCCAATATGCCGTGTTTGAAGATAAGATCAAAAAAGGCACTTGTGTCATGATGTTTGGCAAGATCAATTATGACGAATATGCCAAAGAAGATATATTTTTCCCCTTTGCCATTGCTACCCTGCAAAAGGTAAAGGTGAGTGACAATGCCCCCGAAAAACGGGTGGAACTGCATTTACATACCAATATGTCGGAAATGGACGGCATGGCCTCTGCCAAAGACTTGGTCATGAAGGCATACAATTGCGGACATCCTGCCATTGCCATTACCGACCACGGGGTGGTACACGCTTTCCCCGAAGCCGCCCAAACCCGTCGCGATATTTTAAAAGGCGGCGGAAACATTAAGATCATATACGGGGTAGAGGCTTACATGATTCCCGACGCCCATCATCCCGACATGATCGACGACCGTAAAAATATTCATCGTTACCACTTCATCATTTTGGTAAAAGATGCGGTGGGATTAAAGAATTTATATAAATTGATCTCCAAATCTCACGTAGATCAATTCCACGTGCGACCGTTGCTTACCAAAAGCGACTTGATCAATCACCGTGAAGGACTGATCTACGGCAGCGCTTGCGAGCAGGGAGAACTGTTACAGGCGATCATTGACAAAAAGAGCGACGAGGAATTAAAACAGATCGCTTCCTTTTACGATTATTTGGAAATACAACCTACCGCCAACAATGCTTTTATGTTGCGCAAGGAGAATTACATTAAGCGGATCGAAGAAGCCAAAAAGCAAGCCGCCCGTGAAAAGGCCGAGGCAACGTTAAAACGCTTTGAGCATTTGCAAACCGAAAAAGATCTGCAAGACCTGAACCGTAAGGTGATAGCAATTGCCGATCAATTGGAAAAACCGGTGTGTGCCACCGGCGACGTACACTTCTTGAACGAAGAAGATGCCATTTATCGGGCAATCATTATGGCGGCGCAAAAGTTTTCCGACGCCGACCAGCAAGCCCCGCTTTATTACCGTACCACCGACGAAATGCTTCGTGAATTTGCCTATTTGGGAGAAGAAAAAGCCAAAGAAGTCGTGGTAACCAATCCCAACAAAATTGCGGAGCTGGTAGACGAAACGGTAGAACCTTTTCCCATTGACAAAAGCTTTCCCCCTTCGATCGAAGGATCAGAGGATCTGCTTCGGGACATTACTTGGACCAGAGCCAAAGAGGTATATGGCGATCCTTTGCCCGAATTGGTGCAAAATCGCTTGCAACGGGAATTGGACGCGATCATCGGCAACGGCTTTTCGGTTATGTATATTTCTGCCCAAAAGTTGGTAAAATACTCTAACGACAACGGCTATCTGGTAGGCTCTCGTGGGTCGGTCGGGTCTTCGTTTGCCGCTATCATGGCGGGGATTTCCGAGGTAAACCCCTTGCCACCGCACTATATTTGTCCCCACTGTAAGCATAGCGAATTTATT
>JAZRFL010000152.1:0-16184 GCA_045661365.1 Acutalibacteraceae bacterium | reverse complement strand
CGCATGAGTTTTTGCAGTAGGCAAAAACGATGTAGCGAAGTTCGTTTCGACGAGGTGCCGCGGTCAAAAGTTGCAGGCGCTACAAGCCGTAGCAACTTTTGGGTACCGCAAACGGAATGTCATAGCTGACTGAGGGATTGTTCGCACGCCGTTTTACAACCCCTCCGTCAAAACTTTTGGTTTTGCCACCTCCCCTTACACAGGGGAGGCTCCCTAAAAGGCAACTTGGGTTTTAAATACCAACCCCAAAAGAAAACTCAACTCGTTCGGCTCCCTCTGACGAGGGTAACGAGCCTGAGCGCTCGCAGTGCGAGGAACAGCGAAGCACGCAAGTTTCCCCCACCCTTTTGCTCCCTTTGGCTTTTGTTGCAATATTACCAAAAAACAAAACAAAAAACATTTTTCTTTTGAACTTGACAAAAACCACAAGTTATGGTATACTCAAGTCAATGGAAGCACAATTTCTTGACGGTTCAACGGGGAGCACCTCGGTAGGATTGTTGCTTAGTATTTTGCCGACCGTCTGGGCAGCCTGAAACGTCTTGTTTCTGCGCTGTCTTTTTTATTTCGCACGGTCAAAGGAGAGAGTGTTTATGGTAGCAGAACAATGGAAAAACTTCAAGCCGGGCATTTGGCAAGAGGAAATCAACGTACGCAACTTTATACAACTGAATTATACTCCTTACACCGGAGATGAATCTTTTTTGGCCGATGCCACCTCCCGCACCAAGGATTTGATGGACAAATTGCAAGAACTGTTTCGCAAGGAACAAGAAGCCGGTGGCGTGTTAGACGTTGACACGGTACACGCTTCGTCTTTGTGCAATTACGGCCCCGGTTATTTGGACAAAGAAAAAGAGTTGATCGTCGGTCTGCAAACCGATGCTCCTTTGCGCCGCGGGGTGAATCCCTTTGGTGGCATCAATATGACCCGCAAGGCTTGCAAAGCCTATGGTTACACCCTTTCGGACAAATTGGAGCAAGAGTTTAAATACCGCACCACCCACAACGACGGGGTATTTCGTGTATATAATAAAGATGTAAGAGCCGCTCGTCATGCCGGGATCATTACGGGCTTGCCCGATGCTTATGGCAGAGGTCGAATCATAGGGGATTACCGTCGTGTAGCCTTGTACGGTGTTGACCGACTGATCGCAGAAAAGCAAAAGGATCAAGAAGCGTTGGCTGAGCAATTTCAAGATGCGGACTCGATTCGCAATTTGGAGGAGTTATACCAACAAATTCACTTTTTGAAATTGTTAAAAGAAATGGCGAGTTTTTACGGATACGATATTTCCAAACCTGCCACCAACGCAAGAGAAGCGGTACAATGGTTATATTTTGCCTATTTGGGTGCCATAAAAGAACAAAACGGTGCCGCCATGAGTTTGGGGCGTGTCAGCACCTTTTTGGATATTTATTTTGAACGTGATCTTGCCGCAGGAATCTTAACCGAAACCGACGTGCAAGAGCTCATGGATGATTTTGTTATGAAATTGCGCATGGCGCGCCATTTACGCACCCCCGAATACAACGAATTGTTTGCAGGGGATCCCATGTGGATCACCGAAGCGGTCGGCGGTATGGGAGAAGACGGACGTCCGTTAGTAACCAAAAACTCATTTCGTGTGTTGCACACCTTATATACCTTGGGCTCTTCGCCCGAACCCAACCTAACGGTTTTGTGGTCTATTCGGTTGCCAAAAGCGTTTAAACGCTATGCCGCCAAGGTGTCTTGCGAAACCCATGCCATACAATACGAAAGTGACGACACCATGCGCCCGATTTTCGGAGATGATTACGCCATAGCCTGTTGTGTTTCGGCAATGCGGGTTGGCAAAGATATGCAGTTTTTCGGGGCACGTGCCAATTTGCCCAAATTGTTGCTGATGAGTTTAAACGGCGGACGAGACGAAAAAACAGGGGAACAGGTAGGGCCGTACGGTGCCCCGTATGAAGGCGAGTACTTGGATTATGATCGGGTAACCGAGCTTATGAACATTTACCGTCCTTGGCTTGCCAAAACCTATGTTACCGCCATGAACATGATCCATTACATGCATGACAAATATGCCTATGAAAAACTGCAAATGGCTTTGCACGACACAAGTGTACACCGTTTTATGGCATTTGGAATCGCAGGTCTTTCGGTTATGGCAGACTCGTTGTCGGCTATTAAATATGCCAAGGTACGTGTTATTCGCGACGAAACCGGATTGATCAAGGATTTTGAGGTAGAAGGCGAATATCCTGCCTATGGCAACGACGACGACCGTGTGGACATGATCGCCAAAGAACAAACACAGCTTTTCTTTGAAGAATTGAAAAAGATTCCCACTTATCGCAACGCCGAGCACACCTTGTCGATTTTGACCATTACCTCTAACGTGGTATACGGCAAAAAAACCGGTGCTACTCCCGACGGACGCAAGGCAGGCGAGCCGTTTGCTCCCGGCGCCAACCCCATGCACAATCGAGACAAAAAAGGTGCATTGGCAAGCTTGAATTCGGTTGCCAAGCTGTCTTACCACACCTGCAAGGACGGAATCTCCAACACCTTCTCCATTATTCCCGAGGCGTTGGGAAAAGACGACGAGACCCGCTACCAAAATCTGGCTTCCATCTTAGACGGGTACTTTGTTAAAGGGGCTCAACACTTAAACGTAAACGTAATGAATCGCCAATTGTTGTTAGATGCTATGGAGCATCCTGAGCAATATCCCAACTTAACCATTCGTGTTTCGGGGTATGCGGTCAACTTCCACAAGCTTTCCAAAGAACAACAAAAAGAAGTGATTGCCCGTACCTTCCACGAGGCGATTGCATGATCGGACAAGTCCACTCTCTGCAAAGTTTGGGTGCGGTAGACGGTCCCGGTTTACGATACGTTGTATTTTTGCAAGGATGCCCCTTGCGCTGTGTGTACTGTCACAATCCCGACACGTGGAATCGGCAAGATGGCTGTGCCATGTCGGTAGAAGAATTGGTAACCGAGATTTTGCGGTATCGACCTTATTTCGGTGACCAAGGTGGGGTAACCGTAACCGGCGGCGAACCCTTACTGCAAGGAGATTTTGTGGCAGAGTTGTTTTTTCAACTGCACAAGCAGGGCATTCACACCGCTTTGGACACTTGCGGTCACGGAGCACCCGAACAAATTGAGCGGGTGTTGCAACACACCGATTTGGTTTTGTGCGATTTAAAGTTTACCACAGAAGCCGATTACAAACAATACAGCGGTGGCAGTTTGGAGCAAGTATTGCACTTTTTGGACAAAACGGCAGCAACCCAAACCGACGTATGGATCCGTCACGTGGTAGTACCGGGATTGACCGACACGGTAGAGGGGATCGACCGACTGAACCAACTGCTACACAACTATACCAATATAAAAAAAGTGGAGTTACTCCCCTTTCGCAAGCTATGCCAAGAGAAATACGATCAAATGGGAATGGTTTTTCCCTTGGCGCAGACCCCTGCCTGCACGGCAGAAACCATAAGCCGATTACAACAATTTCTTCGGGTTAACGGTATACAATAACGCAAAGGAGCGCCCCTTATGATTTACACCGTAACACTCAATCCCTCGTTAGACTATATTATGCAGGTAGGCGATTTGCGCACCGGCATGACCAACCGTTCGGTACATGAAGAAATGTACGTAGGTGGCAAAGGAATCAACGTTTCGATTGTACTGCAACAATTGGATCAGCCCACTACTGTTTTGGGATTTACCGCAGGGTTTACCGGTGATGCGATTCGACAAGGCGTAGAACAGTTGCATATTCCCTGCCGATTTATCCAACTGCAAGAAGGACTAAGCCGTATCAACGTTAAGTTAAAAAGCAATGAAGAAACCGAGATCAACGGAAGCGGCCCACATGTAACCGAGCAGGATTTCAACAAATTGCTCCAATGCTTACAGAATATGACCGCCGATGATTTTTTGGTATTGTCGGGCAGTATTCCCGCAGGTCTTACCCCCGGCTGTTACAATCAAATGATGAAAATTGCCACTCAAAAAGGAACGCGAGTGGTGGTAGATGCCGCCGGAGAGAATTTACGGCAGGTGTTATCGGGCAGACCTTTTTTGGTCAAGCCCAACCGACAAGAGGTTGGCGAACTGTTGGGAATTGTGATTGATGCTTCCAATATTCCCCAAATTGCACGTGCGGCACAGCGACTGCAACAGGAAGGTGCTCGCAACGTGTTGATATCTCTCGGTGGGGACGGTTCTTTGCTGTTAGACGAAAACGGAATCGTCCATATTATGCCTGCGGCAGGGGGAGCCCCTGTCAATACCGTAGGTGCCGGAGATTCCATGATTGCAGGATTTTTGACCGGCATTTCCTTGAACCGAGATTTTTCTTACGCTTTGCGTTTGGGTACCGCTTGCGGTGGTGCTACCGCTTTTTCCAAGGGGTTGGCTGATGCACAAACCATCAGCCGTGTGCTTGCCACCTTGCCTACCGAACAATATTTCCACATATAAAGGAGCTTATACTATGAATTATATTGTTGCTGTTGATCAACAATGGGGAATCGGGAAACAAAACGATCTTTTGTTTTCCTTAAAAGGCGATATGGCGTTTTTCCGTACGACCACCTCTGGAAAAACCGTGATCATGGGAGATCGTACGCTGGCCTCTTTGCCCGGCGGCCAGCCCCTCAAAAACCGTGAAAATATTGTTATGACCTTGGACCCAAATTTTACAGCTCCCGAAGGTGTAACGGTATGTCACAGTACCGATGAACTGTTTCAACTGTTGAGTACCAAGGAAAATACCGACGACGTGTTTGTTATGGGTGGTGCCACCATTTATAATTTGTTGTATTCGTACTGCGAATATGCTTACATTACCAAAGTAGATGCCATAGGAAACGCCGACGTATTCATTAAAAATCTGGATGAAGAACCCAACTGGCAGGTATGTGATACCGGTGAGACCATGGAAGAAAATGGAATCACTTACACCTTTTTCACCTACCAAAACAATTGTATAAAACCAATGAAATAAGAAAAAAAGACGAAACTACCCTTTCACGGTAGTTTCGTCTTTTTTTATACAGCGGGAATTAACAATGCCTTGGACTCGGTCAACACCTGCTCGTTCATATCATTTGCGGTGGCAATTGCCGTACAGGTAGTGTTGTACCGTTTGGCAATATCAAACAATCGTTCTCCTTGGGTAGCAAAATACAGTACCAACGGTGCCAAGGGTTTTGGTGTTTCTGCCGAAGGATCCGGCACCAAGTCACACAACACGTACGGCGTAGTAAGATCGTAGGCCTGCGCCGCAACCTGCAACTCTACACGCACCTCGGCGGTGGAGGAATCTATCAGCACAAAAGAACTGTTACAAACGCTGACAATCGGTTCTGCAACGACGTTCCCTTTTACCCCGTTCAGCGGTTGGCTAAAAGTATATTCCATGGTCTTTTCTCCGAAAAAGAACCCGCCGTCTGAATCGGTTGCCACGATCATTACTTGCAATTGTCCCTTGACGGTCAGCGTTGTACCATCCCAATCGGTACGATGTGACAGCGGTTCGCACCAAAGGTCAACAATCCGTTGCACGTCACGTCCCAGCTCACAGGTTCCTTTGCACATGGTAGTTTGGTCAATGGTTTGTACCAGTCGACTGATCGGTTCCTCTAAGCGGTGCAAGTCCACCCCATGGTATATGGAATATGCATCAAGTACCACGGGCGTGGAAAAGGTTTTCTCTGCTTTGACACACACTCCCACCTCGGCCGATACCATAACGGTTTTGCATTCGCCGTCCAGACCTGTGCGGGGACGCAATTCCAAGGAAATGACGCGAAAAGATGCAAAGCAATCGGTTAAATCGTCGGCATGGTTTAGATCGATCATTTGGGTAACGGGAAGCTGCTCTCGCAAGGTTTCGATTTTGCCGTCGGTGTTTTGGTACAAGGCAGTAATCTGCAAATCGGCTTTGATGATCGCCTTGCCCCCTACCCCTTTGTATTCGGCATGCTGAACGGTCGCCTCGCTTCGTAATATGTTGCGAATACTGCCGCTTGCAATCTGCATTTCATCATTGACCGAAAGGATTTGTTCGTGAATGGTCAAAAGAGACGTGAATTTTTCTTCTCCGTCAAGGGTTTGGGTTCCTTCTCCCGCAACAGAACAAACCACCGACACCTCTTGCCATTTTGACAAGACGATTTTTAAGCTTACCGCACCATGTAATTCCATTTTACGGGGGCTACTCATGCGACAGTTACAATAGTCGGTTTTGGCAAAAACGTCGGCAAATTTGGTTTTTTCGGGTATGGTCAGTTCATGATACAGGGGAAGCGTTTGGTTATAAACACCAATTTCGCCTTTTTCATCCACATACAACACCCATACATAAATTGCTCCTTCTATCTGCAGTTTGTCAGACAGAATTTGCTTGGTTTTGATTTGAGGACGACATTGACATTTTAAGATGCGTGACATATCGGCACAGTAATCCGGCAAAACAGATTCGCTGTCAATTGCATATTCTTGCAATTCGGTTTTGAATTCTTGTTTCATACCAATGGTTTGTTTTTCAATGGTCAAATCCATGATTCCCTCTCCTTTTATCATTTCTTGATATCACTATATGGTACAAAACAGAGAAATATACCTTGCAAAACACAATTAGATTTTGTATAATAAAGTCACCAAACACAAGGGGGAAGGATTACATGAAAATCAAACGTATTTTGGCAAGCGAAATTGCCAAGTTGGACAGCAACGTGTACACCGGTGGCGGCACTGACGACACCGCCGCTTTGCAAGCCGCTTTGGACGAAGCCGCAACCTATGGTGGTGTGCATTTGATTATGGACGGTGCCGCCCTTATTTCCGGCTTACGGGTGCATTCCAACACCACCATTGAATGTTTGACCCGCGACTGCGGTTTTTACCAAATAGCACAATCCAACAGAGCTATCATTACCAACTATGATTGGGATTTATATGAAATCAATACCAGAAACGTAGTCTTAAAAGGCGGTACCTATAACCAAAACTGCTTAAATCAAATGCACGATACCTCGGCAGACGAAACTCCGTACCCCGACGAAACCCAAAAGGTACTTTTGTCTAATGACCGACATTGGGTATTCGGTTTGGAATTTTACGGCATTGAATATTTAAATATTTGCGACCTTACCTTGCGAGATTTTCGCACGTTTTCCACAACCATTGGTGGTTTCCGCAACGTAAATATAGAAAACGTATGGCTTGACCTACCCAACCGTATGCATGCCCAAAATCAAGACGGTTTCCATTTCTGGGGTCCCGGTCAATTCTTGACCGTGAAAAACACCGGCGGTCACGTAGGCGACGATTTTATGAACTTAGGGCCGGATGAAATCGACTGCAAATCCTCTATTACCGACGTTTTGGTGGACGGTGTATTTTTGGAAGATGCCGACCAATCCATTCGTATGCTCTCCCGCGGGACAGGGACGTTAGACCGTGTAACCGTACGCAACGTAAGCGGCACCTATCGCAGTTTTGGATTTTACATTAACAACTGGTTCCCCGGTGAAACCTACGGCGACTTTAAAAATATTTTTATTGAAAACGTAGATCTGCGACAAACCAAACCCAACTACGATTACCGTGCACCCATATTATTTGGCATTGGGGGCAACATTGAATCGTTGATCATGAAAAACATTCGCCATCATCAACCCGCCGATAACCGCACCTTGTTTGAAATCGGTCGACCTTTTTATGACCTTGGTTTTGATTTCCCTGCCGACCACTTACCCCAAATGGAAAACATTGTCATCGACGGATTGACCATTATGGAGGAAAATGATGCTGCCACAGACGCCGAATACGTACAGGTTTATTTACCGGTGGAACGCTTGGCGCTGAAGAATGTAACGGTTATTCGCAAAAATGCCGAGCATCCCAACGGCCATTTAGTTGCTGTAAAAGAGCAAGGCGCAATCAAACGATTGGATCTACAAGATATTTCTGCCAACGGATTTGACACCTTGATCGACGGCGAGCAACGAATCGAAACCACCGACCTGCATCACGTACGTAATATACGATAATACAAAAAAATGGCCTTGGAACGCATGCTCCAAGGTCATTTTATCTTGTATTAAAAAGGAAGCAGATCTAAATGCTCCAGCAAAATTTTCGCACCCATAACGATCAAAATTACGCCACCTAACAGTTGCGATTTCTGCTTATACCGCACCCCAAACACACTACCGATCTCCACACCGATTGCCGAAAACAAAAAGGTAATGATGCCAATGGTGCCGACAACAAAGCCAATATTGACGTTTGCCATGGCAGGAGAAGCAAAGGGAATGCCCACCACCAATGCGTCGATGCTGGTTGCGACAGCCATAAGCAGCATGGTTTTGGTGCTAAAACTGCAATCAGCAGTATTTTCTTCTTTGGAAAGCGCATCTTTCAACATTTTTACCCCTAAAAAACCCAGCAGTATAAATGCCAACCAATGGTCAAACGGGGTGATATAAGAAGCAAAGGAACTGCCCAGCAAATAACCGAGAAAGGGCATTCCTGCTTGGAAGCCGCCAAACCAAAGACCTGCCAACAACATATGTTTTATGTTCACTTTGCCGACTGCCAGTCCTTTGCATATGGAAACAGCAAACGCATCCATTGCCAAACCTATGGATAAAACGATCAGTTCACCCATGCCCATGGTATCGCCTCCCTACATCACAGTTTATACAGTTTACCATGAAATCCTATGAAAGTCAAACAAAAAAAGGAACAGAGGTCATTCTGCATACCTCTGTTCCCTTTTGGTTTAAGTTACTATGATTTGGCTATGTTGTTCAATCTTCTTTTTTTATACCGAAAATTAATTTTAGCACACCTTTTAAGAGTTTTGGACTTTTTACCACAACGATTTTCATAATTGTTGCCTCCTATCGCAAACAAAAAATACCAATGATAATAAGGATAAATGACAAAATCGCCACCAACCACTCAGCGGGACAAATGAATGCAACCATCATTCCCAAACCAAATGCCGCAGAACATTTTCCGCCGAAACCTCTTTTTTTCATCATGCCGACCCGCCTCCTACACTGCTACTTTATGTACGGATCATGCACATGTGACAGTTATTTTTCGACACAAAAAAGCCACCCTGCATGACAGAGTGGCTTTTCCTTTACAAAACAATTATTTTGCGGCGGGATATTCGTTGCACAACAGATACAAGGGAGCTTCGTCTTCTTCGATTTCGGGGAAACGACCCACGGAAGGATAGAAACGAACAGCATCGGAAGTATCAGCATCGGCAATAGCGCCAACATAAGGAGTGCGGTCAACGGGTTCAAAGAAACGGTTGTCTTTGGAGTCGTCGTTGCATTGGCTAACTTCGCCAACCAAAACGGTGCCGCAACCTTCTTCACCCCAGAAAGAGTGATAGAGTTTCTTGGTGTTGGTCATGCTCATACCGGGAGTCAAGCGAATTACGCTACCGGCAGGAACGGTGTAGTGACGACCGTCTACTTGGATTTCAACATCGTCCATAGACAGGTTATCATTTTCGTCTGCGCCGTAAACTTTAATCATCAAGTTACCGCCGCCACGGTTGATAATGTCTTCTTGTTTGTACCAATGATAGTGGTAAGGAGTGGTTTGATTTTCTTTTACGATCATGATTTTTTCAGCGTAAACTTTTTCGTCGTTATCGTCGAACATGTTGCCGTTACGCAGGGTGAACAAGAACAAACCGCATTTGTCGAAATCGCCGCTGCCGAAGTCGGTAATGTCCCAACCCAGAACGTTGTTGCGGATTTCGTCATATTCGTGGTTCTTTTCTTGCCATTCTTCGGGAGAGAAATAAGCGAAGGGAGGCAAGAGGAATTTGTGTTCGCCCAAAAAGTCGATGGCGTCTTTGATAATAGCGTTAATTTCAGAACGTTTCATAATGTAATTCTCCTTTATTAGTCATCCAACGGAACTTCGTCGGTATGTTCTTCCATAAATTTATAAATATCTGCCAAGGGTTTAATACCGGTAGAAGCACCCAATTCCATCACGCAATGGGTACCGACAGCGTTGCCCAATTTGGCGGATTTTTTATAATCAAATCCTTGAGCCAAACCTGCCAAAAAGCCTGCGCAGAAAGAGTCGCCGGCACCGGTGGTATCGGTAGGTTTAATGGACAAGTAAGTGGGAGCAAAGTAGCCTTCTTTGCCGCCTTCGCGGATGTAAGCACCTTTTTTGCCTGCTTTGATGATGACATTTTTCACACCTTTGGCAAAGAACACGTCGGCAATGGCGTCGAAATCCCCTTCAATGCCGGCAATTTGTTCAGCTTCTTCAATACTGGGCATGAACAAATCCAGATAAGGCAAAGCCGCTTCAATACCGCTCATCCAACGACCGGTGGGGTCAAAGGCAGTATCCATAACAGTATATTTACCCATTTCACGGGCTTTTTTGAACATACGGGAAGCGGGTTCACCGTCTAACTTATGGTTCAAAAGAGCACCTGCCAAGAACACGATGTCGGCATCTTCCAAAGCGGCATCGGGAATTTCTTCCACGGTCAAGGCAGAAGTGGAACCACCGTTATACAGGAAAGAGCGTTCCCCTGCAGAGTTTACGCACACGATGGAAGTAGTGGTTTGCACGTTTTCGTCAAAGATTGCATAGGAAACGTCTACACCGGTAGCTTTGCAAGTGTCATACACAAAATTACCGAACAAGTCTTTTCCCAATTTGCAACAAATCGAGGTGGGAACCCCTAACTTAGCCAGGTCCATAGAAGCGTTGGTAGCACAACCACCAACAAACATGGACGAGGAGTCAATATATTGCAATTCGCCGGGAGTGGGCAAATGATCGACCGGTTTAATGATCACGTCGGTGGTCACTGAACCGATACAGAGAACTTTTTTCATAGGTTTCATCCTCCATAGAGTAGTATCGAATCTACATTCTTTTCTATTATACAACAAAACCAAAAAATGTCAAGATAAAAGGCGGTAAGATTTTACCGCCTTTGTGATATTATTCGTTTTATTTCAGCCGTGCGCGCCATTGACTTTTCATAAACCATCGGGGCACAAATCGACCTGCCAATCGATGAAACTTAACAAAGGTACCGTACACAGAAACACTCTTCCCTTTTTTAGCATCGCGAATCGCTTGGCTTACCACCTGTTCCGAACTGTACATGGGCGAATACTTTTTCGGCGCATGAACCGAAGTATCATTTTGCGAGCCGTCAAAAAATTCCGTTTGTACCCACCCGGGCTCACCTGAGTCACCGTAATGCCACGCGGCTTTAATTCCTCTGCCAAGCCATAGCTGTAATGTTGTACAAAAGCCTTGGTGGAGGCATATACGTTCAAATAAGGCAAAGGGAAAAAGGCAGAAGAGGAACACAACTGAATGATGCGATCACCTTTGTCCATATGATCCAAAGCGATTTGCGTAATCGAAACCAGTGCTTTTACGTTTAGGTCGATCATAGACAATTGATTTTCCAAACTAATTTCGGTATAATCCCCAAATTTGCCAAATCCGGCACAATTAACAAGGTACGAAATGCGAGGGTTATGTGCTTGCAAGCACTCGGCAATCTGCCCGATTCCTTCTTGTTTGGTCAAATCAGCGGCAATCACCCGCACGGGGGTTTTACATTGGTTTTTCAGTTGCTCCAAGCGATCGATGCGGCGGGCAACCACCCACAATTCGTCCAATCCCTCATGGTCAAGCAAGCGGGCAAAATCATATCCCATACCGGAAGAAGCACCGGTAATCAAACCGATTTTCATGGTGACACCTACTCTTCATCGGAGGATTCCTCGGCTTGATCCGAATCCTCTTGATCGGCCGAGTCGTCCTCATTGTTTTCATCGGTGGTATCTTCAGACGTTCCTTCTTGCTCAGGGAGCAACGGGTCGACTGTTTCAAAGATTTGATCGGAACTGCCGGGAACTGTTTCCTCCACGGTCAGATCCGTGTCGGTTTCAAGATCGGTAATCGTTTCTACCCAGTCGGTAACCGAATCAAACAACCCCATGTTTTTCTTGTAGGCTTTTGAAGTGTCTACGGTATACTCTTCGTCGGGACGCACCGCACGAGAAATCACCGCCAAATTGGTAGGACCGTTGTCACATACCACCGTCAGCAAAGAGTCAAACTGATTGACCTTAACTCCCGTGTACAACAATGAACGATACCCCATTTGCGTAATAAATGTCTCAAACGCTGCTTCCGTTTCATATCCGTTGTTGGGTAATTCAGACACTTCCGTGTCGGACAACTCCACCACAGCCACGATTTTGTAAATCACCGTGTCGGTCAAGGTATCCATAAACATGGTAGGTGCATTTTTATAAAAGTCCAATTCACGGTATCCCAACAGATCGCCAAACAACTGTTGGTTTGCGCAAACCACCGTGTTGTACATAGCTTGGTCAGTTTGACAGGCGTTCATAAAATACGGTGTACCGTAAGGATTGGATTCTTCATTGAACAAATGGGTTTGATAAAATGCCGTATCGTGTTTTTGAGGTTGAACCACCGGCAAATGCAGATCGATTCCGTTTTCGGGTTGATCACTTGAAATGATCAACCAACCGTATACGTCGGAATTCATGTCGTACAACGCACCAAAATATTCGTTGTATTCTTTGGAAAGTTTGCCCGAACCCACCTGTCCATATAAATTGCGAGTGGTATTGTAAACCGACTCGGCACGCCAAGGTTGATAAAGATGCCGATATGCCGGTACGGCCGCAACCGCAAGCAATACCAAAATCAAAACCCAACTAATGATTCTTTTGCGACGGCGGCGCGCTTTGACGCTGTGGCGACGCACCTTGCGCAATTCTTTGGGAGATAATTTTCGATCGTTGTCAGATTGGGTGGTGATAGGAGTAAATTCTTGTTCCATAATACGTCCTCACTTTCAATCAAAATCATTGAATCGGGTCGGTAGGTGTTTCGGGGGGCGGAGCATCCGATTCGGGAGGTTGGTCGGTCGAGGGAATATCGTCAGATGAAGATTCCTCTTGCGACGGCTCGTTCGGATCTTGCGATTGAGATCCTGTGGGCTGTGAATTTTCATCGGGCGTTTGGGGAGCAGACGGCACCGATTGTGATTGCGAGGCAGAGTCAGAAGACATAGGCTTCACCGTGTTGTATCGATTGTATTTAAGCGCCTTGGGCGTAACAACATCGGGATTCACACCTGTTTTGGAAAGGTCAACCGTGGGGGATTCTCCGTCACGCACACGGCGAGCAACCACTACCAAGCGAGCATCATCAAACTCATAGGTACAGGTTGACAGCGTTACCAATTTGTCGCCATATTTCAAGTCTACTCCTGTGTCAATAAAGGAACGCTCCCGCAGTTCATGGACAAAACGGTTGAACTCAAACGCACCGTCAAACTGAGGTGTGGTATAGTTAAAGATCACGTCGCTTGCATCGTAATAGGTTGTGTTGGTGATGAAAACAGACACGATTTTCCATTGGACGATTTCGGGGTCATAAGAAGTCGTAAACTGAATCACCGGATGCTGTTTATAAAACTCGTAATCTCTAAACTGTTTTAACTCACCAAACATTTGACCGTCCTTCATGTGATGTCCGTAAATAATGGTATTGTCCGACAAATTACGGCCTTCGAACGTGTTACGATAATCAGCGTACAGCGTACCGTATTTGCTCTTTTCCCCTTCAAAGGTGGTATCTAAATACTTGTCATTATCTTGGCACTGAACCACGGGATTGTCACACTGGGTACCGGGTACGGTCAACCACCCTACAATCTCGGGATTGATCTTTCGCAACTCGGCAAATCGGTCTTCCATCGGAATATCTTGCCGATGGAAAATACTGCGCAATTCTTCTTGCTGTTGTTGGTTGGAATAACTTTGCATATAGTAGTCCACTATATAAGCCGCCGAACCGATAAACACCAGTAAGCAAATGATCATAATGATCTTGCGCACGACCTCCATAGGGCGATCACCTTTCAAAGGAATCAAGGTTTGCCACCATTTTTTCTTCTTTTTCTTTTTTTTGCCCTCTTCGGCTTGTGGCAAGGGGGCGGTAAATTTACTGTCACCCACCAAATACAGCCGTACCATATCTAAGGCATTCATCATGGCGGTGGTACGGATCTTGTCACGAGTGTGGGTAGGATTGCAGCTAAGCTTACGGGTAAAGCAACGAACACCGTCATACAGCGAAATAAACACCGTACCAACGGGTTTTTCGGGTGTTCCCCCATCGGGCCCTGCAATTCCGGTGATTCCTACACCAAAGTCTGCCTTGCCCTTAATGGCGGCGCCTTTTGCCATGGCTTCTGCCACTTGCGCGCTGACCGCACCATATTTTTTCAGCATGGCCTCGGGAACGCCCAAAACCTCGCTTTTCACACGGTTAGCGTAAGCGGAAACCCCAAATTCAAACACTTGAGAAGCACCCGGCACGTCGGTCAAGGTTTCAGACAACATGCCTGCGGTGCAAGACTCGGCAGTGGCGATCTTTTTCCCTTGTTCCAATAACAAGGAAACCACCGTTTCTTGCAACGAAACGTTTTCTCTGGCATATACCGCATTGCCCAAGCGATGGGCAATGGCGTTGGCAGTTACCTCGCACCGTTGCTCACAAACCGCCAAATCGTCACCGGTAGAGGTGATTTTCACACGCACGTCCCCTTTGCCCACGTAGGTGGCTACCACAGGATCGTCTAAACAGGTCAAATCTTCGGTTTTTTCAGCGATTTTGGACTCGCCCACACCAAACACCTTTAATGTCTTACAAACCATTTTGGTGTCAGTTTTGCCCATTAGGTATTCCTCTACCCCATGCTCGAACATAGCCTCTAATTCCTTGGGAGGGCCGGGTAACATGATAATACATTGATTTCCCGATTCTATGGCACAACCGTCGGCGGTACCAATGGGATTTTCAAACACAATGGCGTTTTCGGGAAACATGGCTTGCTTACGGTTAGAAGCAGGCATTTCCTCCCCTTTTGCCTCAAAATATTTCAGCAACCGACTCATACTGTCGGTATTTTCTGCTAGTTCCAGTCCCACCGCACGGCAAATCACTTCTTTGGTCATGTCGTCGTTAGTGGGCCCCAAACCGCCGGTAAATATGATGATGGGACTGCGGGCTACTGCCGCTGCCAATGCTTCGGTAATGCTTTCTTTTTTGTCGTCGATCGCCGTATGGCGTGTGACGGTAATTCCCAAGCGACCAAGCCGTTGAGAAAGATAAGATGCGTCGGTATTGCTAACATCACCGCTTATTACTTCAGCCCCCACCGAAATGATTTCGGCATTCATGATTTTGCCCCCTTTCGGCACATTATTTTATTACTTCAAATAAAGTGTTTTCCACCGCACGTTGCACCAAACCGTCGATATCCAACGCCGCTTCGGCTTTTTCAATCAAGTCCAAATTGGGCTTGGTTTTGGGATGTTTTGGGGTAAACACAGTACAACAATCTTCGTAAGGTAAAATCGACGTTTCAAACGTTCCTATAGCACGGGAAACGCGAATGATCTCTTCTTTGTCACTACCAATCAGCGGACGGAACACCGGCATTTCGCACACCTTGTCGGTGCACACAATGGCATCTAACGTTTGGCTTGCTACCTGCCCCACGCTTTCGCCGGTAATCAAAGCCTTGCATTTTTCACGCTTAGCAATGATTTGGGCACACCGCATCATAAACCGCCGCATAATTACGGTAAACAGCTCTTCGGGACAATGGTCACCAATGGCAAGCTGTGTTTCGGTAAAGGGAACGATGAAGAAATTGATTCGTCCCGCATAACGAGAAACAATGGTCAACAGATCTCGCACCTTTTGTTCGGCTCTGGGGCCGGTATAAGGCGGGCTGACAAAATGAATGGCCGTAAGACCTATGCCGCGACGAGCCATCATGTACGCGGCAACAGGCGAGTCGATCCCACCCGAAATGAGCACCGCCGCTTTACCGGCAGTACCCACGGGCATGCCGCCCGCACCGGGAATTTGATTGCCGTGGACGTAGGCGTTAAAGTCCCGCACCTCTGCCATGACCAATACCTCGGGGTTATGCACGTCTACCTTCAAGTGAGGGAATTTGCTAAGCAAATACCCGCCCAACTCCCGTGCCAGCTCGGGAGATTTTAAGGGGAACGATTTGTCAGAG
>JAZRFL010000151.1:0-2813 GCA_045661365.1 Acutalibacteraceae bacterium | reverse complement strand
CGAAACCAAATCTTTTTGGGTGTCGGTCAAATCGTCATAAGCACTTCTGGCGGCTTGCACCTTGGCTTTATCGCCCAACGTTACGGTAGCGGGAATGGCGTCGATCAAAGCAATCACACCGTCGGCAACCGCTTTATCAGCGTTGGTAGCTTTAATTTCGGCAATGGTCTTTTCAGCATTTGTCAAGGTTTGGAAATTGGTAACCAAAGCTTGTTGATCTTCGGTTAAACGACTGTAAGCCAAACGAGCGGCTTTTACTCGCGTTTCGTCGGACAATTTCACATCAGCAGGAATGTTATTGATCAAAGTCATAACGATTGCCGCAGCCTGTTGGTCGGGATCTGTCCCCAAATCGGACAATGTTTTCTCAGCATTCACCAACACCTGGTAATTTTTTACCAGGGTCTTTTGCGTGTCGGTCAGCGCTTGATAGGCAGCGCGAGCAGCCATGACAGCATTTTTATCTGCCAAAGTGGGGTTAGCAGGGATTTTGTTAATCAAAGTAATAACCGCATCGGCCGCTTGTTTGTCGGGGTTGGTCTCCATTTCTTCAATGGCTTTTTCCGCATCTAACAGCACTTGGTAATTGGTCACCAAAGCTTTTTGGGCATCGGTCAAATTGTCGTATGCATTACGAGCATCCAACACTTGATTTTTATCGGCCAGAGTCAAAGGAGAAGGGAACGCCTCGATCAAAGCAATCACAGCATCGGCGGCTACTTTGTCGGGATCGGGCTTTGCTTCCTCTTCCAGTCTGGAAATGTCATTTTCAAAACCAACCAATTTGTCGTAGTTGGTAACCAAAACTTGTTGTGCCTCGGTTAAATTGTTGTAAGCGGTGCGAATTGCCGCAATTGCATCTTTCATTTCCAAAGTCACAGGAGTCACGACAGCGTTGATCATGTCAATTACAACGTCGGCGGCTTCTTGGTCAGGATCAACGGGAATCGGTGGCTCGTCGACTGGAGTAATGGTATAGTACTCCCCTACAGAAAACGACGTAATCTTGCCAACAACAAATTGCAAAATCTGCAAAGCGTCGGAAGCGGCAACCTTACTGTCACCGTCTACGTCTGCCACTTTGGTTTGGTGTTCGTCCAACTGCAACTTACCAACCACCGCTTGCAATACCTTCAAGGCATCGGCCGCGGAAATTTGGCCATCGTAGTCAACGTCACCGTATTTCACGTAATTGACCCCATATTCCCCGGCGGGATCGCTTTCCGCCATGGTAAGGGGCACCGCAACAATACTAAGCAGTAATACAACTGTCAGCAATGCGGATATGACTTTTTTCATTCCTACCACTCCTTCAAGAGTCACACCAAAATAGGTGCAATAAATCACATACTATTTTACATCAAATTGCCCAAAATTACAAGATGTGATTTGTTACAAATTTCTTGTTTTTGTTTATGGATTTTTCACAAAAAGGAAGCAACCGATTTGTACAGATAAAACAAATCGGTTGCATTGATTTATTGAATTAGCGTACCTTGCCCTGACTGACGGATCAGATCAAAAAGGGTATACGGATCCACGTATTGGAGCTTGGTTCCCTTTTCTGCCGCATAGGCCTGAAAGGTGTTCACCATACGTACTACATCGGTAGGAGTTGCCAGCACGGTGCGATACGCGGCAAAATTATAACCAACCATACGGTTTTTCAAATGATTGTATAGCACTGCGGCATCGGTATTCACATCCACCCCGTTTTGGCAATACAAATAAGGAGTCCCTTCATATAATCCCAGCATGGTATCTACAGCATTGGTCAGGTTGCCCACCGGTGAAAATTGATTGAAACAACGGGCCACCTGCGGGGTTACGGTTGGCACCGAGCTATTGATAATAAATCCGGTAATGTCTAAATCGAACCGCTGATAAAATTTTTTGCAATAGGCCGCCCAGACATTGGTGGCATCACCGTTGCTTGCCGGCCGCGGTTTGCCGATGAGCGGCATGGTATACCCTTCTACCAAAGCCGAAGGCATTACGTACCCCGCCCCGCTATTGCCGCAAGCAAAATAGTCCTGCTCGGTTTTATGCTCGTATAAATAATCGAACACCATGGGAATACGGTCGGAAAGATTGGGATTATAGCACCACATAAGCGGCAGTCGTCCCCTGTTTTTGTCGCCACCTCGTTGCACCCACATACTAAACACATATTCCTTTACCCAAGCAGAGGAATCGTAATCTCCCAAATACAAGGTGTAGTAAGAAACGTCGGGATCAAATTCGACTTTGGTTTTGGGGCGGTTATTTTCATAGTTTTTTTGACGAAGCACGTATTTATAGTACACCGAGTGATTGGTGGAGTTGGCAACGTCTGCATCCTTTGCCACGTTATAGCAAGAAACATATTCTGCCAACAGCCATTCCACCCAGGTAGGTGCAATAGAACCTTGACCGTTATGGGTGGTATATTTGGACCACCACGGAACAAATCCCAAAAACTGACCAAAAGCGCCGTTGGCACGATCATAGCGCGCTTGCAAAATTTTGCATAGGGTGTCATTGTCCAATCCGATAGCCGCTTTGCCGGATTTTTGAGCAGGGTCGTCGCACGCCGCCTCATTGGGATTGACCGCTAAATCAAAAAAGAAACAACGGCGAGCAATATAATAATCGTGGTTAGAAAGAAGATTCATCCCCCCTGCCAAAGCAATGGGATGATCGGGATAAGCCTCATACCCCTGCAAGGTAATGGCACCATCTTGCACGTAGGCGATATGGGAAGTGGTACACCGAGGGAAATACCGTTCCAACATCCATAAATAGGTGTCGTTTTTGGCAGAACCGGTGCTTTG
>JAZRFL010000150.1:0-6104 GCA_045661365.1 Acutalibacteraceae bacterium | reverse complement strand
AAAAGCAGGCTATGGTGCTTGGTTAAATGGTGAAAAACAACCCAAAACCGAGCAGGGAAAGTCCCAAAACGGTCTGCTCGGTCGCTTGCTTGCCTCCGTGGGGGTTTTGGTTATCCTCATGTATATTTCCATGGGGCACGTTATGTGGGGGGCACCTTTGCCAAATGGTTTGGCACAATCACCCCTTGCTTTAGCATTGACCCAACTGTTGTTGTCGGCGGTGGTGCTGGTAATCAATCAACGGTTTTTTATCAGCGGTGTCAAGGGACTTTGGCATCGCACCCCCAACATGGACACGTTGGTGTCGTTGGGATCGGGTGCCTCGTTTTTTTATAGTGTTGCCGTGGTGTACCAAATGATCTTACAACCCGCAACGGCGACACATCGGTTGCATGACCTGTATTTCGAATCGGCGGCTATGATTCTTACCTTAATTACCGTAGGAAAATTGTTAGAAGCCAAATCTAAAGGCAAAACCACATCTGCTTTGCAAAAACTTATGGCACTTGCCCCCGAAACCGCCAATGTTGTGCGTGAGGGTGGCGAAGTACGACTCCCCTTAGATCAAGTGATGGTAGGGGACGTGTTTGTGGTACGTCCCGGTGAGAAAATCCCCGTAGATGGTCGCGTGTTAGAGGGGATGAGTGCTGTCAATCAGTCGGCACTTACCGGGGAAAGCGTGCCGGTTGACAAAACCGTGGGAGATTCGGTTTCGGCGGCTACCATCAATCAGTCGGGATTTCTGCGGTGTGAGGCAACCCGTGTGGGACAAGATACCACACTTGCACAAATTATTCAAATGGTAAGCGATGCCGCCGCCACCAAGGCGCCGATTGCTAAAATTGCCGACAAGGTTTCGGGCGTATTTGTGCCCGTGGTTATGGGCATTTCACTTGTTGCGTTTGCGATTTGGGCATTTTTGGGGCAACCCATTGGTTTTGCTTTGGCACGTGCCATTTCGGTATTGGTGATCAGTTGCCCTTGTGCTTTGGGACTTGCCACGCCCGTTGCCATTATGGTGGGTAGCGGTGTGGGTGCCAAACACGGGTTACTGTTTAAAACCGCCACCGCTTTGGAGCAAACGGGAAAAATCCAAATTGTTGCATTGGATAAAACAGGCACCATCACCAAAGGGCAACCGCATGTGACCGATTTGCTTCCTGCCGATGATGCCACTTCCGACGAATTGCTTGCAATCGCTTTTGATTTAGAGCAAAACAGCGAACACCCGCTTGCCCGTGCTATTGTCGCTTGCGGCGAGGAAAAAGGCTTGACGCCAAAAGGGGTGGAATCCTTTACCGCTCTGGTTGGTGAAGGAGTAACCGCTATGCAAAACGGACAACTTTTGTTTGGCGGTAACTTGGGTTTGGCACAGCGATATCACGTCTTCGAAAAAAGCCGAATTGACCAATTGCAGGCCTTGGCGAATCAAGGAAAAACCCCACTTTTGTTTGGTACGAAAGAAAAGTTTTACGGCATGATCGCTGTGGCAGATGTGATAAAAGAAGAAAGTCCCGCCGCCATTACTGCTTTGCACAATATGGGGATTCAAACGGTTATGCTCACAGGGGACAACCGACAAACCGCCCTTGCTATTGCCGAGCAGGCAGAAATTGATCGTGTGATTCCCGAAGTAATGCCTCACGAGAAAGAGAACGTGATTCGTGAATTGCAAAGGACAGGGACAACTGCTATGGTGGGGGACGGCATAAACGACGCGCCCGCCTTAACCCGTGCCGATGTAGGAATTGCCATTGGGGCGGGCACCGACGTGGCGATCGATGCCGCCGACGTGGTGCTCATACACAGCACGCTTGCCGATCTGCCTGCCGCTATTCGACTAAGCCGTGGGGTGCTTCGCAACATTAAGCAAAATCTGTTTTGGGCATTTGTTTATAATGTGATTGGCATTCCTTTGGCGGCAGGGGTGTTTATCGGCCTAACGGGATGGGAGATGAACCCCATGCTCGGCGCCGCCGCCATGAGCCTTTCCAGCTTTTGCGTGGTGACAAATGCATTACGGCTGAACTTTTTAAATCCGCACGCTCCTCGTCGTGATCGCAAAGTAAATGATAAAAGAAAGAAGGATAAAACCATGACCAAAACCATGAAGATTCAGGGCATGATGTGCCCCCATTGCTCGGGACGGGTAAAAACCGTACTGGAAGCCGTAGACGGCGTAACTCAGGCACAAGTAGACCATGCGACCGATTCGGCGGTGGTAACCTTGGAAAAGGACGTTGCAAGCGAACTGTTGAAAGAGCTCGTGGAAAAAGAAGGCTACAAGGTAACCGAAATTCAGTAACAAAAAAAGCAGACCCCCGACACCGTTGTGTCGGGGGTGATTTATTACAGTTGAATCATATCACAAGGAGCAAGGGTCGTTTCGTCTAACCGATAGGTTGCAGCCTCGAAGGAGGTAAGGTGTAAGGAGTAGGCTGTACCGTTCACAGTTAAGGTCACGTCTGTGTCCTTGTTCAACGGATTAAACAATCGAATCAAGCGTTTGCCATGATCCAACGGCTTGTAGCAAGACAGCACAACTTGCGTGTTGTCCAAGGTCAAAGTCGTGTCGGGGAGCTTTCCGTCACCGTTGGGGAAGTACACCAGGGATTGAGGAGGTTGGTTGAATTGTTCACTTACCGTGTCAATGCAAGTTCCCTTGGTGGTTAGGGCAAAGTCAAATTCTCGTTGCCCCACGTCCATGCGGTCCAAGTGCAGGTCGGTGTCTACCAACTGCCGTTCGGGAATCGGGTGGGCGCAATAAGCGGCAGTGTGAAGCAGGGTAGCTTGCAGGCGGTTTTCCACACAACTGCCACCGTAAGTGCCGCGATTGAGCAAATATAATCCATTGCCATCTTGCTCCATGCCGCACCATTTTTGGTAAGTTACCTCTCGCTCACCGTTTAACATAACCTCGCGACCAAATGCGGTTTGTCCCACAAAGGCGGGTTGGTCAAAGTTGGTGTCAAAGCACAATTTATAAACTCGGTTGGCATCGGCAGTCACCGTTTTCAGGTGCAGGTCTACCTGTTCGCCTTGTTTGGGAATGGTGTAGGTCACAATGGCATAAGAATTTTCAAAGCCAAAGGTGGCTTGAATTTTGCAAAGCACGTCACCGTTTTCAATTACACGTACGTTGGGGGTGGCGGCAAAGGGACAACCGTTGATACGATTGGCTTCTTGGTCAGAAACCAAAGTCATTTCGCCTATGCATTCATGATATCCGCCAATCACCATGCCCCATGGGTCTTCATCAGCGGTATATACCCGAATTTTGCCGCTTTCGGCACACAAATAGTCCTTGCCGTTTACGGTGTATTGGTCGATCCAACCGCTTTGCTTGTTGATTGTTACCGTCAAATCCTTGGTGGTTACCACAAAATGGGTTTGGGTTTCTTCGCAAGGGAAAATGGGACGGCGGGGAAGGGGTTCAACTGCCAAATGCAAATCAAAACGATTCAGTTGCATGGGCTCTAATTTTGCATGGAAGGCGCAGGCTTTGCGCCAGTCCATGGTAATGTTACTGCCTTCTTTTATGTTTTGCGTGGGCAAGGGATTTCCGTTTACGTCATAGGCAGTGGCAAGGGTTACCTCGTTTTCATTGCGGTTTTGTTCCTGCAACATAAATTCTACGGGAATATCGGCTTCCACCGCATAGGGGTGGGGGTTAAACACCATAACAGGAATGGTGTTTTCGGCGGCGGGGGTTTGATGCTCGCTTAATTTGAACATGGCTTTGGTGATCAGTCGTGTGGCAATTTCATCGCCATAATGGAACAGACGAATGGAATCCTCTTCTGCCGCTTTGACCATAGAGCCGGGCAAAATGTCGTGAAATTGGTTGAACATCAGCGCTTTTTGGGCTTGCTCCCATTCTTTTTTATCATACTCAATACCGCTGACTGCCAACAATTTTTCACACAGATTCAGTTTGTTTTCCAAAGCACGGTGCATTTGTTTAATGCGTACCATAGCGGTGTAGCAACCCACCATGCAGTGTACCATAGAGCGATCGATCACCTGCAATTTTTCAGGGTCAACCGTGGCAAAGTAGGTGTTGCAGTCCGAATGGGTGATTTGAATATCGGGATGGGCGGCAATGATTGCGTTGATGTTGTCCAAATCTTCTTTGGAAGGGCCGCCGCCATGGTTGCCAATGCCCCACAGCACTAAATTGGAATCTCCTTCTAAAGCGAGAGAACCCGCCACTCTGGGCCCTGCTTGTCCTTTTGGTGTGCGGTAAGCCGCCCACAGGCAATGCCCCAACACACGACTGCCGTCATAACCTTCCCAAATAAAATCTCGCTGAGGTACAATGCCGTTGGGACGCATAAACAAGTAATTTTCATACCCTGTTTTTGCCAAAATCTGCACCAAACCACGGGTGTGACCAAAGGGGTCTACGTTCATGGCGGTAATGGGTTTTACCCCGAATTTTTCCATGAAATAACGGTTTCCCGTTTCAATTTGACGAATGAACGATTCTCCCGACAGCATGGTGCAATCGGGTTGCAAATACCATCCGCCCATTATGTGCCACTTGCCTTGCTTGACAAGGTCTTGAATTCGTTTAAACAGAGCGGGGTCATATTCTTCTACCCATTCGTACAACAGCGATTCGTTATGATTAAAAACAAACCCTTTGTTTTGCTCGCAAAAGTCTGCAGCAATACGAAAAGTGGAAATAGCTTCCCCCATGCCTTCGGGACGTTGCCATTGCCAAACCGGATCAAGGTGAGCGTTGCACAATAAATGAATCTGTTTCATGGTAGCACCTCATTTGTTTGTTCTACATGGAGTACGGTTAACGTCTGTTCATTTACCGTAAATCGAATGTTTTGATTGCCGAAAAACACCCCGTATTCTCTGTCCGGGTCGTTTATATACGAGGGGCGAGGGTCTTGTTCCAACACCTGTATCAGCGCTGTTCGTTTGTCTGAGGGAACTTGCTGTAACAACGCTTCGGGAAAGTTCACCGTCAAAAAATGTTGCTTGGTATGCGTGGTGTACCCCTCGGTGGCCTCGGGCTTGCAGTCGGTGAGAGGAATATAAGGCTTAATGTCGTAAATGGGGGTTCCGTTCATCAGATCGGCACCGCTGACGTATAGTACCGTTCCTTCCCGTTCGTGCTTTATGTCAATCAATTTCACGCAAGAAAGTCCAATGGGGTTGGGTCGAAAAGGAGAACGAGTGGCAAATCCGCCTACCCGTTTGTTGCCGCCCAACCGCGGGGGTCGTACGGTGGGGGTCCACCCCTCCCGCAGATTTTCCGAAAACTCCCAAATCAACCATAGGTGAGAGAATTCCTCCAACCCTCGTAACGCTTGGGGATCGCGATATTCTTTGGTAAATACGATCTTGCCAACCAACTCGTCAATCAATCCGCTTTGACGGGGAATGCCGAATTTGGTGGGAAAATCGGTATAGATATGGGCGATTTCTTTCATGGGATCACCTACAAAAAAAGGGGCTGTTACGAGCCCCTACAAAAATTCAAGTGGTGTGACTGAGTCTGTAAGCCGAGTTCTGTTAAAAACGATCATCTATCTCGACGACAAATTGCTTTGCCGCTCAAGCCATCCGTCGAAACACGTCGGGCAGACGTATGGTTTCGGTCGATGTTGCTCCGGATAGGGTTTACATGGCCGTGCAGTCTCCTGCACGCCGGTGAGCTCTTACCTCGCCTTTCCACCCTTGCCGACAAATTGTCGGCGGTATCTCTCTGTTGCACTTTCCCTAAGGTCGCCCTCGGCGGCTGTTAGCCGTTATCCTGCCCTGCGGAGCTCGGACTTTCCTCACAAGATCCACCGATTGATAAGGTCGGTTTCAATTGCGCGACCGTTCAACTCAGTCACAGTTCTATTTTATTCTGTTTCGTGACGTTTGTCAAGCATTTTCCCCCTTGTTGTTGCATAGAGATAGGTGAGGTGAGTGCATGAACAACCAAACAAACAGATCTTCCCAAAAGCGAAAAAGAATCACCAATACAGGCGACTCTTATTTTGATCACGCAATATCGCAAATCGTGTTATGCGGCATTTTGTTGGTAGCGGTATTGTTGATTCGCTTGATTGGCGGTGATTGGTACCTTTCTGTTCGCT
>JAZRFL010000149.1:0-6930 GCA_045661365.1 Acutalibacteraceae bacterium | reverse complement strand
GTTTTAATTAAATCCTCGTATTGTTCATAGGTTTCGATTAGGTCTACAAATGAATAACTGGGACCGCTTCCTTTCGCATTGGGAATCAAGTAAAATTCTTTCACCGTTATCATTTCACCAAATCGGGAGAACACCTCGATTTTGCCCACCACGTATTGCAGTACTTCCAACGCATCGGCGGCATCGGGCGTGCCTGTTCCCGCAGTAACGCGGGCAACATCTTGTTGCGGTTCGGTCAGGGTGATTTTACCCACCACCGATTGGAGAATCATCAAGGCGTCAACGGCGGCAATCGTACCGTCACCCGACACGTCCCCATATAAGAGCGTCATGTTTTCCTCTGTCATAGCAACAGGTTCTGCTTGAACCGTCAGCGGAATCAACAACAAAACAACGCTCAACAAAACAGCCAGGATTTTTTTCATGTCTATCGCTCCTTTACCTTTTCATTTAGGTCACTTTCAGTATACCATTAGGCACAACATCCTGCAATAATTTTTTCTGTTCATTTATTAAACGATGGAGATGGTGTTTTGACTCACCAAAATTTCAAAAAAATAAAAATTGTTATAAAAAAGCCAACCGACCTTGCTGTGGCAAGGTCGGTTGGTTGACGGTAAGTGTCGAAGTAAGGGTATTCCTAATTGACTGCGGGGTCTGGAAAAACTAGTCGATTTCCACAGCAACCTTCTGATCGTTGCGGCTTGCGGCGGCGCGCATAACAGTGCGGATTGCTTTTGCAATACGACCCTGTTTGCCGATCACACGACCCATGTCACCTTCTGCAACATGCAGATGGTAAACCACGATGCCTTCTTCATTGACATCGTCCACTGTTACGGTAACAGCGGTAGGATCTTCTACCAAACCTTGTGCCAGCGTGATAAGAAGTTCTTGCATAATTATACCTCCCATTCAGAGTTAGATGATACCGTTATTTTTCAACAAAGTTTTAACCGTTTCGGTGGGTTGAGCACCGTTTGCCAGCCATTGCTTTGCTTTTTCGCTGTCAATTTTAACCACAGGGGTCTTTTCCAGCGGATTGTAATAACCGATTTCCTCGATGAAACGGCCATCACGAGGGCTTCTGCCGTCTGCTACTACAATGCGGTAGAAGGGAGCTTTTTTGGCACCCATACGACGCAATCTCATTTTTACTGCCATGTCTTTCACCTCCTGTGAAATACGTAAATACTATTGATTCAGCAGCATTGCTGTTGAAAACTAAAGTTTAAAGTCGGGCGGTAACATACCGTCCATGCCACCCAAGTTCATGCCTCTGCCAAAGCGTTTGCCTTTTTTGCCGCCCTTGCTGAATTGCTTGAACATTTGCTTCATTTGCTCGTGCTGTTTGAGCAAACGATTGACATCTTCTACCTTCATACCGCAACCGGCGGCAATTCGCCGTTTACGCGAGGGGTTGATCAGCTCGGGTTTTGCCCGCTCGGCAGGGGTCATGGAAAGAATAATGGCTTCGGTACGCAAAATTTGACGATCGTCGATCTCCACGTCTTTTAACTTGCGTTCCATGCCGGGGATCATGCCCAACATTTTTTTCATGGAACCCATTTTTTTGATTTGACCGAACTGCTCCAGCAGGTCGTTCATGTCAAATTTGTTTTGTTGCAAGCGGCGAGCCATTTCTTCGGCCTTTTTTTCGTCCAACTGGCTTTCGGCTTGCTCGATCAAAGTAAGAATATCACCCATTCCCAAAATACGGGAAGCCATACGATCGGGGTGAAATACTTCTAAATCTTCTAATTTTTCACCGGTACCGGCAAATTTTACCGGTTTCCCTGTCACCGCGCGAACCGACAAAGCAGCACCGCCGCGGGTATCACCGTCTAACTTGGTCAGAATAACACCGTCAATACCCAAGGCTTCGTCAAACGATTTGGCAACGGTTACGGCATCTTGCCCGGTCATGGAGTCGACCACCAACAAAATTTCGTTGGGCTCTACCGCCGACTTCATACGTTTGAGCTCGTCCATGAGTTGTTCGTCTACGTGCAGACGACCTGCGGTGTCCAAAATCACGTAGTCGTTGCCGTAATCTTTGGCGTGAGCCAATGCCTCTTTGGCGGTTTTCACCGGATCTTGCGTACCTTTTTCAAATACCGGTGTTTCGGCTTTGCCACCTACCACCTTTAATTGGTCAATAGCGGCGGGACGGTAAATGTCACACCCGACCAACAGAGGACGGCTTCCTTTGGCGCGAAGCATTTTGGCAAGCTTGGCGGCATGGGTGGTTTTACCAGACCCTTGCAAGCCACACATCATAATAACCGTGGGGCCTTTGGAAGCGGTATTGATCCGTGCTTCTCCCCCACCCATAAGGTTGGTTAATTCTTCGTTTACGATCTTTATAACCATTTGTGCCGGAGTCAAGCTCTCGGTAATATTTTCACCAATGGCACGGGCGGTAACCGAAGCGGTAAAATCTTTGGCGACCTTGTAGTTTACGTCGGCGTCTAACAGCGCCAACCGAACCTCGCGCATGGCTTCTTTTACATCGCTTTCGGTCAAGCGACCGCGATTTTTCATGTTTTTAAAGGCTTTGGCAAGTTTTTCGGTTAATCCTTCAAATGCCATGCTGTCCCCCCCTTTTTATAACTCCTCTTGCATTTGGCGAGCCAGAAATGCGATTTCTTCGCCTGCAGGATTGCCCTTTTGTGCCAACAGGTTGGCAAGGGTCTCGATTTGTTCCGCTCGTTTGCGATTGCGCAAAAAGCTTTGGGACAATTGTAATTTCTCTTCGGTTTCCAACAATTTATGTTCTGCCGAACGAATGTTTTGCAAAACACCTTGACGAGTAATGCCGTAAGCTTCGGACAATTCCGAAAGGCTGAGGTCGTCGCTGTAATACCCTTCAAAAATTTCTCGTTGTCGAGAACTGAGCAGCTCGCCGTACAAGTCAAACAACAAGGCGAACTTCATGTCTTTAGCCACAAGCAACCCTCCTAATGGGTGTAAATAAAAATTGCTTTGTAAACCAAAACTGCTTAACACCTGATTATTATAGCAGATAAAACCCATTTGTCAAGAATTATTTTAAAAAACATGCAATTTCTTGCTTTTCCCCTTCATCCATGGTACAATATCAAACAAGGAGGCGACTGTTATGAACCCTGTTATAGAAAATTTACTTACCCGTCGCAGTATTCGCGGGTTTACCGACAAACTCATTACCAAAGAAGATTTACAAACCATTGTAACCACCGCCATTTATGCCCCCAGCGGTATGAATCGCCAAACCTGGCAATTTACGGTGATCGATCATATCCCCACCATAGAACAACTTGCCAAAGTGGTTGGCAAGGCCGACGGTCGCGGGGAAGATTACGATTTTTACAAACCCACAGCGGTGATCATAGCCACCAACGACAGAAGCAGTCGACACGGCTGCGCCGATTGCTCTTGCGCTTTGCAGAACATCTTTTTGGCCGCCCACAGTTTAGGGATCGGTTCGGTATGGATCAATCAACTCAATGCCACCTGTGACATTCCCGAAGTTCGGCAGATATTGACCAAGGTCGGCGTTCCCGCCGACCACGTGGTATATGGCATGGCCGCTTTGGGATATGCCGCCCTGCCGCCCAAAGAACCCAACAAAAACGCGCAAGCAATTTTCTTTTATCAGCCCCAATAACCACCAAATAAATAAAGAAAAGAAACAAGGCAACGCTTTGGCACGAAGCGTTGCCTTGTTTTATTTTTTCCAATGCAGGGGCGGGGAAAAAAGAGGGGAAACCGCCCCTGCGGGAGGAAGTAAAAAGCTTAGTTTTTATTGCAATAATCCAAAATTTGATTATAGCGCACAAGGTCTGCCAATTCTTGATCCAAATAGCTTTCAGGGAAGCTGTAACCACCGGTAGCCACATTTGCCACAGGGTTTTGCTTGGCTTCTTCGGGAGTAGCAGTCGCCCAAGCCTTACCTTCTTCGGTAGCCAACATTTCTTTGAACTTTTTGTTCAAAAATTGCAACTCTTTGTATTGGGTAGAAGTCACGTACAAATCGCAAGCATAGTCCATCCACATAGTACCGGGAACGCCGCCTGCTTCGTAAATGGCTTTACACCAAGTGAACAAAGAACTGACCGTATTGATTTGACATCCCATAACATAACTGTCAAGGCACATTTTGTCGGAATATTCGTACTTTCCTACCGAATCATTGATTGCCACGTCTTGCATATGGGCAAACGAAGGTGTTTTGGCGGTATTAAAGCCATATTTGGCTGCTTGCCGCGTCAATTCATACACTTCGGAGTCACGATAAGGAGTCCAACAATAACTACTGTCGCCATAAACCACACCCGAAGCCTTTAAAATTTCGGGAACCAAAGCGGCACGACGTTGTTCGTAATACATATGACGATAATGAGGATTGGTGGTTGTTTGTGAAATTCCGGGCACCATGAATACGGCATTTTCGCTACGCAGATATACCTTGGCATTTTCAATGCCGGTATATTTGAGCATTTCTTTATAGTTGTTTACCCGTTCGACCGTACGGAACAAATCGTATTCCATCGACGCCGCACTCCAATCGTGGAAAACGTCACCATTGAACACATTTGCCAGCGATTCTTCCACTACCGAAATGTTGGCAAAATCGGCATACGATGCATCATACTTTTGATTCAGCGCATCAATGTTGTTGTTATAGGCAGATTTAAGCCACTGACGGAAAACAGAATCGGTTTGCTCACTAATATGGTCACGCACGTTGGAAGCATAGGTCATCCAACCATAGTTTTCTTCCACCGAAATGGGGATTTCTTTGGTCACCTTATCGTACACATAAAAATCACCGTAACGGAGCATATTCCAGCGAGCCAACACGCCGTTGGCGGCATCCACATTGGTAAGCCCCGTAAAGTCCACACGACCGCCCAAATCCAAGGAAGGGTTAGAAGCGCGTACACGTGAAACGGCCAACGAATAACGGTAAGGATACAAGGCATGGCCTTCGTAATTAAAACCTAATTTACGGGCAAAGTCCAACATATACCGAGTCATATCATACGTGCCGGTATAATCGCCGGTATATGCTTGGGTGGTGGTAAGGGTGTTAATGCCCGCCTCTTTGATATTCAAGATCTCGTTGAGAATAATATCGTTACAATACGGTCCGCGGTCAATATGTCCCCGCATATCGGTCATGTTTTGGGTCATGACCATGGGTTCGCGGGTGCCGTCTTCCTTGATCACATAGTTTTTGTTAAAGGGGTTCAAATTCACTTGAATGGAATCCGACTCCACTTGAACAGGCAGGTTTACTTGGGCCATTTCCATGGTGTTGCCATGAAGCACCTTTAACACGATCTGTTGAGTCCAAGGAGCCGGCTGAATATACATGGTCCCAGTGGTTTTTTGTGTCCCTACATTTTCCAAAAGGGTAAAGGAGGTCATGAATTCTTCAAAATCCTTTAACCAACCGTTGCGATCCGGTGCATTGGGATTGTCGCAAATTACCTGTCCGGGTTGTGTTACCTCCCCTGCTTGGGTAGCGGTAAATTCAAATGTAGCTGTGGTTACTGCACGGCCTGCCAATGCATTTTCGTCATACATATACCGATCGTGCTCACTACGCATCATACCGTAAATGACCATGCGGTATTCGCCCGGATCAAATCCGTGGCTACCTGCATACCCCTTTGCGGCGTTGAACAACACCCAAAATTCGCCGTTTTCACCGGGATACACGTAATCCAACAAGGGATAATACCAGTTGGGGTTATCACTATAATAGGTCCATTCGCCATCGATCAGCTTATACAGCTTGGGAGCGAAACGGAAGGCGCTGTTACCTTCGGCGTCCAAAATGGTGTTGCCTGTGTTTTTATAAGAAAATTTAAACCAAGTATAGCTTGAACCACTTTGAATATTACCTGATTTTTTTAACTCGGTGGTATCAAAAGCGGGATACTGCACCCCTTGCACGTCTTTGGTCGGGTCAGCATTCAGTTTGGGATGATCCTCGTTATCATATCCGTTAACATAACCCTCATAGGTAATATCTACGGCGACTTCTCCCGGCATATTGCAATCGAAATAAGAACCATTGGCTGAGAGATACCGTTGGGGATCTTCAAAAGCGTTTGCTTCCAAATGTACCGTTTCGCCACGGGTAGAAGTAACCGAATAGGTAATGGGAACCATATCATATGCAGTCACGTTTTTTGGAATGGTGTATTCCACCGTAGTACCGTTTAAGGTCACTTTACCGCTCAATTTTTGTGCAGGATTGTATTTCGAGAGGTTGCCCAAACGCTTGGCCTCGGTAGACAAGGGCGTATAGATAAGTTTGCCGTCCTCGGTGGTTTGGTAGCCTTGTACGTCTCCCGTTTCCGGCGTACCGCCCATTTTCTCCACCACTTCTTGCGGTGTCATGTCGGCACTGATTTCAACAGGGTTCTCAAAATCGGCGTAATTTACCTTATACGCTTGATCTCGATTATAATAGTACCGTTCTTCCGCGGTCATATTATTGATGATATCGGCATTGAAACGATCGATCTTTCCAACAACAAACTTTAAAATATCCAGGGCGTCTGAAGCGTTAACCAAGCCGTCACCTGTTACGTCTGCCACCGATTGCTGCGCCTCGGAAAAGATCACCTTGCCTACGACACTCTTGAGAACCTCCAAAGCATCAGAGGCATTTACACTTTGGTCTGCATTCGCATCTCCGTACAACACGTCGGCTCTTGCTGTCAACGGTAAGCTGACTACCATAGAGAGCATAAGGGTAACGGTTAGCATACATATGACCGCTTTGCGTAACGACACGATCATTCGATTGGGGTTGTTAAACATATTAGCACCTACCTTATTCAAAAAACGGTCTTTTACAAAAGGGGGTTCTGCCAAAGTCCAACATATGAATCACACACATGTGACAGCAAAGTCGGATCGTAGCCATGT
>JAZRFL010000148.1:0-1012 GCA_045661365.1 Acutalibacteraceae bacterium | reverse complement strand
TACTACAACCATGCGCTGATGCCGCCGCACAGATATAATTCGCAGAACGTGAGCGACATTTTGAACATTGCGGTTACGCAGTATAACGCACAATGCCCGGACAAGCTGATTGCGGTCGGAAATGTGCAGACCACACACACCGAACACAACCTTGGATGGTCGAGTAATTACGAAACTGTTCTGGATATGCTTCAGAAAAATATCATCGGCAAGGTCGGCGGTTATCTACGGATGCGGTACAGTCCGACCGATGGCAAGCGGTATTTAGATTATTCGGAAGATTACGGTGATACACTTCAGACAATTCGTATTGGCAGCAATCTGATTGACTTCATCCGGGAATCCGATGCATCTGAACTGGTTTCAGTTTTGATTCCGTTGGGCGCAAGGTTGCCAGAGGATGAACAGACGGTCGAAGGGGTAGATCTGCGGTTGACCATCGAAACAGATCAGCGGCAGACAGACCGAATTGAGGACAACACGCTTGTTTCGGAAATCGGTCGGAAGGTTAAAGCACGGATTTGGGATTCGGTGGAAGATCCTGACGATTTGTACAACATCGGCGTGAACTATCTTGCAAACCAGTTTAAGGATGTCACGATTGAAGCAAAAGCGTTTGACCTTAATCTGGCAGATGAACAGATTGACAGCATTCGGTTATACGATGAAGTCAGGATTATTTCCGAGCCGCACAATCTTGACACACGTTTCCCGGTGCTGGAACTGACAATGAACTTAAATAATCCTGCGAGTAACGTGCTGACATTGGGAAAGACCGTGCAGCCGGGTATCACGCAGACCACGATTGAATCTGCCGACAAACTGAACGATGTACCCAATTACGTGGATGTCCAGACCGAAGCCGCCAAACGTGCTGCCGAGGTTCTTGAATCGGCTACAAATGGATACATTAAGTTCGTTTATAATGATACCAGTGGAGTATTGGAACAAATTCTGATTAAGGATTTAACCGACCCGGACAATAACTGGTGGCGTATCGGCTTGGGCGGCA
>JAZRFL010000147.1:0-1729 GCA_045661365.1 Acutalibacteraceae bacterium | reverse complement strand
CGATTACAGTTTACACTTTGATGTGTGGGGTCGCAGAGAAACAGAAGTTTTCAACATTATGGATGCCATTGTCAGAGACTTGGAATTCTTGAATGAACCGCAGTGGGGCATTTTTCCAACATTCTACAATGGTTCATCTGGTACGGTTGACGATCCTGACAAAACAATTATTCACGGCATAGTCCGAATAGACTGTCAGGTTTACGATACCGGGGTGACCGATAAGGGCATTCTGGAGAAGGAGTTGACAAATGGCAATTACCATTAAGGGTACAGGCATTGTCACAACGCAGGATTTTAAGGTTGTTGAATGGCGTGGCAAAACGAAGAACGGCAAGTTGGTAAAAATCACGCTGCCGAATGCAATCAATATGTCCAACATTGACCTGACGATGGTCGAAAAGGACGATACGGTTGCACAGCTTCAGTTTGCGGCTGCCTACAGCAACACGGATTACATGGCACTGACTGACGGTGACATGGAAGAACCGTGGGAAATCGCATACAGCGGTGGCGCATCTGACACGGCATCTGGAACGATTTTGCTTGGTGCAGGAATTGTTTCGATTGCTGGCACGGATGTTGCGCTGACCCGTGGCGGTTCGCAGTTCACTGTTGAGCGTGAATTCCGTGAGATTAACGCAGACGGTGACCGGGGCGTAGTTAAGGACAGGGTAGTCATTGATGCATCCAGAGCAACATTGACTTTGAATGCGCTGACTTTCCTGACACACATGGCAGACAGTTTCCCGGCTATTGCGGTTTCGGCGTAATGACAATGTGAATACAATGTAAATACTGGAGGGCAGGAGATTGGGTAAAACCTTTCTTCTGCCTTTTTTCTATTAGGAGGTCTGTATGAGAACACTAAAAAGTAAGGATTTGTTTGCGGCACTGCGTGTTGTGCGTGAGGTCGGTATAAAGGACGAAATGCGCCGCATGGCAGAACTGGTTAAAGATGGCAAGATTGATACAAAAGAACAGACAGAATTGGGTCTGGAACTGGTTATGAACATCTTAGCGAACTGCGGCACTGAATCGGCAGAAAAGGCGTTTTTTGCGTTCCTGTCGAGTCCTATGGAGATTAGTATACCAGACCTTCGTGAAATGGATCTGGAAGAATTTGCTGAGAAAATCCGGGAACTGATTGAAACTGTAGATATTGACCATTGGCGTGGTTTTTTTCACTCGCTTGCGGAACTGATTCGAAAGCAGAAATAATAGACAGTTTCGCAGAACGGTATGGGTGGACGGTTACAGAAATCGAAGAACTGGACACCGATGTGGCGTGGGATTTATTCGCCGAGATACGCACAAAACAGCGTGAATCACGTGCGTGGGCGCAATGGGTCGAATTGTTGCCGCACATGATATTAAAACGCATGAATTTCATTGAATTTGAAGATTTTAAGAACCGTTTAGTCGGTTCAGATATAGACATCAGACCCACGGAAGAAATCATGGATGATGTCGAGGAAGTAAGGAGGTACATAGGTTGAATCTGTTCAAACTGGTGGGTTCAATTTTTATTGATACCGATGAAGCAAATGACAGTCTGGCAAAGACAGACAAACAGGCGCAAACCACTGGTCAGAAATTAGCCGCTGCCGGGAAAACGGTTGCGAAGGTCGGCACTGCGGTTATCGGCACTGGTGTTGCCGTTGGTGGTGCATTGGTCAAGATGGCATCCGATTCCGCATCGGCGGCAGATGTTGTTGACAAGGGCGCA
>JAZRFL010000146.1:0-1759 GCA_045661365.1 Acutalibacteraceae bacterium | reverse complement strand
CGACGGTTTGTGACAAAATACACAGAAAAATAGAAAAAGGAAAAAGACAAAATTGAACCCCAGCTTATTCCGAGAATCTTCTGTGAATTGAAAAACAATGTCAACGGCACCGTACAGTAAAGCCCCGGGTGAAGCGTAGCGGAACCCTGGGGATAAAACATCAGAATTGGCATAATGACAGCCACCGCGTTGACGGCGTTTCGTAAGAAACTGGCGGCATCGTGGTGGCAATGACATATCCGGAAAATCATTGCATTGGCGAATATGCCATTCCGTATCGGAACGCCATATCCGTCAATGCCGGTCTTAGGCAATATAGTTCGATGTCTTATACCCATGGTTACGCTAACGCTCCACCATGGGCTGTACTGTGCCGTGCCGTTGGCACTGGTTTCAGATTCATCGTTGCTTATTCGGACGTTGAGTTCTTTTCTTGCATAAATCCGGTTCTTCGACGGTTTGTGCCAAAACACGCAGAAAAATAGAAAAAAGAGAAAGACGGAATTGAAAAAGACCAACATTGTACCTATAGTTTAATAGCCAAAAAAAAACAATAGGAGAAATACAATGTCGGTCAATCTATACTATACACAGAAAGTGCGCGGATTTCAACAGGAAAAAATAAAATATTCCAAAAATAGTGCAACAATTTATTTAAGACGCACCAAACATCAATGTCCATTCTGTGGTTCCGCCTCAATAACAGTGGAACCCTTTCGAGTCCGCCAGGTTCGCGGAGAACCCCTTGGTAGTTGTCGCAAGATTGTATTGGAATTTACAATACATCGACTGTATTGTCATCATTGTCATCATCGTGCTTTAGAACATATACCATTTTTATCCCATCCTAAATCCCGACTGACAAAAGCGTTGGAACGAACGATTTTGGAACTTCGTCAGCACATCAGTATCAAAGCCCTTGCCGACTTCTACGGATTACGATGGCATACGATAAAAGAATTGGAAAAGAAACATCTACAAAAGAAATATTACCGTATTCAAACAGCACATATCAAGGCGATCGGGATTGATGAAATTCATGTGGGGAGAGGGATGAGAAATAAACATTTTTTAACAATAGTCCGAGATTTACAATCGGGAGCTGTTATTCATGTTGGAGAAGGAAAAGGTATTGCAGCGTTGTCAGGCGCATTAAAAAAGTTAAAGAAAAGTAAACTGAAAATAGTAACAATGGATATGGCAAACTCTTACTATTCATGGATATCTGAAAACTTTCCTAAAGCGCATATAGTATTTGATCATTTTCATGTCATCAAATTGATGAATGATAAATTAGATGCCGTACGGCGAAGACTTACCGCAAAAATGGATGATTATCAACGTAAACAAATAAAAGGATTGCGTTTTATTTTTCTTATGAATAAAGAAAATTTACCGGAAGATGGCAAAGTAATATTAAATAATATGAGGGAGAAATTTCAAAGTTTGATTGATGCTTATATGTTGAAGGAAGCGTTGCGCAGTATTTACAGAACGGCAACGGATTCCTGGCATGCACGCTTTGCATTTTTGCGTTGGTGTAAAGCTGCAGAAAAGTCTGACATTTCGGAAATGAAAACAATGGCAAGAACAATTCGCGATAAGTTGGAAGGTATTGTTTCCTTCTGGACGTTCCGCCATATCAGCAATGCGCAAATGGAAGGCTTCAATAATAAAATCCGATGGCTGATAAAACAAGCATATGGTTTCAGAGATCGGGAGTACTTCAAATTAAAAATCTATCAATTACCGGAAATTT
>JAZRFL010000145.1:0-2741 GCA_045661365.1 Acutalibacteraceae bacterium | reverse complement strand
ACATGGCTACGATCCGACTTAACTGGCTGACTATGGCAAACGGCTGTTGCAAAACATGGAACACCCCAAAATCGGCATTTACGGCAGCGTGCTGCTTTGTAACCAACAGGTGCGACGCACCTTTGAAAAACAAGTAAAAGAAGCCTACCCCTCGGTAGAAATTATACAGCCCAACGTTCCTCCCGAGTGGGGAGCCGTTTTGTTTGCGGCGGATGCTTTGGGTATTGATAGGAGAAATTGGTTATGAACATGACAACCCGATATTTTGACGAAATCCACCGCCTGTTAAATCAGGTGCTGAACACCCAAAGCCAATCCATAACAAAAGCCGTTGTCGCCACCGCCGATGCTTTGGCACAAGGAGGCACGGTGTATGCCTTCGGTACAGGTCATTCTCATATGCTGGCAGAAGAACTGTTCTACCGAGCCGGCGGTCTGGTTAAGGTTCGCCCTATTTTGGATGAACCGTTGATGCTTCATGCAGGCGCCTCCCGTTCCAGCCATATTGAACGGCTTCCGGGTTATGCCGCCACCTTATTGGACCACGGTATTTCTCCTACGGCAAACGACGTATTCTTTATTTTTTCCAATTCAGGACGAAACGCGGTACCGGTGGAAATGGCGATCGAAGCAAAAAAACGGGGTGCAACGGTCATTTGCATTACCAATCTTGCCCATTCGGGACAATCGTCTTCCCGTCACCCTTCCGGCAAACGGTTGTTTGAACTGTGCGATATTGTGATTGACAACTGCGGTTGCATTGGTGATGCGGCAATGCAGTTGAAAGATAAAACTTGCGGTCCTACCTCCACCGTAATCGGCGCTGCTATTTTGCAATCCATTGCCTGTGGCGCGGTGGAAGAATTGCAAAACCGTGGAGTAGAACCGGAAGTGTTCTCCAGTAGCAATGTGGATGGCGGCGATGCCATCAATGAACAATTTATCCAAAAATACCAGAAAGAAATTCCTATTTTATAATCAGCAAAGGATCTGTTAACTATGGCAAACTTAGCAATCAAAGGCGGTACGCCTTTACGTAAAAAGGGATTCCCTGACTGGACGCAAACTACTCCTGCCGATGCCAAAGGCATTCAATCGGTTTATGATAGTAATATTTGGGGAACGAATGGTCCTAAAAACAAAGAATTCAGAGAAAAGTTTGCAAAGTATTCCGACGCAAAACATTGTTTAACCGTTGCCAACGGTACAGTTAGCATTGAACTGATTTTACGGGGGTTGGGTATTGGCAGAGGCGACGAAGTAATTGTTCCGCCTTATACTTTCATCGCTTCCGTTTCTTCTTTGATTTATGCAGGCGTTACTCCGGTATTTGCAGATATTGATCCGGAAACTTACCAAATGTCCCCTGATTCGGCCGAACAATGTATTACGTCTCGCACCAAAGCCATTATGCCGGTATATGTGGGTGGTTGTCCTGCCGATTTGGAAGCATTTCAAGCTCTTTGCGAAAAATATCATTTGTATTTGATTGGCGATGCCGCTCAAGCGGTTGGTGCCCAATACAACAACAAAGGTATTGCTGCCTATGGCAGTGCCACTTCTATTAGTTGCCAAAACTCCAAAAATCTCACTTGCGGCGAAGGCGGAATTATTCTTACCAACAACACCCTCTTGTATGAACGAATCAACCAAATGTTAAATGGCGGGGTGGATGCACAAGGTGAATATTCCCATTTGGGTCTTGCTGATGGGATGAGCGAATTCCAAGCATCTATTTTGCTTACGCAATTGGATGCCTTGCCTAACCAAATCACCAAACGGATGGACAATGCCGCTTATTTGGATCGGCGTTTTGGAGAATTGGATTTTGTGTATCCAATGAAACGAGATCCTATGGTTACTCGCAACAGTTACCACTTGTATTTACTGGGGATTAAAGAAGAATTGTTGCAAGGGGTTTCTCGAAAAACCTTCTTGGAGGCTGTGCAAGCAGAGGGCGTACCGATTACTACCGGTTATGTACCGGCCTACAGTTTCCCCTGTTTGCAGGGTGATTACACCAAAAAATGTATTGGCGGAGAAATTAACCTAACCCCCAACTGTCCTAATGCTGAAAAAATCGGCTATCACGAAGGGGCATGGATATACCACGCTACGTTGCTTGCTGAAAAAGAAGATATGGACGATATTGTAAATGCCGTTATTAAAGTTTACCAAAATCTGGATGAATTGAAGTAAGGGAGGCCCATCATGAACTATATCAGCAAAACCGCAAGGGAAGCCAAGTTGCTTTGCTCGGTTATCGAAGGGGCATGGGGAACCATTGGACCTCACTTTTTAAACGCCAATGATGTAATTGCCAAACATGTCGGTGTTTGCCGTTCATTGGTTACCTTTTCGGTTACCGCCGCTTTGGAAACCATTTTGCGAAGCAAAAACATAGGTTTTGGAGATCAAGTGATTGTGGCTGACTGGTGCGATCCCGTTGATCCTATGACCACCGCCGCCGTGGGTGCAACCCCGGTGTTTGCGAAAACCAATGAACAAAAACAACTCTCCCGTTCCACAATAGAATCTCTTGTGAACCAAAACACCAAGGCCGTTATTGCCGATTTGCCTGAAACCCCTGCTGAACTGTCTGCTTTTTGCAAAGAAAAAGGGTTGTATTTTATCATCAACTTATCCGATTCTTGGGGTGTGCAAGTGGAAGGGAAAGCCATACATACCTATGCCGACGCATCTTTTGTGGATATGTCCCAACAGTGTGCTTTGGATTTAGG
>JAZRFL010000144.1:0-15637 GCA_045661365.1 Acutalibacteraceae bacterium | reverse complement strand
GGCAACATCGTACCGGTTCGACCCCGGTCACCAGCACCAGAAGCCCCTCGTTCTTTGGACCGAGTTGTTTCTCATTTTTACACGGTTATTGATTTCGCTGTATGCTTACTACGGCAACTTGTCCCTTTATAGGCATGATCAAAGCATCTTCGTTCATTATATAGGGATGATAGGTTTGCGTTTTTTCTTGGCTTTCTCCGTAAACTGTGGTCATGGCATCGTAAACAAGAGAAACGTTTTCCACCAATTTTCCTTGTTGATCGACCACATACAAGGTTTGATTGGCGGTTACGGGTACCAACCCGTTATAAACGTATCCTACGGTGTCAAACCAACGATCGGTTAATAGCTGACCGCTTGCGTGATAGATCCATTGCTTCGGTTGTTGGTTTTCTTTTGTTTGTACTGCAATCATGTTGCAACCAATGGCTCGACCTGTACATGCTTCGGGTAGTTTCCCCAAAATTTCGCCGCCGGTGTTAATAACAACGGGATGATCTTGCCCTTTTATGGTGACCACGCATATTCCGTCATAAAATTGACCGATTTGGGTATAAATTGCTTCGGTAAGCTTTTCCCCTTCGGAATTCATAAGGGCGTATTCGTCGTTTTGAGGAATAAAATATAAATTTTCTCTTGCCGATACCGCGCCTTTTTTCGGAGGGGTGGGTTGGTCAATAGCAGGGGAGGTATATGATTCGGCTGTCAGCTTGCCGTTGCGGTCAATGGCAAAAAGATCATTTCCCTGTTCAGAGGAATATTGCAAAATTGCTTGACCGTTTTCAAAAAAATAAGACTGCTCATACCAATTCACATCTTTGGCGGAAATCGACGTTGAAATTACTTGTAAAGAAATGGGGGAAATCGGCGCTACGTCAGATGCCGACGGTGTTGCGGTGGTCGGCATGGTGCGCAAACACCCCATACATCCAACCAACAGTAAAAACGAAAACAATACCGTACCGATTCCTCGCTTGGTCATGTCACACAGTCCTTTCTTGATCCTACTTTTATTATATCGCCGAGCATTCGCAAAACAAGTTACAATGTTGTAACCTGAGGTTACAGTTTTGTAACCATTAACAATCGTCATTTTGCGACGTTCACTCCGAATTTTCGACACAATACTCCCATTGGTATGGTAACCGAGCGTAGCATGGTATATGCTGATTCAGACTAAATGGTGTCAATGACAATACCCGTTTGGCAACGCAAAAAAGGAGAGAGTATTGTGAAAAAACAGGGAAAAATTCGATTGTCCAGAAAAAAACAGTTTACTTATTTGACCGACAACAATATCGACAAAAAACACTTTGACGATATGCGAAAAGCCATGGCCAAGGACAAAGACATTCGACGGTTGCTTTGGTGGTCAAAGAGTTATTGTGTGTTTGTTTTGGTTTTGGTTTCTGTGTTTTGTGCATTGTGTATATTTTGCGATGGGTTTTCAAAGTTTATTGAGGAAAAAACAAGGTTCTTGTGGAATATAAATAACCAAGAATATATTGCTGCATCGATCGTTTTTGTTTTATATTTTGGCGGCTTGTTTTTTAATTTGTTAGACCTAAAATCCTATTCTGTAAAGCTTTGGAAAGGCATATGCTATTTATTCAAGCGTAAACGCCCCCGGTGTCCCAGCGATTTATGGAATGCGTATCAAGGTAGCGTATCAGACAGCCAAATCATCAACACCGCTCAAAGTTTGATTCATCATGTGGAAAAGGACTATCCGGTGGCGGGAATTTACTCCGGTGTCCCATATTTTTTGCCTATATTTATCAATGCCTTTGGTTTTCGATGGCATACCAAGGGGTGGAATTGGGTTCGCAGATTTCGCAGATGGAACTTTTTTCGCAAATTTGCTTTGCAGACCATTTTTTCCAAGGCAGATGATAAGGTGTTTTCCGATGTAACCAAACGTCCCTTAAGCAGCAACGCGGTATTTGGAGTTTTGTATTCCAGCTCTTACTTTTTGATGGAGTATAATCGGCTGAAAAAGAAACATGAAAAACTGAAAAGGAAAAACAAAATTCGGGATGATGCACCGTTTAAAATTCGGGTGTATTTCAATCTCGGCAATAGTAAGGAAAACCGTATAGCCAAAGAATGGATGCAATATGTAACGGTGCCTGAATTGTTTGAATTTGTTTCGGAATCGGAAAATATGGACTTGGAAATTTGCCAACTCTACTTGGGCGCTCGTCGAGGCGGTCGCCCACGGCGAGGGATCCTTCTTCCGGTGAAGCGGTATATTGTTTTGCCCGATGGATGGGACAAAAACCAAACCCCATTTCCTCAAAACACAAAAAAGTTATACAACAATCAAACCATCATGCTGGCGCTGGGAGGCGCAGAACATAATCTGGCTTTGCAAAGTGTGATTGGGTATTATCGTTGGCATTTGGACGAGCGTAAGGGGTGTAAAGTCGGAATTGCAGAAAATATGTTTGAACCCATCGACGAAAACGATTTTTTGGTAGGTACCGAAGAAATGGTGTATGGCATTACCCGTCGAATTCTGTCGCGCGATACATTTGGTAGCAAAAATTCCAGTCGTAAAGGTACTGTGTATTGTATGAATTTAAAGGTCGATCCATCTTGCTGGATCAAATTCTACGGTGTTTATGGGTACAGCGCCATGGCTACCAAGATTATGGGTTGCTACACGTTAGGCAACCTAATCAAGGTGGATATGCATCCTTGGCAACGGGAGATTTTTTTGAACCGAGTGGTGCGATGTGCCAACTATATCGTGGAGAAAGATGCCGGCAACAAGAAAATATTTGAAACGGATACCGGCCGGTATTGGGATGAGAATGATTTGATGAATCATCCTGATTTATTGCTGAAATGGTTGAAAAATCAAAAAATGATTGATTTGTTATAATGGGAGATGATTGTATATGGTAAAGGTAATGTCCAGCGAAGTGATACATGTAGGCCGCTTCAACGTATCATGTGAAAAAGTGGATTTCGGGAAAGGTGTTTCTCCTTTTTCCTATATTCAAATGAAGCCGGGAATTTGTGTGATCCCCATTTTGGAGGATCAACATATCATGGTTTTGCGAGAATACCGTCATGCGTTGAAAGGTTTTGAATTGGAGTTTCCCTGTGGTATTATTGATGAGAATGAGCAACCGATCCAGGCAGCGGAACGGGAGTTGTTGGAAGAAACCGGATGCACTGCCACTCGGATAATTGATTTGGGATATATGTATCCTTCTTTCGGTTCATCCAACGAAAAATCCTATCTGTTTGCGGCGTATTGTCAAAAGACCGCAGAACCGCAATGTGAGGCTTCAGAATTGATCGAAACCCGGATTTGTTCATTTGAAGAGGTGGATCATATGGTAAAGCAAGGTGAAATGACCTGTGCGGCAGGGATCATCGCCTGGTACCGTATGCTGGATTATTTGGTTAAACAAGGACTATAAATAAGTACCCCTGTTATTGAGACTTGCTCGATAACAGGGGCTTGTTGTATAACGGAAACCATACTTCCTTATGAAACCGTGGTATATGCGGTGGTATTACATTTATGCTTGCGTAACGCAAAGATCGATCGATGCTTCAAATAGGTAATCGTTACAAGTAAGTTTCATTTGTCCATCGTGTTTTTTTACAATTTGTTCCAATGAATAAAGTCCAAATCCGTGCAAGGCTTTGTCTTCTTTAGTGGTTGGAATACTATTGTTTCGAATCGAAATATTTTCTACAACGGGATTGCTGATATATGTTAGTAAGAAACCACCGGCATATTGACATTTTATGTGAATAGCTTTTGGCTTGTCAGCCGGGAACTTTTCGCAAGCCTCTAGGGCGTTGTCAACCGTATTGCCAAACAGAACACATAAATCGGTGGCTGAAATACCTTTGGGTGGTACCATTCCTTCAAAAACAATATTGGTATTGATTTTTTGTGCAAGGTGATATTTGTCGGTCAATAAGGCATCTACAATTCCATTACCGGTATCAAAAGGTAAAATGCCGTTTGTTGTTTGCACGACCGAAGTGTGGTAGTTTTCCAGTAATTCCAACGCCTCTTGAGATTGATTGGATTGGATCAATTGGTTTAAACCGATCCATACGTTTTTAAAATCATGACGAAATCGCCGCAATTCGAAGTTTGATTTTGCCAAAGCTTCGTAGTGTTCTGCTTGCGCTTGGATCTGTTTTTGATAGTTGGCAGTCAACTGCTTCAAATGTTGATTATTAATAGCATGGCTAATAACAATAGGAAATAGAGCGAAAACAAATACCATCATAATTAGTATCAGAAGTTGTAAAAACGAAACCCAATTTGGATTTGAGGCACGATCGTACACGGAAAATAGCATTGTACTGGTGATTGAGGTGATTATGAGTAGTATTAGAATTATTGTTTTTAGAAATCGTGGGGTCATGTTTTTGATAAGTTGTAATTTGTATTTTACTTTGGTGTGTGCGATTAATAAGCAAATACACAAAAGGATGATATATGCGATGGTTTCTGCCGCTGCTTTTTGATTAGGGAAAAAAGCTACTATTGTAGCAGTAAATGTAGTTACGGTTGTTAGCAATAAAATAATTGTATATACAATTGAACCAAGGTTTATTTTGTGGTAAAGCACTTTGCAGATTACTACGTTATATGCTAATAACAGGGGATAGCATAACATAAATGTTTGATAATCGATAAACGGTACCCCAACGATAGCAATAGGATATACCAATAAGGATATAATGGTTCCCTTATTAAATGGTTCACCGTATATGCGATTGATAATTAGTACTAGACATATAAGCGCTATAAATCCTTCAAATAAAAAGAGTAGTTGCATTTTTATAACCTCACATAGTTGTTTTTTGTGAATGCAAGGAGAGCTTTTTTAAACTTGGAACAATTTCGCTTGGCAATTGGGATTTGTTTTCCATTTGTTAATATGATTTGATTATCGGTAAATGAATCAATACAAAGTAAATTTACAACAAAGGATTTGTGAACACGAAAAAAGCAATGAGGAGATAGTAATGATTGAAGCTGAGCGAGAGTTTTAGAACTGTGGAAAATTTGGTTTTTTTGGCGTAGTTCGCGTGCAGTTTCTAAGCCATTTAATCCCGGCATTTGATAATCCATAAATACCATATCGAAAACAAGTGGTGAATCCAAAAACTCTATTCCAGTTTCGAATTCATATAACTCAATTTCAATGTGATGGGTGTTGCGGAATTCAATTAATGATTTTTTAATTTCTTTACGAAAAATTGATTCGTCATCACATATAGCGATCTTCATAACTACGCTTACTCCTGATTTAGCATCGATAACTCCAGTATAGGTGTTTTTCACCTCCCTCGTGTTTTATAACGACACCAAGAAAAGCCGAGGGGGGAAAAACAATGTTGTGGTTGGATTATATTCTCCGTTTATTCTTCTAATAAAAAACCAAAAAACGTGGCGGTTCATTGGTGGGAACAGTGAGCCGCCGCACATTTTTTTGTTTTGTATACTATAAGTGCTAGTTGTATTACATTGCGATATGGTTTTATATGAACACGTTCAAACGATTATATTGCTGTTTTTTCATCGGTTGATTCGTTGGTCATGTTTGGGGTTACAAAGAGATTTTTCTTTTTTAAAAAATCGGTAAAGGTTTTCATAAGCGTGGGGCGTTGCCGTACGCTGATTAACAGTCGTTCGTTGTTTTGCAATACTACGTCATGGCTGTCAATTCGCTTAATGTGATGCATATTTACCAAACAACTGCGACTAACCCGACAAAACCCAAAGGGGATGAATTGGTTGTAAATGTTACTGATGCTTCCTTTTTCTTGGTAAACTTCTTTTGTCGTGTGAAATCGTAAGTGCTTTTTATAAACATCAACGTATTGCGTTTGAAAAATATCCAACGGAATAATTTGTTTGCCTGTATGTAGGGCATAGGTTTGATGGTAGTAGTGGTATTTTTGCATTACCTTGGTAAATACACGGTGTAAATCATTGTCAACAAAAGGCTTTGGCAAAAAGTAAAGTGGTTCACATTCGTAGGCGGCGATTGCGTATTGGGGATACGCCGAAACCAAAATTAAAATCACCTTTGGGTTCCGTTTACGAAGCTCTACGCCTATATCAATTCCGTTGCTGTCATTTAGAACAATATCTAAAAATACCACATCGTAATTCATCGGTAATGCGTTTAACAAGGCGGTGCCGTTGTTAAATTCAAACCATTCAATTGATTGATTAAAGTAGTTGCCTTTGGTAACAACGTCAATTATTTCTTGACGGCAGACAGGCAAATCATCACACACCGCAATTCTCATATCTACACCTTATTTCATTATAAATTAAAACGGCCAAAATGTCAAATGTTGGCTGTTTTTATTTATTATAACATAAATGTGGGCATTTGAAAATATTTATTCAGGTCCAAAAACACTACGTTTAGGGCATTGAGGAAAAAATTCGCGCACGAAAACACTACGTTTAGGGCTAAAGGGTTGACAAGAGTATGTCATTTTTATATTATAAATATAAAGGTGGGTGATTTATATCCCCAAACATCAAAGCCGTCAAAAAATAGGAGGTGATAAACAGATGAAGGTCACAGAAGAAATGTGTTTTTAAACGAAGGAGGTGATAGGGGACAGAACTACGCCATTGCTTTTGGTATTTGAGAAATCGGTACCACATAAAGGATTTTTTTGAAAATTGATGATATGTAAAGCAGCCCTGTTGGAAAAAGAAACGGAATATTGGTATTTATGAATCGGTAGTATATCGGTACGCCGGCGGACTATGTCGGTATGTACATTCCCCCGGGTGTGGATTATTATATCGACAAAGGGGGGATTCTGTGGAGATTACAGATAATTTAGCGAAAATGCTGCAACTCTATAAAAACAAACGCACGATTTCTATGGTCGAAATGGCAGAGGAGTTGGAAATATCACTCTCCACATTACAAGATTATATGGCAGGACAAGGCAATCCCAGTGTCAAAACCATAGAGCATCTTGCCCATAAAATGGACGTTGCCCCTCAAAACTTGATCTCGTTTAACGGATCAGATTCTATGTTTGAGGTAATTGTGGTGATCTTGAACATGGTTCAAGTGCTGCAACCGCTGTCGTCAAGTCAAAAACAGCAGTTTGCAGAATTATTTATGCAAATGGTACTCCTTTTGAGCAATGAAGAATGATTTTGTCATTCCCCTCAATGAAGGGAGAGCCTATCGCATTCCCATGACCGTTACCACTACCTATGCTTACTTGCAACAGGGGCGTTTTGTAGGGTATGCCGTTTGCCCTCGGTGTAAAATTACGTTAGAGCGAGAATATCAACGGTATTGTGATCGATGCGGGCAGGCATTGGATTGGCATGATTACAGCCACTCGTGGGTTGTGTATATTCTGCCCGGATGAGATTGTGCGTTTGCATACTACGTGAAACGAAATGCAATAGACTTTTATTTGTGTTATAATTTATTCATTCGATAATATGCAAGGAGTGACAACTATGAGAAAAACGATTTTGCAACGCGTAACAGCGACTGTGTTGTGTGGGGTACTGCTTTTCTTCCTGGCTTTGCCCGTGGGGGCGGTTTCGCAGACCGATATTCTGTGGGGCAGGGAGAATAGTATCATCGTTGAAGTGGTTACCGATGAATCTCGTGGGTTCTCTGTTGAGGATTTCCCCGAAGTGGATTGTTCGGCTGTTGTTATCGGGGAAAAGAAAACAGATGAAGCGGGCATCCATTATTTTTTGATTTTAGTTTTACAGCAATCTGGGGATGAAGCGGTTCAAAATGCCATTGAAAAAGTAGCCACAAATCCTTTGGTGACACGTGCACGTGAAAACAACGGTTACGATTACGAATTATGGGATTACCGGATTTTTTTGAATCAATACAGCGGAACCCTTCGTTTAGGCGAAACGCTGGATATATATGTAACGGACTGTCATAGTCCGGCATTTCCCGGTGTTGTTCAGTGTATTCAATTTACCGTTGACCGCAATTATATAGATGACAGCGAAGAAAATATTGTAGAAAATTTTGCAAAATATGGAATTGAGCATTTCTGGATTGACAAGATATACAATAAGGGTTCCAGTTGGCTTGAAAATACGCGAAGTGAGCAAGGATTGTATTTTGCGGCATTGGATCCTCAAAAAATATCTTATGAAATGTTAGCACCTTTGGCAAAATCCGATGCTTTTAAGGATGTAAAGCTTTGTGTAGATGCTTATCCCGGTGGGTATACTTCCTCTCAAACCTGGCGTGTGAATCATGAGAATTTGGCGAGTCTTTCGGTTGTCACCGATCATATAGGCAAAAAAATCGCTACGGTTAAAGCGTTGAAGCCGGGCGAAGTTACCGTCACGGTGGAACATGGTTGGTACGGCGAGAATCCTACGCAAGACTGTGTAATTACCATTTTAGATGAATATATGCCGGGGGATGCCAATGGCGATTTGTATATAACCGCAGTCGACGCTTTGGAAGTTTTGAAATATGTTGTGGGGAAAATACAATTAGGAGAAAAGATGTTGCATTCCGCCGATATAACCAATGACGATTCCATAGATACAGAAGATGCTTTGCGTATCTTGCAAAAAGTGGTTGGGAAGTAATTGTGTTGAAAATTATGATAGAAAGGATTGGGATTTAATGTGTGCTATTAAACGAAACTATCAAAAGATTGTTGGCTTGTTGGTGTTTTTTGTTGTTATATTGATTACTACAATTGGTTTTGGAGTGACAGCGGAAGCGGAGATGACCGCCGATTCTTTACCTGGGGAGTGGATAACTTTGCCTGATGGGATGGAATGGGGCTTGATCTATGATGAAACAAATGCACAAGCGAGCACGCAAACTGCTGTCGCTTCTAATGAGGGGAATTCGTATTCGGATTTGCCGACCTCTGTAAACCTGAGCGCCACAAAATATTTCCCCCCTATTCGCAGTCAGGGCGAAAACGTTTCTTGTTCTGCTTGGTCAACAACATATTATCAATATACATATGAAGTTGCAAAGTTGCAGTCAAACAATTGGGATACCAAGCATGATGATAGCAAGGTTTTTTCGCCTAAATATGTTTGGAACTATTTGAATGGTGGTGAAAATGAAGAGATTTCGAGAAACGCTTGTTATGGCTTTTTGTCAAACCAAGGTTCAGTAAGTTGGTCAACATTCCCACAAAATGATACCGGATTGGATTGGGACAACAGTACAACAAATGAATTAATGTCAGCGTTGTCGTTTCGTGCGGATATACCCAATAGTCAAACTGTAACGATTAGTACAAACGGTGAGAATACATTTGTTACAAGCTATAACGATGCGGATTTGAATTTAATCAAATATTATCTTAGCCAAGGACACGTATTAACTTTTGATACGTTTACCTGCAATTGGCGTGTTTCCAATCAATTAAATAATGGTCAATATGGGATTATTAGTGCAACGGAAGAGTATCGTACAGAAATTGAAAATGGTGTGGAGACTACAAAACTAGTTGGGCACGCAATGACCATTGTAGGTTATAACGATAATGTAGCATTTGATTATAACGGAAATTTGGTGTATGACGATAATGAGAAAGGCGCTTTTTTATTGGCTAATTCGTGGGGTCCAAACGCGGATCAACATAATGATGGATATATATGGCTGATGTACGATGCGCTGAACGCTTCCTCTAATTTTACAACAGGAATATATAATTACAATTTGAAGTCCCAAGAAGGTTGGGAAAGAAAACAATTCATTAATAACAATGAGTGTTATGCGTTGGCTGTAAAAAATGTCCAACCCGAACTTATGGTCGAAGTCACCCTTGGTCAAGAAGTGCGAAACGATATTGAAGTAAGTTTGAGCAGATATCAGCAATATAATCCTGGTATGAAGATCGACCGACCGACTTTTTTGAGTGGTGTGGGTGGCCCATTGGATTTTGGCGGTAGTTCCGAAAATGCTTACGGAACAAGAACATTTTTGTTTGATTATGGTGATTTGTATATTGGCGAAAATTATGAATACCAAGTTACAATCAAAGACCGTGTGGCAGGAAACAGCGCAACGAATATTTTATCCGTTCGTTGGTTAGATGCCAACGGAAATGTCATACGACAATTGGGCAACCAAGGGTCAGTCAATGGTATCGAAAAAACGTTTTCTTGGGATGACCACGGTGATGGATTTGGCTTAGCGACACCAATCGCGCTGCATTCTAACAGCGATGGTGTCGGGGCAATTGAACGTGTTGGCGACAATGATATTTTCAAATTCATTCCGTCTACTACCGGTAAGTACCTTTTCTACACAATCGGCGATTTGGATACTATGGGGTATTTGTATGATGACGAAGGCGAGGAAGTACTAACCAGTGGGGATGACGAATGGTTAGAAGGGAACAACTTTGCTTTAACACAGACACTAACAGCCGGTCAAACCTACTATATTGAAGTAACTGCCTACGGAACCAATACCGGTTCCTATACGTTATTGGTTTGCAAGGATTTTTACTCATCCGCTTTGGCAAGTACCAACCAAGATGCCAGACGGGTACAAATGCAGTTCGAGACATCACCGATATACAACCATTTGCAGCTTCGCTTCCGTAATACGGATTATTTTATAAATAAACCTACTGCAAACTATTTTGAGAGAACCTATTCGGACGGCACTAAGATTAGAGCTACTGTATCTCCATCGGGGAACGGACTGAGTATGGTTTGGTATTTGCAAATTAAAATGTCTCCCACTTCTGTTGGTATGACCGATTCATTTGCGGCTACATTTACAACAAACTATCTTTCGGATGAGTTAGAAAATACATTAACAGGGTTGGTTGCTTACGATTCTTCGGTCGTGACAGGCGTTTCTGAAAAATCGGCAAACAGTTTACAATTATTGGTAAACAGTTTGACTACTACGGGACATAGCTTGACCGTTTATAATTGGGACAATTCAGAAGTTTTGGTTACTTCGACGATCAAAGCCGCAACCGGCATGAAAATCGTTAAACGAAACAGTTCCAACCAAATTGTGGAAGTGTTCTATGTTGTGGTTTATGGCGATGTTACAGGAGCCGGTGATGTCAATTTGTTGGGCAACGGAGATATTGGTGCCGATGATGCAATGGAGATTTTGAAAGAAACGGTAGGAAAAGTGGAGTTTGTGGGATTGGCTACGATTGCAGCTGACGCTGACCACGATGGTGAAGTAGGATCAAACGATGCGTTAGAGATCAATAAGGATGTTGTCGGCAAAACGACTATCAACCAAAATGTTGCTGTAACGACCGTACCGGATGATTGTTATTTTCTCACTCCCGTTATATTTGCGTAATATCCGTTGCTTTTTTGCAGGTCGGCAATACGACCATCAATCAAAACAGCACCATTACAGAGGCGGTTGATGAAACCTGTTATTTCCAAACTGCGGTTGCCTTTTAATTTTTGAAGTAACAATAATAGGGAGCACCGTAGTGAAACGGTGCTCCCTGTTGTTTGTCTAGTATTGTTTGCCAATATAATACTGTTGTTCTTTTTTTCGTTTGCGTTCAAAGGTTTCATAGGCTTGTTGGGAAAAGCCACTTGCTTCGAAATAAGCGGGTACGTCGGTATAGGGGCAGTTTGAATCTACCTCTTGCCAAACTTTGATCAGGCATTTGATCCGATTGTTGGCGGTAACGGCAGAAAATTCCGGATCTTCGTCACAATCGTTTATCACGTTGGCAACATAGCACTCGGTATCATAATCGGCAAATTGTAACAAATAACGTAATTCATCGGTTGCTTGCATGGTGGGACCTCCTTAGACATGCCAAATAGCAACGGTAATTGTACCATATCCGTGTGTCGATTGCAACCCAAAACACAGGGTAAGATTTGTTTTTCTTCATTGACGGAAAGCGAAAAATATGGTATAATCCAACTGTCCTGTCACCACGGTTTGTCCCGATGCATAGGTTGCAATGGTGATGCAAAATGAAACGTTGTCGAAACAAACCGAAGCAAGCGGCTCAACGTCGTCGTTTGGCAGGGTTGTGTTTGACCTTAGCGGGAATTTTGGCGGTGTTGTTTTGGTTTGTGGGACAGGTAGAACCTTTGCTGGTGCGGTTGGCGCAAAACAAGGCGCAAAGCGTTACGTTAAAAATTATTCATGATCAGGTGGGAGAATGGCTTGCATCGGAAGAGATCACCTACGATTCTTTGGTGCAATTCGGTTATAACCCCGACGGCGAATTGATTTATTTAGAGACCGACATGGTCAAACTAAACACCCTAAAAGCCCACGTTGGATCTCGTATACAACAAAGCTTTGACCAACATGATTTCGGTGCTATCTCCATTCCGTTGGGTACGCTGTTGGGCGGCGATCTGTTGGTGGGGCGGGGGCCCTCTTTGCGGTTTCCGGTGGAAATGTCCTGCTCGGTACAATGTACCTTTACCAATTTGTTTGACGATGCGGGCATTAACCAAACACGACACCAGATTTTATTGGAAATTACCGGTACCACCTTGGCGGTGGCCGATTGGTGTAAAACCTCTACCAAGGTAACCACCAACTTTATTGTGGCCGAAACCATTTTGGTAGGAAAGGTGCCGGAGTATTTTACCAGTGTAGACCATTCTGCCGATGCGGTACAAGATATCAATGATTATGGGTACGATATCAATTGAGGTGATGCAAATGCAAACACAACAAGCAAAAGAAAGAATCGATCAACTGCGGGAGCTGTTGCGGTATCATGCCGCGCGGTATTACAACGACGACAGCCCCGAAATCACCGATTTTGAATACGACCGTTTCATGCGTGAGCTGGAAACGCTGGAAGATCTGTTCCCCCAATTTGACGCCGAAGATTCTCCTACCCATCGGGTAGGGGGTGCCGCGTCCAAGCAGTTTACGGCGGTGACCCATGCCGTACCCATGGAAAGCCTGCGAGATGCCTTTTCCTTTGAAGAGTTGCAAGAGTTTGATCGTAAGATCCGCGAGGTGATCGACTGCCCTGTGTATAGTGTGGAACCCAAGATTGACGGCCTTTCGGTTTCGTTGGAGTACCAAAACGGGGTTTTTGTTCGCGGGTCTACTCGCGGTGACGGGGTGACCGGTGAAGACGTGACCGCCAATTTGAGTACCATTAAGACTATTCCCAAACTCTTAAATACCAAAGTCCCCTCGTTGGAAGTGCGCGGGGAGGTATATATGTCCCACGAAAGTTTTTTAAACTTGGTGGCTATGCAAGAATTACGAGACGAAAAACCTGCCAAAAATCCTCGTAACGCGGCGGCAGGGGCTTTGCGACAAAAAAATCCCGCCGTGACAGCCGAACGGGATTTGGACATTTTTTGTTTTAACGTACAACAAGCAGACGGTCTATCGTTTGACTCGCACATTGAGTCATTGAAGACCATGAAAGAATTGGGTCTGTCCGTTTTGCCTTTTTATGATCGATGCGAAGGGATCGACCAAGCAATCCAAGCGGTGCAAGCCATCGGTGATCGCCGTGGTGAACTGCCCTTTGACATAGACGGTGCGGTAATCAAAATCGACAATTTGGCTCTGCGGGAACGGTTTGGCAGTACTGCCAAATTTCCACGTTGGGCAATTGCTTATAAGTACCCGCCGGAAGAAAAAGATACCACCTTGCTCAACGTGGAAATTCAGGTGGGACGTACCGGTGTGTTGACACCTACCGCTGTATTTGAACCGGTGCAGTTGGCAGGCACCACTGTGTCCCGTGCGGTGTTGCATAACGCTGATTTTATCAAAGAAAAGAACATTTGTCTGGGCGATACCATTCGTGTGCGAAAAGCGGGGGACATTATTCCCGAAGTGGTGGCAGTGACCGCCCATGCCGACGGTGCTTGTGCCTACGAAATGCCGAGTATGTGTCCTTCTTGCGGACAACCTGTGGTGCGGGTCGAGGGGGAAGCGGCGATTCGTTGTCCCAATCCCGAATGTCCCGCACAATTGGAGAGAAATTTGGTGCATTTTGCCTCTCGTGGGGCGATGGATATAGAAGGCTTGGGCCCTGCGGTGGTGTTGCAACTGACTGCTTTGGAACTGGTGCGTTCTCCATCGGACATTTATCGTTTGCAAACGGAGCAAATTGCCTCTATTGAACGCATGGGGGACAAGTCGGCCGCCAATTTGATTGGGGCAATTGAACGTTCTAAGCAAAATCCCCTTTGGCGATTGCTGTTCGGCTTGGGTATCCGTCATATCGGAGAAAAAGCCGCAAAACTGTTGGAACAAGCATTTCCTGATTTAGATGCCATTGCCAACGCAACGGCAGAAGATTTCCTTGCCATAGACGGGTTTGGACAGATCATGGCCGACAGTTTGGTCGCTTTTTTTGCTACCGAAGGCTCTCGCCGTTTGTTAGATGAATTCCGCAGTTTTGGGCTAAACTTTACTTCGGCAAAACGCTCTGCCGATGGGGTGTTTCAAGGAAAAACCTTTGTCCTAACCGGTACGTTGCCCACCATGAAACGGGAAGAAGCTGCCGCCTTGATCGAACAAGCGGGCGGAAAAACCGCAAGTTCGGTGTCCAAAAAGACCGACTACGTGTTGGCAGGAGAGGCCGCCGGCAGTAAGTTGACCAAAGCGCAGAGCTTGGGGATCCCCGTTTTGACCGAAGAACAGTTTTTAAATATGTTAAATCAATAAAAGAAAAACCGAGGGACTAAAATCCCTCGGTAAACCATACCTTGTCCACTTGAAAGGTGCGATTGTTTAAATAGTCCAGGCATTCACCGTCGGTTTTAAACCGAAAGGTAAGCTTATAGGAGTACAAGGCTTGGTGTTTAAAACCAAGTTTCTTGTCGGCGGCATTTTTACCATATTTGCCGTCGCCCACCAAGGGATGTCCAATAGATGCCATATGTGCGCGAATTTGGTGCGTGCGCCCGGTGTGTAGGTGTACTTCTAACAACGCTACGTTACCTTTGGTTGCCAATACTTGGTATTGGGTAATAATGGTGCGACCGTTTGGTTGGGGGATACGGTAAATTTCGACCATGTTTTTATCTTCATCTTTGGTCAAAAATCCGGTTAAGGTATCTTCTTTTTGCTTGGGTACGCCGTGTACCAAGCAAAGATACCGCTTTTCGATCTCTCGATCTTTGATTTTTTGATTAAGCACCCGCAAGGCTTCGGCAGTTTTGGCGGCCATGACAATACCACCGGTGTTACGGTCAATTCGGTTGGCAAGGGCAGGAGCAAAGGATTGCTCATCATCGGGAATATATTCTTTTTTTTCGTACAAATACCGCTTGACGCGATTGATCAAAGTGTCGTTAAACTCCTTGTCATCTCCGTGGCACAGCAAGCCCTCCGGCTTGTTGAGCAACAGGATTTGAGCATCTTCGTAAACGATTTGCAGCTGTTTGCCGGCACCTAAAAAGTCATATTGCTTTTTGGCGGGAGTCAGTAACTCGTCTTTTAAATATAACTCGACCAAGTCACCCTCTTGTAAACGCTGGTCAATTTGGGCGCGTTTGCGGTTGACTTTGATATTTTTGGTGCGGATTCCTTTGTACATCATGGACGTGGGCAACGCAGGAGCCACTTTGGAAATGAATCGGTCCAATCGTTGACCGGCATCGTTTTTGGAAATAGTATAGGATTTCATAGAACGCCCCTCT
>JAZRFL010000143.1:0-30000 GCA_045661365.1 Acutalibacteraceae bacterium | reverse complement strand
AAGCGTAGTTGGTTTCGACGAGGTGCCGCGGTCGAAAAAACCGAGGATTAGCACGGAGTGCCCGAAAGTTTTTTCTCGATAAAGCACGGAATCTGTGGCACAAGTGAACATTTGCGCATGGTGATATTGCACTTTGTGTAAATATATGGTATAATTTATACTATAAAAGTAAATTGAGGACATATTGGGTGATTATATGAGTTTTAATAAGACAATTCAAATGTGTATTTTTGACGGGAATCCAAATGGGAGAATTATGTGTGAACTCTCAAATTGGAATGGCCGTGTTTATAAAGTTTCTAGAAACGATTTAAATGAATTTGCTAATCGTTCCGATTCTAAATTTACAGGGGTATATTTTCTCTTTGGAAAAGATGAAGATAATAATGACAGTGTTTATGTTGGAGAGGCCGAGAAAATTATTGTTAGATTAAAACAACATCTTAATGATCATAATTATTGGAATGACTGCGTTGTCGTTGTTTCAAAAGATAATATTTTGAACAAGGCTCATGTTAAATTCCTTGAGAATAAATTTTATAATTTGGCTAATGATTCAAAACGTGCAACAATCATTAACAATACGATTCCGACATGTTCTACCATTTCAGAGTTTGATGAATCCATGTTGGAAGAGTTTATTGAAAACGCCAGATTGCTTGTTAATACTTTAGGATATAAAGTTTTTGATAAAATCGATGATTCGCTTATGGAGAATGGCGATGAAAAACAAAATATTTTCTTTATCAAAGCTGCTCGCGGAGCAGATGCAAAAGGGTTGCTCGTAGCGGATGGATTTTTGGTGGCAAAAGGTTCTAAAATTGCAAGAGATACAACGCCTAGTATGTCAGCGAATTTAGTTAATCTGAGAAATAGGCTACTTGATAAGGGGATTATTGATCAAGGTTTTTTGTTTAGTTCTGATTATGTGTTTACAAGCCCTTCCCTTGCGGCAGCTGTTGTAATGGGTCGAAACGCAAATGGTAGAACAGAATGGAAAACTATTGAAAACAAAAGTATTAAAGATATCGAAGAAGAATAAATCGTCAAAAAAGGTTCTTAGATTTGATTCAAACAAGAAACCACCCAATTGGGTGGTTTTTTGTTCTATAAAATATAACAGCGTTTTCTCAACCATTGGTTGGACGAGTCATCTTTACCTCTATTTACTCAAACTATCGCTTGTGCTATAATGGGATCAGCAAAGGAGGAGAGCGTATGTCCATCAAAATCGGAGAAAACATTGCGTGTTACAGAAAGCAAAAAGGGTTAACCCAAGAAGAACTGGGGGAATTGTTGAACATTTCAGGGCAAGCGGTTTCGAAGTGGGAAACCAACGGTGCGTTGCCCGATATTGGTTTGCTTCCTGAAATTGCAAAGATTTTTGACGTAAGCATTGATTCATTATTTGGGAACAAAAGGAAGATTTCTGAAATTTCGAAAGAGGAAATGCTGGGCAAACTATTCCAATACAGTCTTTTTCATAAATACAATCGAAAAGAAGAGTTTGATGCATTTCAGTTTTTATTTGAAGCAATTTGGAGCATACAAAGTGCCTATCTTGGAAACGAGGAACTCCATGACTATAATGAGGTCTTAGAAAGATATAAGCTCAATCCGCAAATTACTTCTCAAATTATTACCGATGAGGGAACTACCTATCTTTCTCTTGTAAAAGGATTCCCCTTGTTTTGTGCGGTGGCGGATTCGCCGGAGATTTCAAAAAAGATATTAAACGAAAAGCAGTTTTGTGAATTCTTTTCTCTGTTGGCAAGCGATTACGGAATGAAAGCGGTTCTTTTTACCCAAAAAATTGCGGATCAAAATCAATATACGGGGAAAACCATTGCAGAAAAAATTGGGATTTCAAAAAAGGAGTTTGATGAAGTGTGCCCGTTGCTGGTGCAATATGGGTTGCTTCGTGAAGAAACCTTGTTGCTGGATGACAATCAAGTGAAAATATATCGCAAGAATGATAATCCCGAACTGAGGCCCATCCTTATGATGGCATATCAGTTTATTCACGCAAGACAATGTTATTTTAATTTTCAGTCTTTTCGCACAGAATCCTATTTGAAAGAAGTGGCGGATGAATATTAGTTAATCTTTTTTCAACCCTCTTTTATTCGTGTCGTTGAACTTTATCTCCAAAGCATAAACAGAATTTTGCAAGAAATGTTGCGACCGTGCTTTGTTTATGTGATATATTGATTTTGCAGGAGGGATAAGTATGGATAACATTGCTGAAAAGTTGAATCTGGTGATTGACTATATTGAAAATCATTTGACCGATGATATCGACCAAGGGCAAATTGCCCAAATTGCTTGTTGTTCCTATTATGACGTGGGCAGAATGTTTTCTTTGATAGCAGATATCAATATTTCAGATTATATACGAAAACGAAGGTTGACCCTTGCCGCTGCGGATTTGAAGTATGGAAACAAGAAAGTCATTGATATCGCAATAAAATACGGATATGATTCGCCTACGTCATTTGCAAGAGCATTTCAGCTTTTTCATGGAGTGAATCCGAGCATAGTAACCAAAAGCGATGTGGTTCTTAATGTGTTTCCTCGTTTGGTCTTTCAAATAAGTGTGAACGAGGCGATGGATGCGGTAAAGAAAGATAAAATAATGATTGCGGATAAAGAATACGAAGCAAGTTATTTCGGTGAACAAGATTTGGCATCTTTTTCCGAACTATATGTGAAAAGAAAATATTGGCGGTTAGAGGATGCCTATGCAGATTTGAAGGACAGACCGATATTAAATGAAGTTTTACCCTATAACAATTATCCGCCAATCCATATAGAAATTGGTCAGGTTTTTGTAATTGACTATTATAAAGTGGATGGCACGATAGACCGAAAATATTTTATGGCAGATGGTACGGTTTGGGAAAATATGCTTTGTACCCGTGAGGTTTTGTTGGATTATCTGCACCCTATTCGAACCGATATCATTACGGTTAACGGAAACGAATACAAGGCGGACTACTTTGGCGAACAAAACATGGTTTCATGGTCGGATTATGCTAACAAACGAGAGTTTTGGCGGTTGGAAAGCAAAGTGGACGCATTTACAAATATAGACCTTTGTAACGATGTCTTACCCTATAACAATTATCCGCCCATAAAAATCGAGGAAGGACAAATATTCGTCATCGATTATCATACAAAAAACGGTACAATTGATAGAATGTGTTATCTTGCGGATGGAACTGTTTGGCAAGATATGGTGTGCACACGAAAATTCCTAATAAAAGAATAGCGTGTTTTTCGTCCTTTCCTCATGAATCACCCATTGTGGGGCATACTATTTTCGAGGTGAAAAAAAGTATGGCGAAAAAAGGGATGAAACGACCCGAATGGACTCACACAAAATCCAAAAATGATACGGCGGCAGTTCCCCAGCTGCAAGGTAAAGCAAAAAGCGGAAAATCCAAAGCCAATGCCATCATAGCCGGTACCAAGGCGCCGTCGCAAAAGGTGTATCATACCGAACGACCCATTTCCCCGGTGTATCCGGTAATTGATACCGACCTTGGGCGGGACAACGTGGAAAACCATATTCCTGACGCGGATTTGCAAGATTTATAGTTAAAAGCCATGACTCAATAGGTGGGTCATGGCTTTTCTTTTACACATTTTGAATCACACCGCATGCGATTTTGGTGCCTGCGTTGCCGGCAGGTGGGGTGGTAAAATCGTCGGGCTGTGAATGGATTACCACCGTGCGACCGATGACTTCATTTACCGTGAATCGGTTGGTGAGTACGGTGAGAAATCCGTTGCCGTCGGCAGAAAGCAAAGGGGGCAGGTCCCCTGCGTGGCGGGGGTGCTCGGTATGATTCGGATTGTAATGGGATTGGGTTTGGCTGAATGCTTCGCCTGCGCAATCGGTTCCTTGGTGAATGTGAAAACCGAAAAAATTGGTCTCAGATGGGGGAAGTCCTCTTATTTGGGCAACCAGTAGCACTCCGTTTGGCTTTTGGTAAAATCGGGTGGTGCCTCGCAAGGTAGGGTGGTCTGCGTCCCCTTTTATATAGGCGATTGCATTCGGTTTGTTGTAACAATTCATGATAAGTCCCTCCTATGGATAGGATATGACGTGGGAGGGATTATGTGAATTGGGATATAATTGGATATACCTCGAACACTCTCAAAATATAAATGCTGTTTCAAGAGTTTGGGACTAATCTTATTTACGTATATCGGTGATTACTCGATGGTTATTCGTCAAAATTGTCGTTTTGAATTGTTCTTCTGTACATTCGAAAAATACATCGCCATTGTATTTTTGTGTTAAATTTTTCATTTGAATAATGCCAAATCCGTGGTTATCAAAGTCAGTTTTTGACGAGATTAGTTGTGTTACATCCACCATATTGTCCACCGGATTTTTAACAACAATCAGCAAACTATCACCTTGATTCTTTGCTGACACCGTAATAACTTTCGAATGGTTTTTTACTTTATGGGTTGCTTCAATGGCATTGTCTAAAGCATTGCCAAGTATAATAAACAAATCAATTGTGTCGATGTGCAAGGTGTTATTTAGTTGAATATTGCTTTCTAAAGAGATCCCTTTAGCATTAGCGATTTTTTCTTTGCTTTTAAGCAAAGTATCAATTGCATTGTACCCTGAAAACAGATTCTTTTTATTTGATTCCAAAAGATTTAATTGATCTTTTATGTGGGTAATCGCTTCTTCGCTTTGATTGTTTTCCAATTGGTGTAAAATCCCAGCCAATTCATTTTGGAGGTCATGGCGAATTTTTCGAACTTCTTGTTGTCCGGAATATAGGTTTTCATATGCCATCTTTTGATTTTCGATCAATTGTTGTGCCATAGTAAATTTGTATTCTAACACAAGATTGGTAGTGATTTTGTCAATCACGTAAAACAACATAATATTTATCAATATCAAAAGTGAAATAGCTACGATGGTTAAGGTTTGCTTTACAGGTTGGTTAACAATTGTATACATATAATCCAATACAACAAAGCTGTTAACAATCGAAGTGAGCATCACGGTGCCGATATATAACCAAAGGATTCCAGCTTTTTTCAAAGGCAAGGTGCGTCTACCACACCGGATAATTGCAATTACAATAAAGATAACAAGTTTGGAAATTAGCATTCCCGAAAACACATAGGGTTGTGTTTTTAGAACAACCATATCCAAGTGAAGAACCACGCTACTTACTACCGCAACAACCATTTCAGCCATAGAAACCAGAGCGATTGTAAACACACTCAAAAAAATGTGATTATACCATTTCATTTGATATAACAGTGATAGTAATACAATGAGTGTTAATATTATGATAAAATTCAATAAGGGCGGCTTGGTCAAAAACAACAACCCTGTGAAAACACTGCCCAATGCAACGAGGTACCATATACGCTCTTTACGTTCAATTGGTTTTGCAAAAGTGCGAAAACAGAAACAAATCAAATAAACTTCTAAAATACCATTCAATAAATTATACAATATTGTTTCCATGGTTATATTTCCCCCTCTAAATAATTGGCATATGCTCTTAAAGTGTCGCTCTTTTTTCGGACACTCATGGCTAATTGTACATTGTTATTTAAGGTTATCGTTAAATCTTGAATGCTTCGAATATAAGACGGATTAACCAAAATTGCTTGATGCACTTGAATAAAGCCATGGGGTTGCAACGTTATAAAAACTTTTTTAAGTGTACTTTGTGTTGTTTCAAACACGCCGTATGTGGTATAAAACATAATATGCTTGTGACAAATTTCGACATAAATAAGGTCACTAATCGGGATTTTATGTGCTTGACCTTTTGATTGTAAAACATAGAATTGATGGAATAATTTGTGTTTTTCTAAAGCTTTAGTAAAAACTTGCAAAAAATGATTTTTCTCTATTGGTTTAGTGATGAAGTATAGTGGTTCACAATCATATGCCGGTATTGCGTATTGGGGGTATTTTGAAACGAAAATGATAATAACCTTTTTTTGCAGAGCTCGGATTTTTCTGCCAACGTCAATTCCGTTTAAATGTTGCATTTCCACGTCTAAAAATACGATGTCAAAGGAATTGCCGTTTTCATATGCTTGTAGTAAGGATTCACCACTTTCAAATTGGAAAAATTGCAAAGAATATTTCTCTTGAAAGTCCAAAATGTTACTTATAATCTTCTCACGGTCTTGCAAAGAATCATCGCAAACAGCAATTTTCATTGAGTTACTCCCCCAAGCAAAGATTGTTAAATGGATTGCTTTTATTATATATTATCTACGATATTGTGTCAACCGACAGATAGCAGTGAACAATACCGATTAGGAATTGAGAAGCAACGATTAAGCATTGGCTATTGACAGAGCCTGTTTTTCTACATTAAATAGAAGTAGATTCACGTTTTCGGTCGATTTAAGGCAAATATATTGACCTGATTGTTCGCGTGCATTATAATTGTATATAATCAATACAATTGTTTTAAACTTTGAATTGATAAGGAGTGTTGGTTATGAAAAAATTAAGATCTGTCGTTTGTTTGTTATTAGCAATAATTTTACTTTTTGGTAGTCTGCCTGCTGTTTTGGCAGATAGCTCATTATTACCGAATGAGACTTTGGAAAACAACCCTAGATACGCACACAGTTTTTTGCTTTCTATAGAAAGTCAAAGCAAACAAGAGTACACTCTCGCAGATTTTCCCAATATAGAACACCTGTATTTGGTTAAGACCGTAAAAATGACCGAAACCGAAACAGGGTATTGTTATCTCTTGCTTATGGCAATTGACAATTACAACCTTGACCAAGCCAAAAAACAAGCGTCTGCCTACGGATCGGTATCGGTAAATTATTTTGCTTCCGATTATATTGAAGCTACTTCGTACATGCAACTAAATTATACTTCTTTAGAAATGAAGGTTGGAGAAACAATTGAGTTGCGACCTGCCGTTCGTGATTTGACCCCGATTAGGTACGCTTTGTCCGGGGTGATGTTTACGGTTGACCCTACCGTAATCGATGAAGCCGCTTTGGTGGAAAGCGAATATCAAAACATGGGGCTTCGTACCACTATCGGTGCAGAAGATATTTCCATGATATCTTGGCAGTATAACATGGGTATAATATGGAATGGACCTTATTCACCGCAAAATACGATTAGCCCTATTCATACTTATTACGGTTTGACTTACTCCAATAACATTCTTGATGTTGCCCATAATTTAGCTAACCAAGAAGGTGTAGAATCCGTGTGTTTGGTTTATGAACATGCAGTGTATACCGCAGAAGCAGCTTATGTGCGTTATTCTTGTGACACCGAAGGAATTGTTGCGATGGATAATAATTATAACGCTTATGGTGATTTTAGGATTGCTATTACTGCCGTACAACCCGGTGAAGTGACAATTACCGCAAAAGCAGGAGGCGGTGGGCTTGGTTCTGCTACTGCCACCTGTAAAATAACCGTGGTGGAAGACACGCCAGATATACCCCAATATGCTCACAGTTTTTTGCTTTCTATAGAAAGTCAAAGCAAACAAAAGTACACTCTCGCAGATTTCCCCAATATAGAACACCTGTATTTGGTTAAGACCGTAAAAATGACCGAAACCGAAACAGGGTATTGTTATCTCTTGCTTATGGCAATTGACAATTACAACCTTGACCAAGCCAAAAAACAAGCGGCTGCCTATGGGTCGGTATCGGAGAACTATTTGGCTCCCGATTATGCCGATGTTACTTCATACATGCGATTAAATTATACTTCTTTGGAAATGAAGGTTGGAGAAACAATTGAATTGAAACCTGCCGATCTATCCTTGACTTCTTCCAGACGTGTTTTAGCCGGCATAATGTTTACGGTTGACCCTACCGTAATCGATGAAGCCGCTTTGGTGGAAAGCGAATATCAAAACATGGGGTTTTATACCATTTACGGTATGGAAGATATTTCCATGTTATCTTGGCATAAAGACGTTGCTGTAGTATGGGACAATACCTCTTCAGCTGAAGAAACAATCAGCCCGATTCATACATATTACGGAATGTGGAATTTTAAGTCTAACCTTTTTGATGCCGTCCATGATTTGGCAAACCAAGAGGGTATAGTGTCCGTATATTTGGGTTATGAACCTGCAGATTATGCCGCTGTCCAGCCTTATGTGCATTATTCTTGCAACCCCGAAATTGTTACGGTTGATTCACATAGTGTTCTTAATTGTACTGTTACTGCTGTACAACCCGGTGAAGTGACAATTACTGCAAAAGCAGGAGGCGGTGGGCTTGGTTCTGCTACTGCCACCTGTAAAATAACCGTGGTGGAAGACACGCCAGATATACCCCAAACGCCCACGGATCCCCCTGCTGATATTCCCTATGGGGATGTGAACGGAGATAAAAAAGTGAATGCAGAAGATGCTTTAACAGTGCTAAAATATGTGGTTCGAAAAATTGACCTAACTGAAGCGCAAAAATTGGCTGCCGAGGTTGACGGAAACGACAGCATTAGCGCTAGCGATGCTTTGGAAATTTTGAAATTCACGGTAAACAAAATTACAAATTTCCCAATCGAAGTTGTGTCTGCAGATGCATGTTTGTTAACTTAAATTAAAATCCCCTCGCACGTGGTGCGAGGTGATTTTTTCCTTGCGTAGCAGGGTGGGATGTGCTATACTTTTTATAATAGTTTTCCTATTCAAAGCGGGGGTTATTTTTATGTATATGAAGTTGAAAGACGGCAAATCCAAGGTGCTGACCTTGAGTTATGACGACGGTGTAATCCAAGACAAGCGGCTCATTGAAATTTTTGACCGCCACGGACTGAAAGGTACCTTTAACATTAACACAGGGACGTATGCGCCCGAAGATTGGGAACGGGATTCCTCCAACCTGCGCATGAAACTGAGTGAAGCCCAAGCTTTATATATCGGCTCAGGGCATGAGGTAGCGGTGCACGGACTTACCCACCCCTTTTTGGAACGGTTGCCTGCCCCAAAAGTGTTGGTGGAATTGTTGGACGACAAGCGGAACATTGAGCAGCAATACGGAACGCTGGCACGGGGCATGGCGTATCCCTTTGGCACCTATAATCAGCAGGTGATAGACCTTGCCAAACAATGCGGCATTTGCTACTCTCGCACGGTCAACGCCACAGGCGGATTCGGCTTTCCCGAAGAATGGCTTGCCTGGCACCCCACCTGCCATCACGAAGACCCTCGCCTGATGGACCTTGCCAAAACCTTTGTTGAGAACGCGCCCGGCCGATATATGGATAACTGGCTGTTCTACGTTTGGGGACACAGTTACGAGTTTGACCGTGGCAACAACTGGCAACTGATTGAGGGTTTTGCTCAATTTGTGGGCGGCAAGGATGACGTTTGGTACGCCACCAACATTGAGGTGTACGATTACATAAAGGCCTATGAGCGGTTGCAGTTTAGCGCCGACCAAACTTTCGTGCATAATCCTTCTGCGGTGGACGTGTGGTTTTGTAACGATCACCAAACCTTTTGTGTCAAAGCAGGGGAAACTTTGCGGTTATAATTTTTTGAATACCGTTAAAAAAACAAAAAATGAGTTGCGATTTATTTCGCAACTCATTTTTGCATATAGGGGCAATCGGTTCGCCCCAACAGATAATCCACCGAAACGTTGAAATAATCGGCAAGCTTAATCAGTTCGTCTATGCCCGGCTCACGCTCACCGGTTTCGTATCGGCTAATGGTGTTTTGATTGGTGTGGAGATCCATAGCTAATTTTAATTGGGAAATGCCTTTGGCTTTGCGGATTTCTTTTAATCGCACAGAAATCACCTCTTGACATTATTATCCCACATTGGTATAATCAAAATATCCCGATATGGGATATTTTGATTATAAAAAGGAGTAATGAACATGAAGAACGTAATGAAAAAAGGATTGCTTGCTGTGTTGATTTTGGCCATGGTGGTTTGTTTTACGGCATGTAGCAGCGAAGAAAACGGCACCTATGAGTGCGAACTTGCCGGTAAGACTTTTAGTATTATTACCTTGGAGGACGGCGATATCAAAGTAGAATTTCCGAATAGCGGCAATGTCAAAAAGGGTACTTATGAAGTGGACGGCAATTCAATAAAAGCTACCTACGATGATGGTAAGAGCGATACGTATACCTATAATGCGGAAAAAGGCGAATTGAGTCTTGCGGATGCTATGACTTGGACAAAGATAGATTAAATGTTTTTGTAAGTTGCGGGGCAATTTTTGTGAACAATAGTAAAATTGGAACAAATAAGGGAAAATGACAAATGAAACCAATGTTGAAATTCCTCCCGCGGAATAACGATTTATTGCCAATCTAAATTGAAAAAGAGACCCTGCTTAACCAATGACTTCGGTCGGTAAGCAGGGTTTTTTTGTTGGAATAGCGTACGTTTTCGTTTTTTTCCTCAAGTCAACCATAAAGAAAAATCTGCAAAATCCCGCAAAAATTGTTGTCAAACACAATATGTTGTGGTATAATAAACAAAATCAGCAAGGGGGTTATACGATGTATACCATTTACGTTGTATTTGACTGTTTACCCGACATGCGAGAAGCCTTTGTACAACGGGTAAAAGCCGACGGCATTTTAGATGCCATTTTGAAAGAAGACGGTTGCTACGGGTATGATTACTATTTTTCCGAAAGCGATCCCAACAAATTGTTGTTGATTGAACGGTGGGAAACCAAGCAACATCAACAAGTCCACATAGGACAACCTCACATGGCCAAGCTTATGGCGTTGAAAGAGGACTACGTTCGTTCCACTACGTTGGGCGAATTCCATTTGGATTAAGTAAAATACAAGGCGAGGCGACAGCTTCGCCTTTTTACATCGAAATGAACGAGGGAGAACCATGCGAACCTATTTGTTTGATTTTGACGGCACCTTGGTGGATTCCATGCCGGTGTTTGTTGCTACCATGTTAAAGATCCTTGACGATACCCACACTCCGTACAGCGAGGACATTGTCAAAACCATTACTCCGTTGGGGTTGTTGGGAACGGCGGAATACTACGTGACCATAGGCGTTCCGTTAACCAAGGAAGAGATCATAGAAAAAATGAAAGCGGCGATGTTAGACGCTTACTTTTACCACATTGAAGCCAAATCTCACGTGATTGACGTTTTGCGCGTCTTAAAAGAGCGGGGCGACAGGTTAAATATATTGACCGCCAGCCCTCATATTACCTTGGATGCTTGCTTAAAACGGCTGGGGATCTTTGATTGGTTTGACCACGTTTGGTCTTGTGACGATTTTAGTACCACCAAGTCCGACCCCGACATTTATAGGGCGGCGGCAGAGAAAATGGGGGTACCGGTGGAGCGGGTGCTGTTTTTGGATGATAACCCGAATGCCGACATGACCGCCAAATCGGCAGGCATGACGGTGTGTGGTGTTTATGACCCCTCTTCGGCGGAATATGTGGAACAAATGAAAGAACAAAACGATTTTTACATTTCGGATTTTTCTCAATTACCCACAATTGATTGGTAGGGTGCATTTGGACATTGACGAAAAGCAACTTTTGGGGTACAATTGACACAGTTTTGTATATAGTAAAAAAGGAGCGCGTATTATGGAACGAGAACGCTTGGGCAGTCGCCTTGGTTTTATATTGTTGAGTGCAGGGTGTGCCATTGGGGTAGGGAACGTATGGAAGTTTCCCTACATGACAGGGGAAAACGGTGGCGGCGCTTTTGTGCTGTTGTATTTACTCTTTTTGTTCATTTTGGGGTTACCCATTATGGTGGTGGAATTTGCGCTGGGGCGTGCCAGCCAAGCCAGCCCCGTAAAGCTGTACCAAAAATTGCAAAAGCCCAAACAAAAATGGCATTTACACGGATACGGTGCGTTGGTTGCCAACGTTTTGCTTATGATGTTTTACACCTCGGTGACCGGTTGGATCGTGTACTACTTCGTTTCGTTTTTGGGCGGCAAAATGACCGGGATTTCCGACACGGCATCCTCCAACCTGTTTGGCAATATGCTGTCTGATCCTGTCATTATGGTCGGCTCTATGGCATTTGTTGTGGTATTTGGTTTTTTGATCTTGTCTTTTGGTTTACAAAAAGGGGTAGAGCGGGTTACCAAATATATGATGCTTGCCCTGCTGGGACTTATGATCACCTTGGCGGTATATAGCATGACCCTGCCGGGTGCCGCTACGGGTCTTACCTTTTACCTCAAGCCCGATTTGACTAAAATCGACGGCAACGTAGTCGTGGGTGCTATGAACCAATCCTTTTTTACCCTCAGTTTGGGGATCGGCTCTATGGCGATCTTTGGCAGTTACATAGGCAGGGAACGCTCTCTTTTGGGAGAAGCGGTCAACGTTTTGTTGCTGGACACCTTGGTTGCCATTACGGCAGGGTTAATCATTTTCCCCGCCTGCTATACGTACGACATTACACCGGGAGCGGGGCCGGGATTGCTGTTTGAGGCAATGGCAAGTGTGTTTAACCATATGGGTTCTGCCGGTCGCTGGTGGGGGAGTCTTTTCTTCCTGTTCATGGTATTTGCGGCTATGTCTACCATTATTGCGGTATTTGAAAATATCCTCGCTTGTGTGCGGGAATTGTTCGGCTGGAGCAGAAAAAAGGCTTGCTTGATCTGTGCTGCCGCCATTTTGGCGTTGTCTGTGCCTTGCGCTTTGGGATTTAATCTTTTGTCAGGGTTCCGTCCCTTTGGCGGAGAGTCCTCGGTGTTGGATTTAGAAGATTTTATTGTCAGCAACTGCTGCTTGCCGTTGGGTTCTTTGTGCTACGTGCTGTTTACGGTGACCAAGGCGGGTTGGGGATTTGACAATTTCCTGGCAGAAGCAAATGCGGGGAAAGGATTGAAAATGGGATCTTGGCTACGCCGCTACATGACCTATGTGGTGCCGCTGGTTATCATTGCGATTTTTGTCATCGGTATTTTGAATTTTGAATTCGGTCAAGGATATACCTTGTGGGGACAGATCGTAAATTTGTTTGCGTAGTTTTTTAAAACGAGTTTATGTTGTAAGGAGGCATTGGTATGGAAATGGTTTTGCTCACCGCTTTGGGGGTGGGTGGCGCCACGGTATTTGGGGCGTTGATCGGTTTTATTTTCAAGAAAATGTCTCATAAATTTTCGGATCTGGTGCTTTCTTTTGCCGCCGGTATTATGCTGTCTGCCGCGGTGCTGGGACTGATCGTTCCCTCGGTGGAGTATGGTGGAAAATTTGGCTTGTGGATCACGGTGGCAGGTGTGTTTTGTGGTGCGATCTGTTTGACCGTGATCGACCGTGTGGTGCCCCATTTGCATAAAATGATAGGAGGAGAAGCCGAACGCCCTCATAATCCGCAATTAAGTAAGGTCTTGCTGTTTGTTACTGCCATTGCCATCCACAACTTACCCGAGGGCATTGCCGCAGGGGTGGGCTTTGGTTCGGGCGACACCAATCAGGCGCTGTTGATCGCAGGGGGAATCGCCTTGCAAAATATTCCCGAAGGTATGATTATTATCGGTCCTATGCTGGCGGCGGGGGTTTCACCCAAAAAGACCTTTGTTTGTGCTATGTTTACCGGTTTGGTGGAAGTAGTGGGCGCGTTGCTGGGATATTTTGCCGTAAGTGTGGCGCAGGTGATCTTACCCTTTGCTTTGGCATTTGCAGGTGGCACCATGCTGTACGTGGTAAGCGACGAAATGATACCCGAAACCCACCACGAAGGACACCAAAGAGGGGCGACCTACGCTTTGTTGGTAGGCTTTTGCGTTATGTTGATCAGCGACGTATTGCTGGGATAGCCAAACCATAGCGACTTGAACCACGCTTTATGAAGGCGGATTTTCGCCCTATCGTCGTCAAAATGCTCGTTAATACATACAGGTAAGGAGGAAAAGATCGTGAAAAAAACGGTTGCATTTTCTTTGATCGTTTTGTGTTTGTTTTTATCTGCTTGTAGTGCGCCCCCTTCGGGCGGGACGACTTCGTCTGTGGTGTCAAAGCCTGTACAGGCAGATCCGACAACGTTATATGTCCAAGCGGTGCAAGACAGTAAGCAAGCCGATGTCGATGAGGTCATGCCGCTTGTGGAATTAACGCCGGACGACCATATGGTTACCATGAACGAAAAAGGGCAGGTGCTGTTGCTTTCTTGGCACAAATATCCGGAAAGTTATCCTGCCGGTTCCTCCTTTGTGTGTCAATACGGAGCGGTTTGGACCTTTACCGATGGGGAGGTTTGTGCGTGGTATGACGTTTGCGGACAAGGAGTGACCGATTGGAATTTGCGGTTAGAGCAGTTGATCGGATTACCCAAGGACAGTGGATACACTCACGTTACCGCTTTTTGGGCGGATTTAGACGAGGTGATTCGTCCCGCTTACCAACCCGATCCTACGTTGCAGATAACGGAAGAGGTGTTAGACGGTTCTGCCTTGGGAGAGCAAAAGGATTGGTTCCATGCCAACGCAGAAACCGAGTATCCTTGGACACGCCTGGGGTATACCTACGACTGGGAACAGGATCCCAACGAATACGGATTGACCGAATTTTTGATTTTGGCAGATTCGCAGGTAGAGGTGGAATGGACCAAATCCACCGAAGAATTTGTTGCGTGGATCGCGGCAAATTAGTTGCGATGCTCCCTTCTTTTTTCGTTGCAATGTAAAAGGTTTTGTGATATAATACAATGTACTTTATTTTCGCGATACACGAAAGGTTTTCGAGTTTATGATTTGTAATACGATTTTAGATGCAATGGGAAACACCCCCATTATTCGTCTGCAACACATGACCGGTCCCGACGATGCCGAAATTTTGGTGAAGTTCGAGGGATTGAACGTGGGCGGCTCTATTAAGACCCGCACAGCGTACAATATGGTTTTGGATGCAGAACAAAAAGGGTTGCTTCACGAAAATACCATTATCGTAGAACCCACCAGCGGCAATCAAGGCATTGGTTTGGCATTGGTAGGCGCGGTTCGCGGGTATCAAGTGAAAATTATTATGCCCGACTCGGTAAGTGAGGAACGGCGCAAATTGGTGGAACACTACGGTGCACAAGTGATTTTGGTGCACGACGGCGGCGATATTGGCCAATGTATAGAGGAATGCTTGGCGCTTGCGTTGCAAATGAAAGAAGCAGATCCCAATGTGTTCGTACCGCAACAGTTCGAAAACCCCGCCAACCCCGCCATTCAGCGGTCGGCAACCGCACAGGAGATTTTGGAACAGGTAAACCGACCCATTCACGGCTTTTGCTCGGGGATCGGTACGGGCGGCACCATTACCGGTATTGGCGAGGTGCTCAAAGAAGCCAATCCCGAAATGACCATTTGGGCGGTGGAACCGGAAAATGCGGCGATTTTGTCCGGCGGTTCTATTGGAACCCACGTACAAATGGGGATCGGGGACGGAATCATTCCCGCCATTCTCAATCAAAATATTTACAACGACGTGTGCATTGTCAAGGACGAAGAAGCCTTGCAAGCCTCCAAGGATTTGGCTGCCAAGGAAGGCATTATGTGTGGCATTTCCAGCGGCACCAACGTGGCGGCTGCTTTGCGACTTGCCAAACAGTTGGGAAAAGGCAAAACGGTGGTCACGGTACTGCCTGACACCGCCGAACGGTATTTTTCCACTCCGTTATTCGAATAAAAAACAAAATGAGCTGTGATGAATTTACAGCTCATTTTGTTTTTTCAAATATTACGGGAAAAAGGTTGAAATCCTTGATTTATGTGATATAATGTGAAAAACTGGATTGTTATGTGTAATTGACGGAGGTGGCGTAAATGGATATTTTAATGGTTTGTCATTATGGCTTATACCAAGACTTGTCCTGCTCCTTCGTTCACGCCCAAGCCAAAGCTTATGCCGATTTGGGACACAGGGTGCGTGTGATCATACCCATTGCTATTGGCAAAACCGATGCCAAAGGGCGCAAGTACAACCTTGGCATGACTCGGGTAGAGCAAGACGGGGTAACGCTGTATTACTTGCGATATTTATCTTTGTCCAAATACGGTGAAAAACGGTTCAATGTGTGCCGCGCCTATGGGGCGGTACGGCGACATTGGAAAGCGATCACATCGGATTTTGCCCCCGTGTGTATTCATGCCCATACCTTGGGGTTTGACAGTCAATTGGCGACGGCAATCAAAAAACGATTGGGTTGTCCCTTGCTGGTTACGACTCATGGATCGGACACGTCGATTCCCCATAAAAACGGACAGTTAGAGGCATTGCGCGGGTGGTGTGACACCGCCGACTGTGTGGTGGCGGTCAGTACGGCACTGGCAAACAAGGTTCGTGACTGTCATACCAAGACGCGGATAGAAGTAATTTTAAACGGCTTTCGGTTACAGCATTTGCCGACGAAACAGGAAAAGGTGCCGTTTTCGTTGATTCAGGTTGGGCATTTGACTGCCCAAAAGCAGGCCGACGTGACCATACGAGCTTTTGCATTGTTGGTAAAAGAGCACCCACAAGCAACCTTGACCTTGATTGGTCAAGGTCCCATGCGGGAACGGTGGCAAGCTTTGTGTACTGAGTTGGGGGTGGCAGACAAGGTTCGTTTTTTGGGACAGATTCCCAACGACCGCGTGTTGGCAGAAATGGGCAGCAGCCAATTTTTTGTAATGCCCAGCGTAGGAGAAGGCTTTGGCATTGTATATCTGGAGGCCATGGCTTGCGGTTGTATTACCATAGGAACCAAGGGCGAAGGAATTGCCGATTTGATTCAGCCTGGGGTCAACGGTTTTTTGGTCGAGCCTCATGCGCCCGAATCGATCGTGCAGGTGATAACGTCTTGCTTGCAAGATCCGCAAGCGGCGCAAACGATCGCGGAAAGCGGTCAAACAGCTGCAACCGAATTAACCTGGGAAACCAACGCCAAGCATTATATTGAACTCATTGAGGAGATCATCAAATGATTCAACAAAAGGTAATTGATTGGATTTTATTTCCGTTTATAAAAATATCGCAACGCATGAGCGAAAAGGCCAAAAACGCTTTGTTTATTGGCTCGGCTACGGTGTTGATTGCCCGCAGTTTTTTTAGCGGTATGTTGAACTCTTGGCCGTATTTCGTTTTGTATTTGTTCAGTGTGGTCTGCATCATTGGTATGATCATTGCCACGGTGAATCCTCAAATGCGCCCCGTGCGATTCTGCAAAATGCCCATGGCTTGTTGGCTTTTGGTGGGCGGAATCATGCTGGCGACCACGTTGGCATTTAACGACGATTGGTTTTCGGAATCGGTTTTGTTTTTGGTGATTTGCCCGATTTTGTTTATCGTGTGGGGTGGAATGGATCACAAAAAATTGATTCGTTTGTTCCTTTGGTCGATCATTGCCTCTTTCGGTGTGTATTTTATAGGGTGTTGCATTTTTGCACCTATCGAAGAATGGCAGTATGCCGGCTTGTACACCAATCCCAACGGCACGGCGTTATATTTGGTTCTGGTATTTGCCGCATTGTCTATGGAAGTGTACCTGTCTCATAACAAAAAATGGATATATCTTTTGTATTTACCTGTGTTGGGGTTGTGTGCCGGTTTGTTGTTTTATACCGGTTCGCGAACCGGGCAATATTCAGCGGTGATCTCTTATATTTTGGTAGTTGGATTTGCTTTGGTTCGAGACTTCAAAACGCTGAAATGGAAAATATTGCTCAAATTTGTTTGTTGCGCTGTGACGATCGTCGCCATGTTGCCGACTACTTTATATGTGGTTCGTGCCGGCAATACGGTTCTTGGCGGTGTGGACGGCTATAATTGGCGACAAATGTTGCAGAATTCCGAAAACAGCTTTGAATCCTTGTTTGGGAACAACGGTGAGGGAAATGCGTTTGAAATAACCGCCGACAGTATTACCACGGGACGGGTTTCGATTTGGAAAGAATACCTTAAACATTCCACGTGGTACGGAAGCGGACAGCAAGAAAAATTTTGGGTAGAAAGTCGACACATGAATTATAAAACCGCCCACATGACCTTGGTGACGTATGCGTTTCGTCATGGATACGTTTGCGCGGCGTTGTTTCTGTTGTTTGCTGTGGTTATGGGCCTACGGGCGCTGATTTTTGCTTGGAAAAGGAAAGGGGACTATTTTGCCCTTTTCCCATTGATGATAAGTTTAATTTTCGGAATGGCATTTTTGTTTGAATCCATGAATACGCCATTCAGCCATATGTTAACGCTCTTCTATTACTTTGTACAAGCACCGTTGTTGGTTTCGTTTGGTTCCAAAAAGAAGCAAGAAGCCACAGTACAAGAAAATTTTGAAAACGTTTTGGAAAAGTGAGGTGACAAAGCATATGTTTCAAAAATATTTGATCAATTGGATCATGAATCCCATTGCCAAAATTTACGGCAATATGAGCGAGCGGGTACGAGACGGTATTTTTGTAGTCGCCATTACGTTGCTTATGCTCTATAATATTTTTAAAGTGGCGGTATTTTCTACCGTGCCGTACATTTATGTGTTTGCTTTTGGAAATATCTGCTTTGGCGTAGCCATTTTGGCTATGATGCACCCCCATATGCAACCGGTTCGGTTCCGTTGGTTCCCGTTTGTTTTTTGGGTAACAGCGGCAGGCATTATTACGGTTACGGCCATATTGTATAACGTGGACTGGATCTCCGATGCTTTTGTGATGCTGGTTATGTGCCCCATTGCCTTTTTGGTTTGGCAACAGGTAGGTTTTGAGCGGATCATGCGGTTGCTTAGTCGTGCCGCATTGATTTCATTTGGCTTTTACGTGGTGCTTTCGGCATTGTTTATTCCTATGCGCAGTCAACAGTATGCCGGCTTGTTCGGCAACGTTAACGGTGCGGCGCAATATTTGGTGGTCGTGTTTGTTTGCTTGTTGATCGAAGCCTTACATAAACACAAAAACAAGTGGGTCGATTGGGTATATTATATTGTGTTTGGGATGTGCGGTGCGTTGGTGTTTTGTACCAATTCCCGTACCGGCCAGCTTGCTGCCTTGGTCGCATTTGTTTCGATTTTGATGTTGTATGCGGTTCGGGATTGGAAACAGCAGGGCAAACGAATTTTGAAGCAAGCGGTATGCATGCTCTTGATAATCGTTGTTATGTTTCCTTGTACCATTTATATGTTCCACGGCCTTCGTCGAGTTGGCTCTTTGGTATATACTCCCTCTATGCATGGGGAAACAGAAACCGACATAGTCGAAGAGGAAATCGGGATTGGCGGTTTTTTGGAATACAATTCCACAAAAAATGAGATCGGTGCCAAAAACGTGGACGAAATTTCCACCGGACGGGTTTCGATTTGGAAAGAGTATTTGACCCACTCCACCTGGTTTGGCAGCGGCGAAAAAGAAGAGTTTTTTGTGGAAAGTCGAAATGCCGATTATTCTACCGCTCACATGACCTGGATCACCTATGCCTTCCGCCATGGATATGTGTGTGCCGTGCTCTTTTTAATGTATTGTTTGTTGGCAGGTGGGCTTGCTATACGGTTTGCGTATAAACGCAAAGGGGATCTATGGGCGTTGTTGCCCTTGGCGATTTCTGTTGTATTTGGCATTACGTCGCTATTGGCTTCTATCAACACGCCGTTTTCTTATATGTTGACCATGTATTATTATTTTGTGCAAACCTTTTTGATTACCAAATTGGTAACAAAGGAACCGAATGAACATGAAAAAATTGTTTCAGAAAATTAAAGAGCTGGCAAAAGACGGCATGTTCCACATTTTTGGCGGTAGTGTGGTGTCAAAGGTGGTGGGGGTGCTTTCCACCTTCTTTGTCATTCGCCATTTGGACAAGGATGTATACGGTGAATACGTAAGTGCCAACAATCTGTTTTCCTACTTTACTGCTTTTGTGGGGTTGGGACTTGCCAATGCGGCATTGCAATATTGCAGTGAAAAAATTTCGGACAAAAAGCGAAACGGCGTGTATGCCTATTCCTTTTGGTTCGGTGGTATTTCCAATCTGCTGTTGTTTGTGGGGGTTTTGGTATTTGCCGTACTCAAGGCCTATACCGGAAATACCAACGAAGCGTACTATTTGTGCCTTATGTCGGGATTGCCGTTTGTCATTTATTTGCACACCTATATGCAAATCGTTTTACGTATTCGGTTAAACAATCGGGCATTTTCCTTTAGCAGTATGGTGTATTCGTTGACCATGTTGGCGGGCAATATTATTATGACCGTGTTTATGGGAATCCCCGGGCTGATCATTTCCACTTATTTTGCCAACGTGGCAGGCTTTTGCAGCAGTTGGTGGTTTTTGCGAAAAAACAAATTTTTTACCACCATATTTAAAGAGCGAGAACCGTTACCGCGGACATACAAAAAAGAAATTACCGGTTACGGGGTGGTATACGCCTTTACCTCGTTTTCGTCTATGATCTTATTGCTGTTGGATATTACCTGTTTGGGGTTGGTGCTGGACGATTCGGTGGTATTGGCAGACTACAAGGTTGCTACAACCATACCCACCGCAATTGCGTTTATTCCCAGTTGCTTGTTGGTGTATTTTTACCCCAAAATGGTGCGTGCTTTTTCCGAAGGAAAAGAAAACGGACGCCAATACGTAAAGCAAATGACCAAGTTGTTTGTAGGGGTAAACGGTGGTATTTTTGTTTTGTTGATTTTGGGATCATATCCTCTTATTTATCTTGGATTTGGAGAAAAGTACATCAACGTGGTGCCGATTTTTTTGGTGTTGTGTGTGAATTACCTGATCCATTCGGTGCAAATGCTGTATTCTCACGTGTTGGCGGTGGTCAAACGACTCAAAGCCAACTTGGCACTGTCGCTGTTTTCGGGTGCGGTCAACATTGTCTTGAATTTGTTGATGATCACTTGGTGGCAATCCATGGGTGCGGCAATCGCTACCGTAATAACCACCTGCTTGATTACCGTGTTGTATCTTATATACATAAGGCGATTTTATAACGAGCAGGAAATCGTATAAGAAAAAAGGTCAGCAGGCTTCGCTTGCTGACCTTTTGCGTTATGAAAAACAAGTGTTTATTCGGCTTCTTCTGTTGTTTCGGAAGATACGGTTACCGTAATAAACGTGACTCGCTTGCCGTCGGTTTCGGCTACCGTAATATGCAGGGGGCCGAAATCAAATTGGTCGCCTGTTTGAGGGATCTTACCCATACATTCCATGACCCAGCCGCCTACCGAATTGCGTTCGGTGGTAGCGTCAAGATCAAAAAACTCGTTGAACTCGTCAAATTTTACGGTACAATCTACCCGATAGGTTTGGTCGTCTAAGCGGGTGAATTCCTCTACGACTTCATCGTGTTCGTCCCAAATATCTCCTACCAATTCTTCAAAAATGTCTTCCATGGTTACGATTCCCACTGTACCGCCATATTCGTCTACCACAATGGCAAGATGGGTTTTGTTTTGTTGCAACAGTTTGAGCAGGTCGTCGATCTTGACCGATTTTTGAATGTACAGCGGTTCGGTAATGATGTGGGTAATGGGTTGTTCGGTAATTCCTTTTGGGGTAAAAAAGTCTTTTAGGTGAATAATGCCCAACACTTTGTCAATGGATTCCTCGTATACGGGCAACCGAGAGAAGCGGGTTTCGTAAAACACCCGCGCAATCTCTTCTTTCGAATCATGAACCTCTACGGCGGCCAGATCCATGCGAGGAGTCAAAATATCTTCGGCATTTCGGTCGGTGAATTCTATAGCGTTACGCAACAGATCGCCCTCGTCGTCGTCAATTGCGCCTTCTTGCTGAACCTCTTCTACCAATAGCAACAGTTCTTCTTGAGACATTTTTTCATCTTCTTGTTTTTTAAACAGCTTGCCCACCAGTTTTTTCCATTGGGTAAAAATAAAGTTTAGCGGGGCAAGTAACACGATCAACCCCCGAATGATGGGAGAAGAGAACATGGCAAAGCGTTCGGGGAAATCTTTGGCGATGCTTTTGGGGGTGATCTCACCGAAAATCAATACCACTACGGTTACCACAACGGTGGAAACCGTAGCACCCAAATCGGGGTCGCTGAGCAATTGGGCAAATAAAATCGTGCCGATAGAAGCCACCAAAATATTTACAATATTGTTGCCGATCAAAATGGTGGAAATTAATTTGTCATAATTTTCCGATAAGCGGTAGGCCAAGGCGGCGCGCTTGCTCCCTTTTTCGGCCAACGCCTTTAAGCGGGTCTTGTTTAGGGAGGAAAAGGCGGTTTCGGTAGCAGAAAAATAGCCGGAGCCTATGATACAGCATACCATAATGATGATGCAAACGGTGGTGTTCATAAACGTAATTCTCCTTATAAAACGCAAAAACACACCTGCACGACTCAAAGAGTCATGCAAGCGTGTGTAATGACTGATTTTGTGTTGGCAGTAGTGGTACTGTCCTCAGAATCCATAACAAAAGATCCTCTCTTTCTTGGGCATAGTGTACCATATTTTGGTCGGTTCGTCAACGGCTTTTTCAAAAACAACGTGAAATTTCCTTGACAACTTTCCTGCGGTTTGATATAGTAATAATATCACTAATTGTGTTTATTGGAGTGTATTGATATGAAAAGAGTACTTTGCGGAATTTTGATGATCAGCATCCTGTTCTTGGTTGGTTGCAGTCAAGACGTTTCGTTTGACCCCAACGCCGCTCGCATTACTGCGGCAGAGGTAGCCGGAGATTACCAAGACTTGTCTTTGGGCTCTGTGGACGAAATATACAATGAACTTTCTATGCCTGCCGGGGAGGCCGAAGTTGCCATGACCCTTTCGGGCGATCCTTTGAAATACCAAAAAGCCGACGGCACCACCGGTAACTGCACCATTAAGGTGGAAAGCGTTTATTTTGACGGTACCGATGAATGGGTCCATACCGGAAACTATTTGGTAAACGCTCCCACCCTTATGAGCAACATGGTTGGTCAACGTCCCGGCGAAACCAAAAGCGATTTCTCTTTTGTTGCTACCATTGGCGGTGAGGAATGCGCCGTTGCTTTGACCAAAGGCGGAGAATGCACCATTTCTTGCGACAGCTATGAATTGACCGGCACTTACGTTATGGACGGTGAAGTGGTGGTATTGACCTTGGCAGAGGGCACCGCAATTCAGGCACCCGTAGAAGGGGAAGACGCTTCGACAGAAGAAGCTCCTGTGGATGGGGAAGAACCGGTTGTTGACACCGAAGCCGACGTAACCGGCGGCCAAGTGGTGCGTGCGTTGTATTTTTATGAAGCCAACGTTTACACCAACGTAATGAAGCTGATTCCCAAAGCCGATGACGTGGCAGAGCCTACGGCATCTGAAGAAGCATAATTTTTTGAATTGGCAAAAGATCTGAGAGAAGTTTCCCTCAGATCTTTTTTGTTTTTTCTTGCAAAGCAACCTTCAAGGAAGTATAATAAAGAAGACATAAACGAAGGAGCAATCATATGGACCTGTTATATTGGTTGGAAAGCATTCGCAATCCCGTGTTGGATGCGTTTTTCTCGGTTATTACTTTGGTGGGTGAAGTCCCGGTATTTATGGTTATTGCCATGGCATTTTATTGGTGTATTGACAAGCGACAGGGGTATTTCTTGTTTTCGGTGGGTATTTTGGGAACGGTGATCAATCAGTTCTTAAAAATGACCTTTCGCATTCCCCGTCCCTGGATCAAAGACCCCGCTTTTCAAGCGGTAGAAAGTGCAAAGGAGGGGGCCTACGGCTATTCCTTCCCCAGTGGCCATACCCAATGCTCGGTGGGGATGTTTGGCGGTATTGCCCGTTGGTCTCCGTGGAAATGGCTGCGGTGGATATGTATTGCCATGTGTGTGTTGGTTCCCTTTTCTCGCTTATATTTGGGGGTGCACACGCCGCTTGACGTGGGTGTTTCCGTGGCACAGTCGTTGTTGCTGGTGCTGATTGGGTATCCGTTGTTCCAAAGAACAGAAAAACATCCCGCCTTGCTACCGGGAATTTTGGTGGCAATCTTTGCTTGCTTGGTGGGATATACGGTGTATTTGTTTTGCTATTCTTTTCCTACCGAGGTTTACGGAGCAGAAAATTTATTAAAAGCAAAAGACGATGCCATGAGTTTATTGGGATGCACGGTTGGTTTGGTGCTTTTATACCCCTTGGAAACCAAGGTGATCCGTTTTTCTACCAAAGCGGTTTGGTGGGCGCAACTCTTAAAGGTGGCAGGTGGCTTGTTGCTGATCTTGGCGGCAAAAGAGTTGACCAAAACTCCGTTGGAATGGCTGTTTGACGGCAATCCGTATTTGGCGCGGGCGATCCGCTACTTTTTGGTAGTGGTTGCCGGTGGCATGGTATGGCCGCTGACCTTCCGTTGGTTTGAAAAGTTGGGGAAATCTTCCCTTGACAAATAGGCGCAATAGGTGTAAACTACCCCATACCGACAAAAGTCGGAAAAATGTGATAAGGATGATGAAACATGAAAAAAGTTTTGGCGTTGCTTTTGGCGATCATGATGGTTTTGACCTTGGTTGCTTGTGGTGACAAAAAGGACGCTGAGGAAAAAGTAGAAGAGGCTGTCAGCAATATGGAAGAAGCCTTGGGCGATTTGGAATCGGCACTTGGCGGTAACCAAGAAGATATGCAAGATGCGCTGGATCAAGCTACCAGTGCTCTGGATCAATATACCAGTGCTGTTCAAGATGCAGATATTCCTCAATATGATGGCACAGTAACAGAATATGTTGCCGGTCTTAAAGCCAGTTCTGAGTACCAAGAAAACGCTGCTCAATTCCAACAAATGGGCTTGCAATATGATATTGAAGCGCGCGGCAACAAATTGGTGTATAAGTACACCTATTTGGTAGCGGTAGATGCCCAAGCGGTTGTGGATGGTTTTGATGCCAGCATGGGTTCTATGATGGAATCTTCGGTTAGTTTGATCAAGGCTGAGCTGCCTGTTTTGGAAGCCGTGATAGTTGAAATGTACGACATGAGCAATAGTCTGCTTCTCAGCAAAGAATACAAATAAATCGCACAAAACAAAACCGTCGATGGAACCCCATCGACGGTTTTTGCTTGCCTTAATACATTCCGTTGGCAGACATATAGGAGTACAGTTTTTCACCGTGGTTTTGTTCTTCTTTTTGAATATGCGCCAGGGCATCTCGCAGTACGGGATTGGCAAATTCAAACACACCGGTGTTATAGACCCCCGACACGTGTTTTTCCATGGCCAACATATCTTGGCACAGCATTTTGTCATTCTTTTGTGCCTCGGCAGAGCATTGAGAAGAGGTTTGCTTACACACCGATTGGACGGCAGAGGGGGCGGCTTGCATTTGGGGTTCCTGACCGTTTAGCATTTGATTAATGGTGTCCAAATGGGTTCGCTCGGCTTGCGCCAGCTCGGTAAACAGGTTTTTCAGGCAACTGTCACAGGCTTCTCCCGCATACTTGGTGTATTTGTCAATACACAACTGCTCTTGGGTTTTGAACTCGTTTAAAAATGTGGTTTCTTTTTGGGTCAACGTCATGAAATATCATCCTTTCTGTTTGGTTGTTTTCATTGTGCCCGTTTGCGGTCGGTTTATGCATAAATTAGGAAAAATTATTGTGAGATTCTTACATTGACAGTGGAAACAAAATGTGATAGAATAAACTGACATTATTATGGGGGTGTGTACCATGAATGAGTTTTCCGAAGTTTTTGAGGGAGTAAATATGCCCTACAGCTTGGAAAATGAACAATCGGTTTTGGGGGCAGTTTTGCTGGATCCGTCTTGCATGAATGACGACGTGGTGTCGTCCTTGCGACCGGAACAGTTTTATTTGCCGCAACATCGTGTGATATTCGACGCTATGACTACCATGGTCGCGCTAAACAAGCCCCTGGATTTTGTCACGATTTTGGAGCAACTACGCAACAGCGGCGATTATGAGCAGGCGGGCGGAAAAGAATATTTGACCCAATTGGCACAGTTGGTGCCCTCCATTAAAAACGTGGGGGCTTATGCCGAAGCGGTTATAGAAAAATATTATATTCGTTCGCTGATCGAAGCCGGCCGTGAAACGGTAGAACATGCCAAAGATGCTACCGTACCTGCCGCTTTGCAGATCGATGCCGCCGAGCAACGGATCTATGCCATTCGCCAAGGGAAAGAAACCACCGGCTTGGTGAAATTAAAAGACGTATTGATCAACGAGACCATTGAACGGTTAAGCCAAATGGACGATCCCGAGGTACGGAAAGACATGCAAGGGATCTCTACCGGTTTGTCTACGGTGGATCGTATTATCGGTGGCTTTCATCGTTCGGACTTGGTTATCATAGGGGCCCGTCCCGGTATGGGGAAAACCAGTTTGATCGTTAACATGGCACGGCACATGGCGGTGACCGCCCGCAAAAAGGTTGCGTTTTTCAACTTGGAAATGTCCCGTGACCAATTGGCACAACGGTTGCTTTCGTTTGACGCGGCAATCGACATTTCTCGCCTGCGGCAAGGCGGCTTGACCGTGGAAGAATGGGGCCGTATCAACACCGCTACCACCATGTTGTACGAAGGGGAGTTGTATATTGACGAAACCTCTGCCATTACGGTGCAACAAATCAAATCCAAGCTCCGCCGCAACAAGCCGGATATTGTATTTATTGACTATTTGCAATTGTTGCAACCCACCGGTCGAGGAAAAAGCCGTGTAGAAGAAGTGTCGGCTATGACTCGTGACCTGAAAATTATGGCAAAGGAATTGAACATTCCCGTAATTGTTTGTTCCCAGCTTTCTCGTGCGGGGCAAGATCGCAGTAACAAATCCCATATGCCGCAGCTGTCTGACCTGCGTGAATCGGGTTCGATCGAGCAGGACGCCGACATTGTTTTGCTGTTGCACCGTCCTCATTACTATGCCAATACTTCCGACGAGCCCATGGAAGGGGTAGACCCCAACGAAGCCATGTGCATTGTGGCAAAAAACCGTCACGGTCCTACCGAAAAAGCCAAATTGCGTTGGGACGGTCGGTATGCGAAATTCGTCGCCCAAGAAGACGATATGGAATATTAATTCATTTAGCGTTAATCATGATGAAGGATAATTTATTGCATACGGTCAAACAAACCGTGGCAAAGTACAATATGATCGCCCCAAATGAAACGGTCGTGGTCGGCGTTTCGGGCGGTGCTGATTCTATGGCATTGCTTCACCTGTTGTTGCAATTGCAAAAAGAGTGGAATCTTACCCTGATCGTTGCCCACGTGAATCATTGCCTGCGAGGAGAAGAATCCGATCGGGATCAACGCTTGGTAGAAGACGTTTGCCGTCAGTGGGGCGTGCCTTGTCGTGTAAAAAAGGCCGATATTTTGTCTATGAGCCGTGCGGCGGGACGAGGAGTGGAAGAATTCGCCAGAGGATTTCGCTATGCCTTTTTTCAACAAACGGCGCCGCACCCGATCGAGGGCAAGATTGCTACAGCCCATACCGCCGACGACAATGCCGAAACCGTGCTTTTGAATATGGTGCGGGGCACCGGTGTGACAGGACTGGGAGGGATTCTTCCCGCCGGCAGAGTGATTCGACCGTTGATCGAATGTTCCCGCGAAATGATCGAGCAATATTGCGAGCGGTATCAGATTCCGTACGTGACCGATTCTACCAATTTGCAAGACGATTACCGACGAAATCGTATTCGCCATCACGTAATTCCTTGCTTAAAGCAACAAAACCCCTCATTTTTAAAAGCGGTGACCCGCATGTGTGATGCCAATCGGCGGGACAGCGATTTTTTGCTTGGCTTGGGGAAAGAACTGCTGGAACAAAGCCGCTGTGGCGACGGATGTGACATTGGGGTTTTGCGGCAAGCGCAAGACGTCCCCTTGACCTATGCGATCAAGCATTGGCTTCGCTCGGTGGGCTTAGAGGAATCGGCTTATCACATTGAAAAAATCAAATCCCTGATTCATAAAGGCTATGGCAAATGCTCGTTGGCAGGAGTCCGTGAGGCGCAAGTTTCGGGAGGAATTTTGCGTTCGGTGATCCCTGAAGAAAAAACCATAGATTTCAGCGTAGCCATTTCCAAAAAAAGCAGGGTTTATCAATTGGTTGGCAAATCTGTGACCGTAACGGTGGAACAAGCCCAAAATATTCATAATTTTGTAACATATAACCAATTGGATTGTGATACAATAGGAACACAGCCTGTGTTTCGCAATCGTCGAGCGGGTGACAGCATTGCTTTGCCGGGTCGTCCTCGCAAGTCGCTGAAAAAACTGTTGAATGAAATGAAAATTCCTGTGTGGGATCGGTCTTGTTTGCTGGTTTTGGCCGATGAGAACGGTGTTTTGTGGGTAGAGGGAATAGGAGCCGATCTTCGCGCTGTTCCTACCAAAAAAACACGCATGATTTTCGATTTGATCATAAATAACACCTTAATGGAGTGATAGAATGAATAAGAATTTGAGAAACACCTTATTGTTGATCGGGATTCCGTTGCTGGTCATTGTGATTGCCATTGCCGCTATGGGACAGGTCAACGATGCCGAAAAGCCAAAATATTCCGAAGTGGTCTCCAAGTTTTACGACGGAAAGATCGAGAGTTTTGAGCTGAACATGACTTCGGGTGAATTGCAATACGTGGAAAAAGGCTCCGACCAAACCGTGACCTACGAAGTGGCGGATGTGAGCGTTTTTTACAACGACATCAAAGAGATTTTGATCGAGCAATACACCAACACCGAAGAAAATGCCGAAACCATTTCTTACAATTACACGGTGAGCAAAACCTCGTGGATCGTCAGCTTTTTGCCCACCTTGTTGCTGATTGCGGTAATTGGGTTCTTTTGGTTCTTTATGATGCGTAAAATGTCTGCCAGCATGGGCAACGACAAAGCTATGGGCTTTGGTAAGGCTCGCTATAAAAAGTCCGACGGCAAAAAGAAAACCACCTTTGCCGACGTGGCGGGAGCAGACGAAGAAAAAGAGGAATTGGCAGAAATCGTAGAATTCCTTAAAAACCCCTCTCGGTTCAACGACATGGGTGCACGCATTCCCAAGGGCGTTTTATTGGTGGGCCCTCCGGGTACCGGTAAGACCTTGCTTGCCCGTGCAGTGGCAGGAGAAGCAGGTGTGCCCTTCTACTCCATTTCCGGCTCGGATTTTGTGGAAATGTTTGTGGGTGTAGGTGCTTCCCGTGTGCGTGATTTGTTTGGAGAAGCCAAAAAGAATTCGCCTGCTATTGTATTTATTGACGAGATCGACGCCGTCGGTCGCCAACGTGGTACCGGCCTTGGCGGTGGTCACGATGAGCGGGAGCAAACCTTAAACCAATTGTTGGTGGAAATGGACGGTTTTGGTCCCAATGAAGGGGTTATTGTGATTGCGGCAACCAACCGTTCAGACGTGCTTGATCCTGCGTTGCTTCGCCCCGGTCGATTTGACCGACAAATCGTGGTGGGGTATCCCGATGTAAAGGGTCGAGAAGCTATTTTGCGGGTGCATGCCAGAGGGAAGCCCTTTGGTCCCGACGTAGATTTGAAAGTGATTGCGCAAACCACCGCCGGATTTACCGGTGCTGATTTGGAAAATCTGCTGAACGAAGCGGCATTGCTGGCGGCTCGCAAAAAAGCCAAAGCAATTGTGGAAAGCGATATTGAAGAAGCCACCATCAAGGTTGTTATGGGGGTAGAAAAGAAATCCCGTGTGATCAAAGATAAAGATAAACTGATCACCAGTTATCACGAAGCGGGACATGCGATCGTTTCTTATTACCTGCCCACTCAAGACGAGGTGCATCAAATCTCGATTATTCCCCGTGGCATGGCGGCAGGGTATACCATGTACCGTCCTGCCGACGACCAGTCCCACACCTCGCGTCAACAACTCAAAGAACAGATCTGCTCTCTGCTTGGGGGACGTGTGGCAGAAGAGCTTACCCAAAGTGATATTTGTACCGGTGCTTCCAACGATTTGCAACGTGCTACCGAAATGGCACAAAAAATGATTATGAAGTACGGTATGAGTGAAAAACTGGGCCCCATTGTTTACGGCAAACATCAGGAAGAAGTGTTCCTTGGCAGAGATTTCAATTCCACCCA
>JAZRFL010000142.1:0-29370 GCA_045661365.1 Acutalibacteraceae bacterium | reverse complement strand
TTTCATTCCGTCTATCCACTGATCATACAGCTGGCTCGGAACACAGTCTTTCACTTCTCGCAGAGTGTAAAGAATCTCTTTCACCCCAAAGTCGTTGCCACCCTTGCCGTGAGCCATGGTGTCACAGCAAAAGGTCATCATTTGCAAAAACAGTTCCTTTCGGTGGAGCATCCGCCCTTTGGCGATCATAACCCCCAGCAACGCCACCACCCGAAGAAAGCCGTGCTCCTGAATCCCGTTCGTTTGGGTGTCTGCCAGCCATTGGTGCAGACGCTCGTCGGAATAGCAGTTGACGGCTTTTTCAATTACGTCCAGATAATAATTCTTGGTGATTCCTGTGGAAACCGCAGGCTTGCGGTTCTTGTTTTTTTGCAAATATGCCGTTATTTCAGTCGGGTGCATTGTGATGGTTCCTCCGCAATCAATAGTTGACATTTTTCCCTAAAAATAGTACAATCTTATTATACTGAACTCTTACACCTATCGCAAGGGAAAAAACGCAGATAATGTGGTAAAATTGGTGGTTTGTTTTATGAATTTTTATTTGTTTCCAAAAAACTTTCAACATTATGACCTTGACCGATTGATGCAAGCGGTAGCAACTATGGGGTTTGACGGACCCACCGCACTCGTGCGCAACGGCTATTGGATTACTTACGATAATGCGGCAAAGGATATGGCGACCTATGTAAAAACCGCACAGCAATTCGGCTTGCAGGTTAAATACGGTAGTGCCGACTTGAATCCCGACACTTTGTTGACCGATGAAAAACAGTTGGATTTGCTTAAAATCTATGCCGCAAACGGAATCGAGCAGGTTCGTTTGCAACACGTGGTCAAAAAACAAGAAGAAGACGCTACCACTTACAGCGAGCGGTTTCGCCGCCAAGCCGAAAACGCTGCCATGGCAGGGGAAAAAGCGGGGATTCGGTGTGTGTTTCAACTTCACGGTCACTTTTATCCTCATAACGCTACGGCGGCTTATGCAGGCGTGAAAGGATTAGACCCTCGTTATATCGGTGTGAAAATGGACCCCGGCAATAACGTGTGCCAAGAAGGTTATGAACTGTTTTGGTACCAAATCTCGCTGTTGAAAGACTATTTGTGTGCCATGGGTGCTAAAGATGTGGGCTATTTTAAAACCGAAGGCGCCACCGACGGAAATAAAGGATGGCATCCTGCGTGGCTTCCTGCTTATGAAGGCATGATTAACTATCAAAATATTTTTGCTTGGCTAAAACAGGCGGATTTTGACGGTCCCGTTATTACCATGCCGTTTTATGATTGCCACAGTGATGAAGAAATGGAAGCAACCGTTGCCAAAGAATTGGCGTATTTTAAGTCTTGCAGTTTAGGAGAATAACCATGCCTAAAGGAAAATTGATTGTCATTGAAGGTACCGACGGGAGCGGCAAAGCTACGCAATCGGCGCGGTTGGTACAACGGTTAACAGAACAAGGTTTTTCTGTGCGGGAACTTTCGTTTCCTTGCTACGGCCAGCCTTCTTGCGCCTTGGTGGAACTGTACTTAAAAGGCGAGTTTGGTGACAAACCCGATTCGGTCAACTGCTATGCCGCATCTACCTTTTATGCGGTGGATCGCTACGCTTCGTTTAAAAAGGATTGGGGCGGGTTTTATGAAAACGGCGGTATTCTGGTGGCCAATCGCTATGTTACTTCTAATTTGGTGCACCAAATGACCAAACTGCCCAATGATGAGTGGGATTCTTTTTCGGCTTGGCTAAAAGATTTGGAATATAATAAATTCGGCATACCCGAACCTGACATGGTGGTTTACCTTGAAATGCCCGCATTGGTTTCTCAACAACTCATGACCGGACGTTATGCAGGGGATGAATCCAAAAAAGATATTCACGAAAAAGACGTGGAATATTTACAAAGATGTACCCGTGCTGCGACCTATGCGTGCCAAAATGAAGGTTGGAAAACGGTACATTGTGCCGATTATAACTCCAATGCACCTTTGTCTATCGAAACCATTGGGGATCGCGTGTATGATTTGGTAAAGGAGATTTTGTAAATGATATATCTGTTTTTGGCCGAGGGCTTTGAAGAGGTAGAGGCACTTGCTCCTTTGGATATGCTTCGTCGTGTTTCTATTCCCGTTACTACGGTGGGGGTTGGCGGCAAAATGGTAAACGGGGCTCATGGAGTTTCTATTGTGGCAGATATTGTAGAAGAAGCCGTGGTTTTTGAAAGCATGAGCGGAGTGATCTTACCCGGCGGCATGCCCGGCACCAAAAATTTGGAAGCTTGCGAAACCGTACAAAAAGCAATTGACATATGTGTAAATAATCAAGATTTGGTAGCGGCTATTTGTGCGGCGCCGTCGATCTTGGGCCACAAGCGTTTGTTAGAGGGGAAAAAAGTTACCTGTTTTCCCGGCTTTGAAAAAGATTGTATGGGTGCCAATGTTTTGTCTCAAGCGGTAGTAACCGATGGGAATATTATTACAGCTCGCGGCGCGGGGTGCGCCTTGTCGTTTGGCGGTGCGATTGTTGCCTACCTTAAACAAGATGCCAACGTTGCTAATCAATTGTTGCAAGATATGCAGTGGGATTATGAGGGACATAAGAGAGTATAAAAATGCGTTGCGCCAACGGTACCGTGATTATCGTACCCGTTTGTCGCCGCAAGATAAACTTCGTTTAGACGAGGACGTGCTTTCGCGTGTCACTCGGCTAGATCAATATACCAACGCCGATCTGCTACTGGTTTATGTGTCTACTGCGATTGAAGTAGATACCCGTAAATTGATCGAACGTGCGTTACAAGACGGTAAGCGGGTAGGGGTACCGCGCTGTGTACCCAACACACGAAATATGGAGTTTTACGAAATCACTTCATTAGACGAGTTGACGCCCGGTACATTTGGCGTGGATGAACCACAGCCCGATCCTCAACGTCTTTTGCCGACCAATCCGGGCGGATTGTGTATTGTGCCTGCGTTATGTTATGACGAGTATGGGTACCGTTTAGGGTACGGCAAAGGATATTATGATCGCTTTTTGGCAACCTATACCGGTATTACCGTCGGCATTTGTTATGCCGCTTGTGTGCGTCACAGTTTGGTACATGGTCGGTTTGACCGTCCTGTGGAATTGTTGGTGACCGAGCGATACATCAAACGTACTGTGCAACAGTCACACAAGGCACAGATCAAAAACAAATGGGAGCGAAATAATCATGGATGAGAAGAAAAACAGTCCTGTGGAAAACGGTGGTTTCGATGATTTTGCCTTAGACGAAATTTTTGGGCAAATTTCTAAAATGCAACCGGAAACTGAGGCAAACTTGGCTGAAGAGGACGACTTGGCAGAAACACAACAATTGCCGGTCAATGAGTTGTTGCAACCGCTGGAATTTATTGATGAATCTGCGTCGGAGCAAGCTTGCGATGTGGTGCCGGACGAAGAACAGCCCATTTCAGAGGAAGAGGAGCTGCCGTTTGCTGTTACCGAATCGGTGGAGCAAGACCAAGTAGACAAGCAAAAGAAAAAAGGGAAAAAGACTGGGAAAAAGAAGAAAAGCCGAGCTCAACGTTATATCAAAACGTTTTTGTGGATGTTTTGTATTTTTTCCGTTTCTTTCTTGTTGGCATTCGGCGGATTGTTTGTTGTCAGCGATTATAGTGGCTTGGCAAAAGATATGTTTAACGGCGGCGATACCACGCCAAAGCAGATCATCATCAAAGAAGGGGCAACCATTGCCGAAGTGGCTCAGCAGTTGGAAGACGAAAATATATTGCTGAGTAAAGACGTTTTTTTGCTGTATCTTAAGTTGACGGACCAAGGAAACAATATCAATTACGGTGCTCACGATTTTTCAGGCGACATGAGTTATGGTGAAATTTTGGATTCTTTGGCAAAACCCATGAAAAAGCCCGATGTTCAGGTTATGATTCCCATGTGCAGTACTTTGGATGAGATTGGGGATATATTAAAAGAAGCAGAAGTGTGCTCCAAAGAAGCGTTTATACGGGAAGTAATTCACGGTGAATTTGATTCTGCGTTATGGAAAGCCATTCCAAATGATCAAAAAATCGTATATGCGATGGAAGGGTATCTGTTCCCCGATACTTATAATTTTTACAAGAATGATGATCCTCATCGGGTGGTCCAAAAAATGTTGGACAATTTAGAGGAGCATTTCACTCCGCAAATGCAAAAAGATGCTGTGGCAAAAGGTTATACCACCCATCAAATCATGACCATGGCTTCGGTTATTCAAATGGAAGCAGACGGTTATTATGAAGATATGCCAAAGATTGCTCAAGTGTTTTATAATCGTTTGAACAATTGGCCAAAAGGTCAACAAAAATTGCAATCCGATCCCACCAGTAATTATGTGGTCGACGGGCAAAAACATCCTGAATATGATACGTATTTGATTGAGGGACTTCCCCCCGGACCCATGAGTACCATCGGGGCAGATGCGATCAATGCCGCTTTGTATCCGGATGAAACGATTACTGCTTATTTCTTTGTGAGTGATAAAAACGGTAAGTTCTATTACAATGAAACATACGATGCCCACGAAGAAACCATTTTGGATTTGCGTCGGCAGGGTTTATGGGCAGCACAATAGTTGCAAAAAAAGAATCCACTCGCATTATGCGAGTGGATTCTTTTGGTATTTGACGTTTTGAATAATAAAAACCCGTGTAACCAATTGGGTTACACGGGTTTTATTGGAGCTACTGATCCGATTCGAACGGACGACCTGCTCATTACGAGTGAGCTGCTCTACCTGCTGAGCCACAGTAGCAAGAAATCAATACCACAGTATTATAACAGTTTTTTGGGCATTCGTCAAGGCTTTTTTTCATCTTGTAAAAACAGCAGGTCATCCCAAATGGGAAGCCTGCTGTGATTTTTACTTTTTACGAGAATTACCGCGACGACCGGATTGCCCTTTTTTCATACCGGAGGTTTTTTCTTCGCTGGTTTGCTTGAATTTTTGTAGCATATCTTCAAACGCAGCATTTCCGCTTTTTACCGGAGTCCAGTCAATGTTGGGATCACCGGTAAATACCGGTGCTTGCGGTTGTTTGGCAGGGCGAGGACGAGAAACCGGCCGAGGGGCAGAGCTCTCGTCTTTGTCTTTCATCATGGGGCGGGGCGCACGTGGGGGGGCAGGGGGCTTTGGTGTGGCTTTTTTGATGCTCAAACTGATTTTCCCATCATCACCGATATTGATAATTTTGACCTTAACGTCTTGACCTTCGGACAAGAATTCTGTAATCTCATTCACAAATACGTCGGCAACTTCGGAAATGTGTACCATGCCGGATTTGCCGTTTCCTAAGTCTACAAAAGCACCGAATTTGGTAATACCGGTTACTTTGCCTTCAATAATTGAACCTACCTCGAGCTGCATATAAATACATTGGCCTCCTTGAATTGTTCGATCAGTTTCCGTCGGTGTAAACCTTTTCATCGGTACGAACGTAGCCGTGCTCCCGCAATGCCCGTTCCATTAAATCTTCGTGAGAACCTTGGCTGAGTAAGGTTTGCAATTGATCATAGGTCAATTGCAATTCTTGCTCTTGTTTTTTTAATTGCGCGACTTCTTGCTCTTTTTTCGATAAATAAGCTTTTGCCGATAATAAACTGATAACACTACTTATGATAAAAAGTAACAGGACAATCTTGACCAAAAGGCTTCCGCCAAAGGATTTTTTCGATTCGCTCAAAATTGTCACCGCCTTTTTCACAACTACGGTCATTATACATCAACCGCAGTCTCTTTTTCAAGGCTTTTTTTATTTCTTTTATAAATATTTTTTATTCTTTTCCAAGCTTTTGTCAGCCAGAGGGAAATTTTTTTAAAGATAAAGGAAAGAAATGCTTGAATTGGGTGCATACACATGTGCAAAGTCGCTAAAAAACGACGAATCAACCGAACCATCGCTTTTACCAACCATCGACTTACCGTAAATCGAAACAAAAACCAACCAATTAACGTGCCAAATAAAACGTAGTAACGGAACTGACCGTTACAACGAATCGCCAAAAAGCAAAAGATGATAACAGCGCATAAAGAAAAGTATATGATATCTTGAAAAAACAAGCTGATTTTTCCAACGGGAAATACCAAGCGGCGACACCGAAAAAAATCATAGATCAAGCAAAGCACCGCACCACCCAATATAGAGAGCAAGAAGGTGAGTAATTGTTCGCTTGATTTGACTTGTGAAAATTCGGTCAACATTATCGAAACAGTTTGGCCAAAAAGCCGCTTTTTTCACGGTCGTCGGTGTACATTAGCCCATATATGTTGCCGTTTACCGTCAGTTCTCCTGCATCGGTGCTCAGACGTTCAATGTGCAGTTCGGTTCCTTTTACGGTTAATTCTCCCATGCCGGTGTGTATCACAATGGTTTGTTCATCAAAACTGTCCACGTCTGAAACACCGCTGACAGAAAGTGTTTTTCGGTTTTCCATAATGATGTTGTGAGAGCGATTGTTTGTTTTCATATCTTCAGCCATAGATTGTACCTCCTGAATTTGATAATACATGTGTATGAAAATCGAGGGTGTAATATGACGGCCGGATATGATCTGCGTGGTTTATTGAGAAAATCGAGATAAAATAAAAAAATCTGTTGACAAATGGTGTTTGGTTTGTTATAATTGCCTTTGCAATTGCGAGAGTGCTGGAATAGGCAGACAGGCACGTTTGAGGGGCGTGTGTCGTAAGGCGTACGGGTTCAAGTCCCGTCTCTCGCACCAGAATCGGGATACTCGAAAGGGTGTCCCGATTTTCTTTTTCCAGCCAAACTCAAACTCAAACGCTCGTAGCTCTGTCAAGGGGTTACGGGCGTTTTTTGTGCTCCAGATGGGACTTTGGCGAATGGTTTAGACTTTTCGCAAGTATTTCCCTTCCGAAACGATTATTTTGGTTTTGGGAGCAAAATGGGAGCGGTAGGGAGCAAAAACGCACGCAAATGATAAATAGTTAAAAACCGTATCTATGAGTCGATCTCAAAGATACGGTTGTTTTTTGTTAGAGAATGATTCGACTATCCAAGAAGATGAAAATAGGGGAAAGGAACATATTGGTTGGAACGTGCCTGCTTTGCATTAGCTTTCAGCAAAGTTGTATTTTTCAATATATAAGGACCTGTATAAAGAACGCTTGACTTTACCCTTGTGATATGATATAATGCAGGTGGTGAAACGTTTTAGCATTTGGTTTCTTTACATTTCAAAGGAGGAATTATGATGACTCAAAAAATCAAGACCCTACTCAGTCTGTTGTTATGTGTTTTAATGACAGTCTCTGTCTTTCCTTTGTCGATTGCGGCAGAGGAGGGGCAGGTAATTTATCTTTCGGATCTAACCCCCACCAGTTGGCGGATGTATGCTTCCAGTTCGGATAATCCTGCTTCTCCTTACCGTCCCAGCTATGATACCAACGAGGCCGGTGGGCCTTTGGTCATTGGGGATGTAACCTATCCCAAAGGAATTCGTACCCATCCGGATGACGCCTATCCTGCTGATCTGGTCTATGACGTAAGTGGGCATAATTGTAACACATTTTCAGCTGTGGTGGGTAAGGATTCGGTAGGCAATGCCGATACTTGTGTTCAATTTGTCCTAATTGGCGACAACACGGTGCTTGCTACCAGCCCTGCTCTTTACGGCGGTAACAACAGTTATGAAATGACCGCAGATATTACGGGTTATTCTACCCTTACCTTGCGCATCCTGGATGGTGGCGACGGGGTCGGGGGTGACTCTGCCGCATGGGGCAACGCCCGTATTTATCAGGATGAAAACAAAGAGGCTCCCACCATTACCAACGCAACCTATCTTTCCGATCTGACCATGACCTCTTGGAAAATGTACGGTGCCACCTCGAATGATGCTACGCCCGCATTTCGTCCCAGCTTGGACAGTGAAGAGGACGGCACTCCTTTGATTATTGCCCACCATCAATTTGAGAAAGGCTTGCGTTCTCATCCCGATGCCAGTTATGATGCGGAGCTACATTATGACGTAAACACCTTGGATGTAAACACCTTTTCTGCCATAGTGGGCAAGGACTCTGCAGGTGGTCAAGGTTTAACCCAATACGCCATCTGTGCCGATGGGGTAGAGGTGGCTCGCAGTCCCAAAATGCCAAACAACCAATGCTGGGTGTTAACGGCCGACATTACCGGTGCGCAAACGATCACCCTCAAGATCCTTGCCACGGAAGACGGGATCGGCGGGGACTCGGGTGCCTTTGGCGATGCAAAAGTGTATAAGGTCTCCAGTAAAGAGACCGAGCCTGAGCCGCAGCCCGATCCGGGGGTATATCTGTCGGATATTGATTGGATGAGTTGGAAAATGTTCGGCGGTACATCGGAAGACGCCAATCCCCCTTATACCCCCAGCCGCAACTGCAACGAAGCCGGCGGCGTTCTTACCATTAACGGAGTCCAATATGAAAAGGGTCTTCGTACCCACCCGGCCGATGCTTATGCCGCCGAGATCGTATATGATATCAGCGAATACGAGTATACCACTTTTTCCACAACCGTGGGGAAAGACTCAGCGGCGGTAGCCGGTTACGGGAAAGTCCAATTTTTGATCTACGGTGACGGTGTGTTGCTTGCCGCCAGCCCCCTAATGGATGAGGGAACCGATTGCTATCTTGCTTGTGATGTAACCGGCGTTTCCACCTTAAAACTGGTGCTGGATAATGCCGGTGACGGAGTGGTTCACGACTCCGGTGCATTTGGTAATGCGATTCTCGATAATCGCACCGTGAATCCCGGTGACGATCATTTGGAACAGCACCTTGCCTTTATGACTCCCACGGCTTCCACCAATGGTATAACGGCTTCTACCGAAAGCAATACCGTTACCATCGCCGGCGGTGAACAATCGGCTACGTACGCTTACGATAGTATGTACTCCTATTTTTATGCAACCGCCAAAAACACCGGAGATGCCCAGCGTGTGCTCACCTTTAAATCGGGGGACACCGTGGTAAAAACCGTTACTTTAAAACCGGATACAGCCCAATCAATTTATCTTTCTTTTTTGGATACATTGCCGTTTACTGTGACTGCTGATGCTGGGGATGCCACCGTTGTTTTACAAGAGGGACGATTCACAACGGAGAAAAAAGCGGAGGAATTTAATCCCGCACCCCAGCCGGTGGGAACAGCGGCTGAGAAATTCGCCTCCTGGATGAACGACCTTTCAACCCTTCCGGTTTCCTTTGTATATGAGGATGTGAAGTATTACGGTTTAGGCGGTGAGGCTTTTACCGAGCTTTCACGAGAAACCGACCAAACCGACACAGCCCAACAAACCGTTATCACGGTCAAACACATTCCCAGTGGTGTGGATATCACTTTGAACGCTGTCCTTTACCCGGATTATGATGCTTATGAATGGGTATTGTATTTCACCAACAACACCGACCAAAGCACCGGCGTGTTTACCGAGTTGCGGGGTGCCGAGGTATATGTTTACGGGAGTGATCCCGCCCTTTCGGGCCTGACCAGCGATTCCAACGGCGGGTCCAATTACAACTATTACGTGGAATACAGCGAAGCGGTTGACAAACAGCTGTATTATGAGGCCAACACCGGGAAACCTACCTTCCAGGTATTCCCATACTATAATCTGTCCACCTCGGACAACGGCGGTACTTTTATTTCTGCCAGTTGGGGCGGTCGCTATTACAACAATTTTGAGCCTTGCGAAGCCAACGGTAAGCAGGCAGTACGGTTTACCGCAGCCCAGCTTGATTTAAACACCTACCTGGCTCCCGGCGAAACCATTCGCACCCCCTTGGTTGCTTTTGTGGAATACGATAAAGATACCAGCCAGACCGGCATTTCCAACGTATGGCGTCGTTGGTTCATCGATTGCAACATGAGGGAGCCCATGGATGAGCTGGTTCAACCCATGATTACCGCCTCTTCTTCTTGGATCTATACCTGCATGGTTTATGCGAATGAACAAAGCCAGATCGATGCGATTGAGGCCTATTTGAAGCATGGCATTCAGTTGGATTACTGGTGGATGGATGCCGGCTGGTATTACGGTCCAAATGAATCCACTCTGGACACCTGGACCAACACCGGTATCTGGAAGGTAGATACCCAGCGGTTCCCCTCGGCCTTCCAACTGATCAGTGCCTATGCTGACGCCCATGGATTAGACGGCACCATTCTTTGGTTTGAGCCGGAACGGTCTGCCTTGACTGCCCAGCAGATTCGCACCGTGTTCCCGGAATTTAAAGATGAATGGCTGCTGTATGATACCAAGTTCGGTCAAAATGAGCATGGTATGCTGAATATCAGCGACCCGGAATGTCGGGAATGGATCACCAAGATCGTAATTGATATTATGGAAACCGGTGAAATTGATATTTACCGACAAGACTTTAACTGGCTACCTGCCGGTATCTGGCAATCTTATGATCAGGTTGACCGGGTAGGTATTTTGGAAAATCTTTACATTCAAGGGTACTACCAATACTTCGATTCCTTGATCGAACATTTCCCCGATCTGATCATCGATACCTGTGCCTCCGGCGGTTGCCGTCTGGATCTTGAGACCCTGCGGCGTGCGGTTCCGTTGCATCGTACCGACTACAGCGTAGACGCTTCCGATGCCACCCAAGCCGCTTCTCAAGCCCTGTATAACTGGATCCCCTTCAGCGGCCAGCCCATGAACCAATCCATGGAAGGCGGCTTCGACTCCTATCGCATCCGCTCTACCTACGCACCTTCGGTGACCCTGAACTGGGATTATCGCGATAACGATCAGGATTGGCCGCAAATGGCTGCCTTGGTGGAAGAATTGCGGATGGTACAACAGTATTACTACGACGATTATTATGAGCTGGTGCCCTATAACAACAACGACGTGGAATGGAACGGTTGGCAATTCTTTGACCCGGAGAAGAATGAAGGTGTCATTCAAGTTTTCTGCCCCCCAAATGCCGATGAATTGAAGAAAACCGTTAAACTTTACGGGTTAAATCCCGATGTTACCTATGTTCTCACCGACGTGGATGGACTCCATACCACCACCGCCACCGGACAAGAGTTGATGGAAAACGGCTTGACCATTTCCTACGGCAATGTGCGTTCCAGCTCGGTGATCTTCATCAACACCAAACCGGTAGCCGTCCCCGAAGGGATCGTCTCTGCTGTTTGGCGTCAAATGACCGATATTCCTGAAAATGCGGTCGTGGTGAGCGATCTGCCTATGGGCGAGTGGAAAATGTTCCAATCCTCTTCCAATAATCCCGCTTCTCCCTATCAACCCAGTATTAACTGCAACGAACTGGACAAAGATATCACCATCAGCAATATGGTATTCAAAAAAGGTCTGCGCTCTCACCCGGATGTCGATGGCGTTGCCTATATGAACTATGATATTTCTGCTTATTCCGATACTTATACTACCTTCTCGGCGTATGTAGGGAAAGACTCTACCGGCAACACCGGTAAAATTCAATTCGCGGTGCTGGTAGACGGAAAAGAAGTGGCCAAAAGCGATATTCTGGAATTCGGCGAATATCAGCTTCTGTTTGCCGATGTGACCGGTGGAACCACGTTGACTCTGAAAATTTTAGACGGTGGCGATACCTTCACCTCTGACTCTGCCGCCTTCGGTCTGCCTCTGCTGTTGAAACCTGAGCAGGTAAATGAAGTAAAGGCGCGGGAAGTGGACGGACTGATTTATGTGGCACAAAAGGCAGAACAGGTAGTGCAGGCGAGAGAGGCCTATGATGCCTTGCCCGAGGATGCCAAGGATTTGGTAACCCGTTACAGCGATTTGCTTTCCAAAGAATCCGATATCGCACGAAAAACGGTCATTGCCCTGATCGGTGCCCTGCCCGAAACCATCGCTGTTTCGGATGAAACCGCCATTCAGGAAGCCCGTGCCGCTTACGACGCTTTGAGCAATGACCAAAAGGCTTTGGTTTCCAATCTGGATAAGCTCACCGCCGCAGAAGCCGCTCTGGTTGTTGCCAAACAAGAGGCCACCGACAAGGCCGCTGCTGATGGGGTTATGGCCAAGATCAACGCCCTGCCCGAAACCATCGCTGTTTCGGATGAAACCGCCATTCAGGAAGCCCGTGCCGCTTACGATGCTTTGACCGACACGCAAAAGCAACTGGTTGCCAATCTGGATAAGTTGGAACAAGCAGAAACTGCTCTGGAAGCCGCCAAAAAGGCCGAGGCCGACAAAGCCGCCGCACAGGCTGTGGTGGACAAGATCAATGCTCTCACCGAAGCTGACAAAGAAGCCATCGCCGCTGCCAGAGCCGCTTACAACGCTCTAACCGATGACCAGAAGGCTTTGGTCACCAACCTGGCTAAGCTGGAAGCATTGGAAAATCCCGTTCCTGCTATTACCTACGGCGATGTAGACGGAGATGGTAAAGTTACCGCAGCCGATGCACTGGACGTACTGAAAAGTGTAGTCGGTAAGGTCACCTTGACCGAAGAACAATTGGTCAAAGCCGACACCGATGGTAGTGGTACTGCTGATGCGACAGATGCCCTGAACATTCTCAAAAAAGTGGTTGGTAAAATCGACCGTTTCCCGGTAGAAAACCAGCAATAGGTTTTTCCTTATAAAGACCAGCCCCGACTCTGGAAACAGAGTCGGGGCGGTTGCTTATTAATTAATTAATTAATAACTATCCATGTTGGAGCGGAGTACTAATTCAGGCTTAATATTGATTTGTTTAGATTCGGTTTGATGTAAAATATAATCCAGCAAATGCTGCCCCGCTTTTCGTGCCTGATCGGATTGGTTTTGATAAAGGGTAGCCAACAACTGACCGTTTTTCAGCAGGGTACGAATCTCATCACATAGGTCTACCCCTACCACTTTAATGCTTTCGACAAAGCCACATTCTTCAATGGCTCGGCAAACCATAGGAGAACAATAGTTGGTAACAAAGATACCGTCCGGCGGCGAATCCTGCTGTAGCATATTTTGGGTGAGCAAATATGCTTTTTCCGGCAGGTCGTCGGTATATTCGACTTTTTCAAATACAAGCCCCTCTTGCTCACAAGCACGGGCAAAGGCCTGCACCATGCGGGCATGCAGTTCCGAATCCTGTTCCCCGGCAATCACACCAACACGGGTACAACCATTCATGTATAATATTTGGGCTGCCATTCCGGCAGTAATCGCAATATCGACCGAAACCTGACCGGCAACCGGTACTGCTGAAGGGCTTGTTACCAAGCCCACCACCGGCTTATTGTTTTCTGCTAGTTTCGCCAATTCTTGGGCCAGCTGTTCGGTTTCAGGCTCTTTCATTTCCAAAATAATACCGTCGATTTTTTCGTCGATCTGTCTTAGGGCTTGTAACTTGGATTCCTCGGTAGAATCGTACTGGATCATCAGGCATTTGCATCGACGCATATTGTCCTGTTCCAGCGTGGCGATCAGATTATCCCGCAACAGATCCTGCACCACGGCGGGGGAGCGAGGAATAATAACACCAATAGTTATTTCCTTGCGGGACAATGACTGTGCCGCACGGTTGGGCGTGTATCCCATTTCCTCAGCAACAGCAAGAATACGCTCTTTGGTTTTGGCTCCAATGCGTCCTTTACCGGAAAACGCAATACAAACCAACGAGGGTGAGCACCCCGCTTTTTGCGCCACATCATGTATCGTAACTGCCTTACCGTCGGTCATCAGGTTTCTCCTTTAATTCTCATAATAGTCGTCTAAAATATTATATCGTTTTTTGGGACATTTGTCAACGAAAACGACGATAAAGTTGACCTGTACGGTGGGTTGCTGTCGTTTTTTGCGTTTAAAAACAGAATCCCAAAAACACTTTTGATTTTCCGCAAAGATTCCCCAGCCCAAACGATTTTTTTGATTTAAACGCACACAAATGATAAATAGTGAAAAACCGTATCTATGAGTCGATCTCAAAGATACGGTTATTTTTTATTGTTAGAGAAAGGAAGATAATATGAATCGAGTATTAGAGGAATTATGGTATGGCAATATCTGTTCGCAGGAACAGAGTACCCGTAATAATCATGAGATCAAGAAATTGCTTGCACTTATGGCACAAAATAGAGAAAAGCTGTGTGAGACCATATCAAATGATGAGAAAAACACGTTAGAAAAGTACGATGATTGTGTTAATGAAATGAACGGAATTATTGAACGGGAGATATTCACCTATGCCTTCCGGCTTGGAGGGAGAATTGTGCTTGAAGTGCTGGATGGCTTTGATGATTGATGAAATGGAATTATAAAAAGAAGCACACATAGAACGGTAACTTTGTATAGTAATATAATCTGGAAAGAAATATCGAAAAAACTTGTAAAATCAAGGGTTATATCTCTACGACGACAAATTGGTCATAACATTTAATTATAAGGAAGCAAGCAAAACCGTAACTCTAAAAGAGGTAAACGGTTCGATTATAGAATGCTCAGGTGCACCAAATATCGGCTATTCATCGCAGGTTGGTGGCCGATATTTTTTTGTGGTTGGACGGGACTTGAAGCCTAAGTGGTAAACAGTTCAATTACAGAATGCTCAATCACACCAACCACAGACCTCCACCATTTGTGGGTGTCTGTGGTTTTTTATATAACGCAAAATTTCCACTTGCGGTTGAATATTGTTCTTTGGTATGCTACAATGAGCCAGTTGAAAGAAAAGAGGTGAGCGTGTGCATAGTTCGTATATCCTTGAACCACCAAATGCCAAATGTGCCGTTTTAATGATTCACGGTATTTGCAGTACTCCCAGGCATTTTGATTTTTTGGTTTCGGAATTTGATGAAAATTGGGCAATTTACAATATTTTACTTGATGGACACGGTGGAACGGTGCAGGATTTTTCTCATACTTCCATGAAACGGTGGAAAGCACAAACCAAAGAGATGCTGGATCGGTTGTCTGATCGATATGATCATATTTTAATTTTGGGATATTCTATGGGAACCATGTTATCCCTGTGGGCGTTACCGGATTATCCGAAAGTGATGGGAATGTTATTATTGAATCCACCCATGCGTCCTTGGGTTCGGTTTTCCATGATGAAACGAAGCAGACGATTCACCAAGGGCATCGTTCACCATGAGGATCCCCATGAAGTTGCTTGTCTGCGAGACATTGGTGTTACACTTTCGCCGGGAATATGGCAGTACGTGGGGTGGATTCCTCGCTTTTTGGAATTGTTACGGTTGTGCCAATATTGTCGCAAAAAAGCTCGTATAGGAACAGTTCCCACTTATGTGCATTTGGGAAGACGGGACGAATTGGTGTCTTTGCGCTCCCGAAAATATTTTGCTGATCATCCGCAGATTACGGTGCGTATTGCCGACGAAGCAGGACATTTTTATTTCCCTGAAAAAGACGTAGAAGCCATTCGAGCGGATCTCCGTACTTTGATGGAACTTGTGAAATTTGCGAAAGGGGAAAACCATGGAGTTTGAACAATTAATTCGGGAACGGTATTCGGTTAGAAATTTTCAACCGACTCATTTGCCGTTAGAGATTTTGGAAAAGATTTTACAGGCAGGGCACCTAGCACCTACCGGTTGTAATTATCAGCCGCAACGTATTTTGGTGCTCAATACCGACCGGTCGATCGAACGTTTGAAAAGTTGTACCAAATGTCATTTTGGTGCGCCGACTGCATTACTTATTTGTTATGATACTACCGAAAGTTGGCAACGGCCATACGACGGAGCGTTATCTGCTCCCGTGGATGCGGGAATTGTTGCGACCCATATGATGTTGGCGGCGCATAATTTGGGGGTAGGATGTTGTTGGGTCATGCATTTTGACCCATTAGCAATGCGAAAAACCTTTTCGATTCCATCACATATAGAGCCATACGCCTTACTGGTGATGGGATTCCCTTCAGAGGATGCAAAACCGTTACCCCTTCATTTTCAAAATCGTTCGTTGGAAGAAACGGTGATTTTGGAAAGCTTTTTATCAGAAAAATGAAGATCCTTCATTGACAGTGCGAGAAGAATGTGCTATCATCCTTAGGTCGATTTATTTGAAAGAAGGAATACCATGAAATCGTTTTATTTACAACCTGCTTTGGTCCCTGCTCTCAAAGGGTATACTAAGAATCAATTGGTGAGTGATATCATTGCAGGTGTTATTGTAGCCATTATTGCGCTTCCGCTTTCCATTGCATTGGCAATGGCTTCGGGCGTTGCACCGGCAGCGGGGATTTATACCGCCGTTGCAGCAGGTTTTTTTGTTTCCTTGTTGGGTGGTAGTCGCATTCAAATTGCCGGTCCGACTGCTGCATTTGCAACTACGGTAGCGGGAATTGTAGCCACCAACGGATTAGATGGTTTGTTTATCGCTACCATTATAGCGGGTGTTCTTTTGATCTTAATGGGTGTATTGAAATTGGGCTCTTTGATCAAATACATTCCCACTTCCATTACGGTTGGGTTTACTGCCGGGATTGCTGTGACCATTTTGGTTGGACAGATTAAGGATTTTTTGGGATTACAATATGCCGATACTGTAAAACCGATTGAAACGTTTGAAAAAATCGAGGCAAACATCGGCGCTATGTCTACTTTGAATTGGCAAGCGTTATTGGTAGGCGGTGTATGTTTGCTGATCTTGATTTTGTATCCTAAATTTGAAAAGAGAGTCCCTCCTTCGCTGATTGCGGTGGTTGCAGGGGTGCTTATGGTCAAATTGATCCCAGGCATGGAGTCGGTAGCAACGATTCGTGACATTTCGGCGATTCCTGCCGGATTGCCCGATATTTCTTTTGACGGTATGGATTTCAGCATGGACAAAATTCTTTCGGTAATTCCCGGAGCGATAACGATTGCGGTGTTAGCGGCAATCGAGTCGTTGCTTTCTTGTGTGGTTGCCGATGGTATGATTGGTGCCAAACACAATTCAAATGCCGAATTGGTTGCACAAGGGGTAGGGAATATTGCATCGGTTTTGTTTGGCGGTATTCCTGCTACCGGTGCTATCGCCAGAACTGCCGCCAATGCCAAAAACGGCGGGCGTACTCCTGTTGCCGGCATGGTTCATGCGTTAGTTTTGTTGTTGGTTTTATTGTTCCTCATGCCTTATGCCGGCTGGATTCCCATGCCTACCATTGCTGCAATCTTGTTTATGGTTGCCTATAATATGAGTGAGTGGCGCCATTTTGTGCGTATAATCAAACAAGAAAAATGGACTGCATGGAGTGTGTTGATCCTTACGTTTGTTTTGACGGTTGTGTTTGATTTGGTGGTTGCCATTGCGGTGGGATTGGTACTGCATTATCTTTGGGTTTTGATATATAAATTCAAAAAAACTAAAATAAAATAAACAAGAAAACCTCTTGCAGTTATCGTTTTTTGCAAGAGGTTTTCTTGTTTATAGAGTGCTGATGTTTAGATACTCAATGCTGTCAAACAGGGTAAAGGTTGATTCACCTGTAGGCAAGATTTGCGTGGTTGTAAGATCGGACAAACGGTTGTTTTTAAAGTTTTTTAGCATTAGGGTGGGTAACCCATCACCTTTAGCATCTTTGGTCATATCTCGCTTAAAATTACGGATGGTGAGATTAGATACCGATTGCTCAATATCGATCATACCGCCTACATAATTAAGAAAATAGTTTCGTCTGCGATTGCCGTAATACAGTCGGGTATAAATATCCCAATCGGCAATCTCTACGTCACGAATGACACCGGAGCCATACACCGTTTCCGGCGGAAATTGGTCATATTTGTTTCGTACATACGGGTTGATTTCCATTTGCAGACCAACGTAGTAGCATCCACCGCTGAAATGATGAGCTTTGATATTTTCAATGGGTTGATTGACCGAAGAAATTCGCAAAAACGAAAAGGTGTTGTCGGCGTGGATATGGCTGATTTCAATGTTGCGAATAGGTCCCGGTTCTTGTCCCCATATTGGGTCGGATGGCGCCATATTGAGATCGGAAAAATCGCTGATGAGGGCAATCATGTCATCGTTGGGGGAGGAGGGGCCCACGCCATTGATATGGCGAACCACGCCTCGTTCACAACCACCGCCAATGTGTATGCCGTCTTGGGTGAAACGCAGATCACGATCGTCAAAGGTAATGTGTTCTATCATAAAGTCGGTAACGTAATTGAGGCGGATATGAAACGCTTCGCTGTTACGTACGGTCATGTTTTGCAAAACCAAATGATTGACGTGGGAAAAGCTGATCAAAATACCGCGATGGGGATGTTCTCCTATAATACGAGGGTTTTTACGGCAATTTCCCTCCCAAACGCCACCGTTTACCGTAATGTTGCGGGCGTTTTTCTCAGCGGTTAACAAGTAAGGACACGTTTCGCTCCCGGTGTAATCATCCAAAATCATATAGGCTTCCGGGTGCAAGCGTAAAGTGAAATCAGAGGGAAGGGTAAGCATTCCGTGAATGCGATATTTTCCTGCCGGTACATAAATTTCTTTTTCACCCGAAGAAATCGCCGCTTGCAAGTATGGAAAATCATTTTGTATACTGTCACCTTTGGCTCCAAATGCTTTGACCGAAGTCATAGGGATTCACTCCTAACATTTACTGATCAAATACAGTATAATGTTTTCTTTGGTAGAAGTAAAGATGAAAATTGCGAGTTTTAAAAACGAATTGTCGGTTTTGACTTGATTTTACGCATAAAATCTTGTATCATGTTTTTGGTTTGTGGAAAGGAGACGATATCATGTGGCGCAATTTTTTGGACACGTTGCTTTCTGGTGCTTTTGAATTTGGCGTGCGATTGATCTTAGCCATTCTGTTGTTGGCTGTTGGTTTAAAAATAGCAAATTACTTAATTAAACGGATTGCCAAGGGAAAGGGCTTTTCCAAATTGGACGTGAGTGTGCAATCGTTTTTCAAAAGTGGTATGTCTATTTTATTTAAAACCCTTGTGGTGGTTTCGGCTGCCATTATGTTGGGATTGCCTACTACTGCATTTATTACCGCGTTGGCTTCTTGTGGGGTTGCAATCGGTTTGGCATTACAGGGGTCTTTAAGCAACCTTGCGGGCGGTATCATGATTTTGATTTTTAAACCCTTTAAAGTAGGGGATTATATTGAGGCTCAAGGATACGAAGGTACGGTCAAAAACATCAGTATTTTTTACACTACGTTGACCACCTTTGACAACAAGGGTGTGACTTTACCAAACGGTACGTTAACCAACAATCCCATGCGCAATTTTACCGCGGAAGATACGAGACGTGTGGATTTGGAGTTTTCCGTAGCATATGGTAGCAATATTGAGCAGGTAAAAGGCGTTTTGTTGGAACAAGCGACATTGAACACCATGGTTTTAGAGAATCCCGAACCCTTTGCATGCTTATTGCGTCAAGAAGCAAGTGCTTTGATATTTCAATTGCGCGTATGGTGTAACACGCCCGATTATTGGTCGGTGCATTTTGAGTTGCAAGAGGCCGTTAAAAAGTCACTTGAGCAACAAAATATTTGTGTGCCGTATAATCAGATGGATATCCATATTAAAGCGGAGTAGAGGAGTAACAGTATGAAACGGTTACAATCCGAAGTTGACAAATATTTGCGTTTGGAACTTGTTGGACATATGCTGACCGATCACACGTGGGATGGATTTGAACATTCTCATGCGTTTTATGAGTTGATTTACGTATTTAAGGGTCCCATTGTTCTATTGCACGATTCGCAACAGCAAATCATTGATCAAGGTCAATGGTTGATCGTTCCGTCAGATCTAAGTCATTGTATTACAGCGAATAGTCCGTCGTCGTTTTTGTATATTGGCTTTAAAACCAATTTGGCAGATTTAGGTTGTGAATGTTTGCGCCCGTTTCAACATGACCGTACGGCAGAATTTTCGGTTTTATTTAGTCAGTTAGACGATATGGTAGACATGGCGTTTACACAAGGAGTGGCATTCGATACGTTTACTCCCCGATTATTATCTCTCATGATTTCGGCAATCAGTAGTTTACAAACGACCGAAAGTATTGCAGACCCCAAACAGGTATTGTCTAACAAAATTAAGCAATATATTCATCATAATTATACAAAACCCATTCGGGTGGACGAGATCGCAGCAGGACTTTATCATACCCCGCATTATTTGGGGAATGTATTTGCCTCGGTAAATGGTTGCACGATCAAAGAATATGCGCTCCAATATAAAATGAATCAAGCCATAGTCATGTTGCAAAATCCTTCTCGATCAATTGCCGACGTGGCCGGTATGGTGGGATTTGAGTCACCACACTATTTTTCAAAATGTTTTAAAACCTATTTTGGTTTTTCCCCATCGAGCTTAAAAAATAAGGAGAGCCTCTCATGAACATGAAACAATGGATTCAAAATTATCGATCCAATCCCCATAAAAAAGCCATGCCGGTACTTAGTTTTCCGGGGTGTCAGTTAACAGGGCATTCGGTAGGGCAGGTAGTGTCCGACCCAACCATTCAATCAGAATGCATGAAAGTGATTGCTTCTCGATATCCCGATATGGCGGCGGCCTTGGGTCCCATGGACCTTTCGGTTGAAGCAGAAGCATTTGGCGCAACTGTGCATTTTTCCGACTGCGAAGTACCTACTGTTGTTGGGAGTATTTTAGACATTGACTCTCCTGAAGAAGCCGATCGTTTGGCGATTCCGGAAGTCGGTACGGCTCGTACGGGAGTATATGTTGAAACAGTGAGATTGGCGAAAGAAAAAATTACCGATCGCCCTGTTTTTTCCGGATGCATCGGTCCGTTTTCATTGGCAGGTCGGTTGTTTGACATGTCAAACGTTATGATCGCATGTGTAGAAGAACCGGAAATGTTGGAAACGGTGTTGGAGAAAACCACTGCTTTTTTGATCAATTACATAAAAGCGTTAAAATCTGCGGGAGCCGATGGGATCGTTATGGCGGAACCTGCCGCAGGCTTGCTTTCACCCATGTTAAATCAGTCGTTTTCTGTGCCTTATGTGAAGCGGATCGTCGATTCGGTTGCTGACGAGAATTTTTTGTTTTGTTATCATAATTGCGGTCCGTATACACCTCGACAGATCGATGATATTTTGACCATAGGTGCCGATATTTATCATTTTGGAGATGCCATTGATCTGCGTGAAATCAAAGAGGCCATACCCGAGACGGTGATGTATGCGGGAAACCTTTCTCCCGTAGTTTGCTTCAAAAGCGGCGATATCGATCAAATGAAACAAGACACCATTCAACTGTTGCAGACCCACGGTCATCAGCCGAACTTTATTCCCTCATCCGGATGTGATATCCCCCCCGATGCTTCTCTTGAAAATGCCGATTGCTTTTTTGAGGCGGTTAGGGAGTTTTATCATGGCTAAACGGGTGTTAATTACCGGCGGCAGTCGAGGAATCGGTGCGGCAACGGTAGCTCGGTTTTATGAACAGGGCTGGCAAGTAGCTTTTTGTTACCGCTCTCATCATGAAGAAGCGGAAAGATTGCAGCAGCAATATCCCGGAACCATAGGAATCTGTGCCGATGTTTCCGATGCAAAACAGGTAGCAGAATTGTTTGAACGTGCGATTGTCCAATTGGGTGGCCTCGATGCTTTGGTATGCAATGCAGGAGTAGCATTGCCGCAAAAATTGTTGACCGATATTTCAGAGGCTGAGTACGATCTTGTGATGAATGTTAATGTTAGAGGTACGGTTCTTTGTTGTAAACAGGCGGCAAGCTATATGGTGTCTGCCCATAGCGGAGCCATTGTAACCCTTTCCTCGATTTGGGGCGAAAAAGGCGGCTCTTGCGAAACGGTATATTCAGCGTCTAAGGGCGCAATTGTTGCATTTTCCAAGGCATTGGCAAAGGAATTGGGTCCGTCCGGCATACGGGTCAATTGCGTATGTCCCGGGGTTATTGATACACAAATGAATGCTCATTTGTCTGCAGAGGACAAACAAAACTTGGCCGACGAAACGTCGCTGATGCGGTTGGGTACTGCTTGTGAAGTGGCCGATGTGATTGAGTTCTTGTGCTCAGATCGAGCAGGTTATATTACTGCCCAAACCATTGGGGTAGACGGCGGTATCTGGTAAAAGTAAAAACTCCGATCCTTGTAAACGGATCGGAGTTTTCACTTTTACAGGGTCAAGGTACCGCCATCGGTTTTTAGTAAAATAAACAGTTCCTCTTCTTCCAACGTTTCGGTGTTAACGTAGACCAAGATCTCATCTTCCTGATCACCGATACATAAAAATTCATAGCATAATTTTGGCGTTTGGGAGTCGGTTGGAATGATTGCGGTGTTGGTTTGTTTTACCGTGAGGTAGGGTGAAAGAATCGCTTGTGCTTGCTCTACGGTGTGCTGGGGTGTCGGTAGGCTACGGTTCACATGATTCATGATATATCCTTGTGCGTTATAACTGACGATCTCTCCCGTATCCAAAGCAACACCTACCTTGATTAAATCGGGGTAGCAAATAACCCCATGCTCAACATAGGCAAAGTTAATTAAGCATACCCCTTCTGCTACGGTATAGTAGCACTCTTTAAATAAACCCGGATTGGCTGATTTAAGATATTCTTCTGCAATGGAAATGCATTGGTCGTATTGGAGTTTGGTGTCGGTAACGTTTCTCGTATTATACAGGAAACTGACAATACCACCTTGGTGTGTAATGGCGGCTGTTTTACTTCCCCATGTGTAAACGTAACAGGGAAATACGTTGTTTTGTTGCAATTGACCGCTTGTCAACTGATCGGTTGTACATCCCATTGCTTTAGCGGCGATCACCTTCGCGTCAGCTTCACCAATCATGGGCAACCCTTGTAACAGCAGAGGAGTGGGTTGTAAAATGTGCTCGGAAAATGGTCCGTCATATAGTAGCGTGGGAAAATCTTTTAAAGACTCTTCCAAGTGATTGAGGTCGTTTTCCCAACTGTTACTGTCAGAATGTGAACGAAGATTGCTGTCAATATGCTCTTTCCATTTTCCGGTTCCGTTCATTTCGTTACACAACGCATCAATGGAACTTCGAATTTCCTTTGCATAGTTTGACAATTGAACCATTGTACTGTGTTGTTGTTCGGTGAGTGTGTTCCCTTGCTTCATGCTATTGGCGAGAGACAAGGCATATTCGCCAACTTGAGATAAAAAGCGATAGGTGTTCTCCAATTGAATACCTTGTGTGGGAATTTGTGTTAAACACACCTTGGCGGCATCGGCTTCGCTTTGTAAATGCATTGCCAATTTGGTAGCGCCCGAAGCGGTTCCGGTGTATAGGCCTTTTGTTAAAGTGGTTTCAATATGAACCAAATGTTCGGCCAATTCCGACAACCCTCGCTCGTAGGTGTATTCCAATCGCATTCGATATTGCGCGGCCGTGACCAATGAAACAATCAATGCAATGATGAGTGTGACGATGATAAAAGTAGTAAAACTAAGTGTACGAATAAGTCCGCGGCGCATCATACGGCGCTTAAATATTGTTTGATTCATCATACGGGTGGTTGATAAGCTTCAATGGTTTCCAACGGTGATACGGGTACGCCATCGATCTCTATTTCAAAATGCAAATGACTCTGTTCCACGCTTTCACAAGGAACTGTATCGATGGTGCCGATAGGTGTGCCGGACTCTACAATATCGCCGATTTTTACCGAAGTAGGCTCATCTAAGCCGCAATAATACGCAATCATACCATCGCTATGATCAATGGCAATTACCAAGCCTAACGTGTCATCGCGATATATATCTTCCACTAAACCGTCGCCGCAAGCATATACGGTATTGCCGCGATCGGTGGCAATATCAACCCCTAGGTGCAATCGCCAATCTTGATACGTTTGAGAATATTGCAAGGATTGATCATTAAAATCCTTCAGTATTTTTCCTGTAATCGGCATGGTTAAAAATCGTGGTGTGGGAGCAACGTTAAAATCCTGCAATTCGGTGTCGGTTTCGGTGTCTGTTTCTTCATTGTCGGGGTAGGGAACGTTATCAATCGGTTTGTCGGTTTCGGCAATCGAAACGATCGGCCCCGGGGCAGGCGTGGCAGAATTGTCTAATTGACGAAGTCTTGCTACTGCCATGTAAGAAATAATACCCATTGCGACCAATGATACAGTAAGTGCAATGTAAAAGGTTTTATTTTTGATTATATGCTTTGGTTTGTCAAATTTTATTTTTCCCATTGTTGCATTCTCCTTTTGTATTTTTCAAAAGTAGTATGAACCGAATTGGGAAAAAATATACAAAAAGCCACAGAAACAATTCCTGTGGCTCAAGTAGCATTTTGATATTTTAATTTAATTCTTTAACCATTTGCGTATACGGTAAATCCCGAAATCCCATTTTTTCGTATAAACGAATGGCATCGGTATTGGTTGGCTCTACTTCCAAACGAATGCGCGCAACGGTTGGTTCAAGATATTGTTTAACAAATTGGAAAAATTCAGTACCCAAACCTTTGTTGCGGTAAGGCGGCAATATAAACAGTTCTTCGATCCAAAGAACGTAGCCACCTGCTTCCTGAGAAAAGGTTTTGGCGGTTAAAGCGTAACCCACCGGCTTGTTGGCATATTCTATGATATAACCTTGGGCATAGGTGTTGCTTTCCATAAGGTGTTCAAAGGTCTTGAGGTGATATGCTTGCGGTATGGTATGACATACTGCGGCCGAGGAATAAAAAGCTTTTGAAAAAATGATAAATGTGTTGCGGTCAACTTTGGTAATCGGTCTGATCATATCTTTTCACGGTCCTTTTTTAACATGCGAAAACTGCGGTCATAGGTGGCTTCGCCCTCTTTTGAAAAAAAGCAAGCAGGAAATTCGTTCGGTAGATGGTACGCAATACATTCGCAACATTTACCATGATGTGAGCAAGGGTAGGTGCATGGGCATTTGTCTTTTTGTTTGCTGTCACAAGCCATTGTTACGCCTCATTTCATTCATTTTTTTCAGTATAACAAAACTCGTACCAAAAAGCAACGATTACTTGACCTAATTCGGCTTTTGTGCTATGATATGCAGTATTCAAGCGGAAAGGGGAGATTGACGGTGAAAAAACTCGGCGGTATCTTCATTATCGTTGCCGGTTGTTTTTGGGGTACCATGGGGATTTTTGTTCGTAATTTTACGGCAATGGGCTTTACAACCATGCAAATTGCGGCAATACGGTTAGCGGTTGCTGCTGTTGTTTTGGGAGTGGGGTTGCTGTTGGTGCGGCCTTGTTTGTTTCGGGTGAAGTTGCGTGACCTTCCCTTGTTGGTGTTGCTTGGCGTGCTTTCAATCGGAATTATGGGATATTTGTATTTTACTACCATTGGGTTGTCTACTCTGTCGGTGGCGGCGGTGCTTTTGTATTTGTCGCCGGTAGTCGTGACGATTTTATCCTATTTTGTGTTTAAAGAACCGATTGGACTTTGTAAAAAAATATCGGTGCTACTGGCTGTGATCGGATGTGCTTTGGTTTCGGGAATTGTTGGTCAAAATGCGCTTGGTGCAACGGCATTGCTTACCGGCATAGGATCAGCAATTACTTATGGTTCTTACAGCATATTGGGCCCGATCGTCCTCAAAAAGTATCACCCCTTTACCGTTACGTTTTATGCATTTGGGGCAGCCGCTGTTGTCCTGTTTTGTTTAAGTGATCCTCTGGATCTGATTCAAAAGATCGGGTTCATCCCCGAGTGTAGCAGTTTTGTTGTTCATAGCATAGGTATCGGCACCTGTACGGCATTGATTCCATTCGTTTTATACACCATCGGCTTGGTATATACTACTCCGTCACAAGCGGCCGTACTGGCGTGCACCGAACCCATAGCCGCTACGGTGATTGGTATGATGGTGTACCGTGAGTTCCCCGATTGGTTTGGCTATATAGGGATTTTGCTGGTTATGATCGCCATTGTTTTGATTGGACAAGGAAAAAGCAAAGTATAGTAAAAACAACCGATGCTCGGGCAATGTTGAGCATCGGTTGTTCTTTTATATCTGTAATAAGTAAAATACGCCGTATAATACGGGTTGATGCAGTAAATAGATCCAAAGGGATTGTTGTCCACACCAGCGAAAGAAGTTGATTGGGAAAAAATTCCCCTTCATTTTACCCAAAAGGGAAGTACGTTTTTTGTATAAAATTTTACCCAGTACAATTCCCAAAATAAACCATCCCAAATGCGGTGCCAATGGGAAATAGTCGCCCGAACTAAACCCAACGTACCGTAGACCGAGGGGATACAGGTATTGGCTTTCGACCAAACCAATTCCACCGCTTTCAAACCAATAGCCAACCCAAATGATACATAGTCCCAAAGCGGTTAATACGGTTTTGGGAGTTTGAAGCAGTTTGGGGGATACGATCATGCATACACCGAGGCAATGTAAGATTCCAAAACGGATAACCAGGATCGGCAGATCAAATTCTCGTAATCCATAGGTTACCAGTGTACAGATCATGCCTGCCGCAAATACCAATAAACCGCGTTTGATCGGGTGATGTCCCAAGGTAACGGCCATGCCGGAAAGTACAACAAAAATAATTCCGCCCCAATCAAAGAAAAAACGAAGGAAATCGGGGTAGTTGTGGTTTTGATAGAAATCATAATAGTTCATCAGCAAATGAACCACTACCATACCTAAAATGCAAATTCCTCGCAAAATATCGATTTCAATGATGCGGCCTTGCTTTAATTTCATGGTTTGCTTCCTCCTCTAAAACGCGGTAGGCGACTTTTCCTACTGCGGTTTTTGGTAATTCTTTTTTTATGATAAACTCTTTGGGTAACGCATATTTAGCAACAGAGCGTTGGCAGTGAGCAAGCAGATCCTCTTCGCCGACGGGTTCATTGAGTACTACGTAAGCGCGAACACGCTGACCGTGATATTCATCTTTTACTCCGACAACACAACAACCGTCTACTTTGGGATGTTCGGACAGGACTTTTTCAATTTGAGTGGGATAAATGTTGTAGCCGTTGGAAACAATTACCCGTTTGATCCGTTGACGAAAATAAATGTATCCGTCTTGGTCCATTTGCCCTAAATCTCCGGTGTGCAACCACCGTATGCCGTCTGTGTGTGTTTGTATTACTTTTTCGGTTTCTATGGGATCGTCCAAATATCCCAACATGACGGTGGGGCCTGCAATGCAAATCTCTCCGTCTTTTCCGTAGGGCAAATTGTTTTGGGTTGACGGTTCTACGATTTTATAAAGCATGTCGGGGTAGGGGATCCCAATTGAACCTTCTTTTTCATAATGAGTCGGGGTTAAACAACTGGCGGTAACGCATTCGGTGGTGCCGTAACCCTCTCGAATATTGACGGGAGAACCGTGTTCTTTTAGAAATTGGTCGACTCGCTTTTTTAAATCCGGCGATAAACTATCACCACCGGAAAACACTCCTTTTAAAAAGGATAAGTTGGTGTTTTTTAACTTGTTGGTTTGTAGCAATGCTGCAAATAACGTAGGGACACCGGGAATGAAATTCGGTTTTTTCTTTTTTAATAATTTGGCGTAACTGTCAATCGTGAAGCGAGGGACGAGAATACATTTGGCACCACCTACCAAAGCGGTGTGAATGCCGATTCCCAAACCGAATCCGTGAAACAACGGCATGACCGACAGCATGGTGGTTCCGGAAATGTCAGCACATCCGCTGGCGGCAATGGTTTGCATTGCCAATGCATTGAAATTCAAATTGGAAAGACAAATTCCTTTGGGGGTACCGGTTGTTCCGCCGGAATATAAGATTGCGGCACAATCGTCTTGCAGAACAGCGACCGAGGAAATCGATGCTTGATTTTTCAATAAATCTTGCCATGTAATACTGTTTGGGAGGGGGGGAGTTTTTTCTTGCCTGGTAAAACGGAAAAAGAATTTTTTTACAGCTGGCAACTTGTCTTGTATTTTCGCTACAATGATTTGGCAAGGTTGGTCGTGCGTTTGTAGCATGGAAGCGATTTTTTTTGAAAAAATGTCCAACGTCAATAAAACTTTGCTGTTGGCTAATTTAAGATAATATGAAATTTCTTCGGGGGCAGATAAAGGGTGTACCATGCAAGGAATTGCCCCAATTTTATTGAGGGCATAAAAAGCCTCAATTCCCTGAGGAATATTGGGTAAACATATGGTGACACGATCTCCTTTTTTGACGCCTATCGAAACAAAAGAGGCAGCGACACGGTTGATTTCTTCGGTGAATTCCAAATACGTTACTTGTTTTCCCATAAAATCGTAGGCAATATATTGGGGGTACTGTTTGGCGGTGGAAAAAACACGTTCGACCATAGAATCTGTGGGGTAGGTCAACGAGTGGGGCATATTGCCGTAAAAATTTAACCAAGGTCTGTCCAAACTAACGCCGCCTTTCATTGCAAATTCCAACACAGTATACCACGATTTCTCTTTTTTTGCAATCATTTGTTGGGAAAAGAGTTGAAGATAATGATAATGTTTGTTATAATAAATCAATCAGAAAAGGGGAAGAGATTTATGAAACGTATTATATGCCGGTTACAGGTTCTTGTGATATTATTCGTAACAGTATTTTGTACGCCCGTTTTGAATGTTACCGCCGATTCTATGTCCTTTACCGAAAAAGATTTGGTTGCCGATGAAAATTACTTTACTAACACGATAAACTTAACTATCGGTCGCGGTTCTGAGGGAACGAATTCCTATGCCGCACAGGCATTTGTCCCAACGGTCGACACGCTTACCGGGTGTCGTTTGCATATGCGGGTAGGGGATACTGCTACCATAACCATTCAAGTGCGGACAAAGTTAGATGGTGGCAATGAAAGTGTTTTGTATTCGGGCAACTATCCCCTTGTTGCCAACCAGCATAATAAAATTGCTTGGTGGGAATTTGAGTTTAACCGTGCCATCAAAGTTACCAAAGGCCAAACCTATTATTTGGTGTTTTGGTGCGATATTTATCATAGCCAATGCATCATTAGTTCTACGCAATACATTGTGAGCAATCTGCAAAACGTAAGTTATCAAAAGAAAGAAAACGGAAATGAGTGGACTGCTCTTAATCGACGCTCTTACGGCTTTCAAATGTTGTCAGATCCCAATGTTGAGGTTAGCGGATTTCCCTATCGACAAGATGATGCCACTCTTATGCTTCACCATGCAGAGGAAGTGTACGGGTTTTATCGTTGTGAGGGAAATACCACTTTGTCGCTGACCGACCGACACGCTTCACAAGGGTATTTCAGTATTAAGGCGCAAGGCGGCGCGCCCGATCAAAGTGGTGCGTTACTGACTGCTTACGTGGATTTTGATTCTTCTTTTGATTTTTCTTCGTACCGATATTTTTATACCGATCTATATGTGAGTAAAACGATTACCGTCCCGTTGCAGCTTACCTATTCTTTGCTGAATCACAATGAAACC
>JAZRFL010000141.1:0-4094 GCA_045661365.1 Acutalibacteraceae bacterium | reverse complement strand
CAGGGGAGGCACTCCCTTTGTTTGCTTTGCAGACATTTCCCCCAACAGGGGAATCACCTTACACGGGGGAGGCTCCCTAAAAGGTAACTTGGGTTTTAAATACCAACCCCAAAAGAAAACTCAACTTGTTCGGCTCCCTTGTGTAAAGGGTAACGAGCCCGAGCGCCGCCGGTGGCGGATGAAGGGAGGGCGCAGTTGGTGCCGCGGTCGAAAAAACCAAGGAACAGTACGGAGTGCCCGACGGTTTTTTCGGGCACCGCAAACGGAATGTCGCAGCTGACTGAGGGATTGTTCGCTCGCCGTTTTTACAACCCCTCCGTCAAAACCTCTGGTTTTGCCACCTCCTCTTGCAGAGGCGGCAACCCCTTTGTCTGCTTCGCAGACATTTCCCCTGATAGGGGAATTACCTTACACAGGGGAGGCACTCAAGAGGGCAGTTTGAGGACAGACGGCGTTTTCTCCGAGGTGATAGGCGTACATGGGTACGTCGAACCTCGGAAAAACGTCGAAAAAGAAACATTCAAATCTCAAATCCGTAGGATTTGCACCATAATAAGGTCATCTGCCATGGGTAGTTGCTGTAACATCACTACCCAATTCATCAACTGAATTCTTGTTTCTTTTGTTCTGTCCCAAAATGCGTTCGCACTACCTTTGGGCGAACGCAAAGCTCGGTCAATCGTGGCAAAGTAGCAGTTTGGATGCAAAAGCCCATTTCTCCGACCCGAAGGCGTACGAGGTACGTCGAGAGGGAGGAAAATGGGCTAAAAAGCGAGTAATTTTCATCCGCGAAGCGGATACCTAAAACATAACGCACACTAAATCAACCAAAGCACATCGGTTTCCCAAAAGTGATCAACCGATCCCGTAAAAAATCCTCTCGCTTTTGTTTTGCGCCAAAATGCGACCCTATTCCTCCGAGCCGCAGCATTTTTTGTACTTTTTCCCCGACCCGCAAGGACATGGATCATTCCGCCCTACCTTTTGGGACTTGGTTTTCACCACGGTTTTGCTTGTGGTACCGTCACCGCCCACGTTTTCGGCGGTTACGGTAGCCACCTGCTTGCGTTCCAGATCCTCTTCCCGTACCACACGCACGGTCAACATCATGCGGGCGGTGTCTTCCCGTATGGAATCGCTCATGGCGTTGAACATATCGTACCCTTCGTTACGATATTCAATTACGGGATTGTGTTGGGCATAGGCACGCAAACGAATGCCGTTGCGCAATTCGTCCATGGCGTCGATGTGATCCATCCAATGACGGTCCACGTTTTGCAACAAAATTTTGCGTTCCAAACGGCGCATAATATCCTCGCCGTATTCTTGCTCTTTGGCTTCGTAAATGGTGGTGGCACGGTCTTTAAGCAGTTGTGCCACCTCTTCTTTGTCGGTGTTCCCCAATTCTTCGGGGGTGTATTGGAAATCGTCGGGCTTGGTCAACCAACCCAAAAATTGTCCACGCAACCCATCTAAGTTCCAGTGGTCATGTACCCGCTCGTCGGCAAGGAACATATCGCAGGCTTCGTCGATGGTATCGTAAATCATTTTCATAATGCTGTCTTTTTGGCTGGCACCGGCAAGCACCATATCTCGTTGGGAATAAATCTTTTCCCGTTGCACGTTCATAACGTCGTCGTATTCCAGCACGCTTTTCCGAGCGGCAAAGTTGCGAGATTCCACGTTGGCCTGGGCATTTTCCAGCACGTTGGAAAGCATACGGCTGTCAATGGGTTGATTTTCGTCTACCCCAAGGGTGTTCATAATGCGGAACATACGGTCGCCGCCAAACAGGCGCATAAGATCGTCTTCCATGGACAAATAGAATCGGCTGGCACCGGGGTCGCCTTGTCGTCCCGCACGCCCCCGCAACTGGTTGTCAATACGGCGGGATTCATGACGCTCGGTACCAATAATATACAAACCGCCCGCCTCGCGTACCTGCTCGGCTTCGGGTTCGATTGCGGCCTTGTGGGTGTCGTACAGTTCTTTGTACAACCGACGCAGTTCCAAAATTTCTTGGTTGTCGGTTTCAAAGAAACTGGTGGCTTGCATGATTTGTTCTTCATCATAGCCCTCTTTACGCATGTCGGATTTCGCCAAAAATTCGGCATTGCCCCCCAACATAATGTCGGTACCGCGCCCCGCCATGTTGGTGGCAATGGTCACCGCACCCAGTTTCCCCGCTTGGGCAACGATTTGTGCTTCTTTTTCATGATGCTTGGCATTGAGCACGTTGTGAGGAATCCCCCGCCGTTTCAAAATGCCGCTGAGTTGCTCGGATTTTTCAATGGACACGGTACCTACCAGCACCGGTTGTCCTTTTTTATGGCATTCTTCGATTTGTAAAATAATGGCATTTAACTTGCCGTTGACCGTTTTAAATACCGAATCGGGCATATCGTCACGCGCCAAGGGGCGGTTGGTGGGAATTTCCACCACGTCTAACCGATAGATCGAGTCAAATTCTTCGGCTTCGGTGGCGGCCGTACCGGTCATACCCGACAGCTTTTTGTACAAACGGAAATAGTTTTGGAAGGTAATGGTGGCAAGGGTCTTGGACTCGTGAGCCACCTTGACCCCTTCTTTGGCTTCGATCGCTTGGTGCAACCCTTCGTTGTACCGACGCCCCAACATCATACGGCCGGTAAATTCGTCAATGATAATGACCTCGCCGTCTTTGACCATGTAGTCTATGTCACGGTGCATGATCCCGTGGGCACGGATCGCCTGATTGATGTGGTGCATAAGCACGCTGTTTTCGGGATCGGACAGGTTTTCTACCTTAAAGTAGCTTTCTGCCTTGTGCATCCCGTCAGGGGTCAGGGTAACGGTTTTGGCTTTTTCGTCCACCAAATAGTCCCCGTCATAGGTTACGTCGGTGTCTTCTTTGCTGTCGATTTCTTTGACCTTGGTCATTTTCAAGGTGCGGGCAAAACGGTCTGCCAAGGTGTACAGTTCGCTGGATTTTTCCCCTTGTCCCGAAATGATCAAGGGAGTACGTGCTTCGTCGATCAAGATGGAGTCCACCTCGTCCACGACGGCAAAGGCGTGTCCCCGTTGCACTTTTTTCTCTAAATCCAACACCATGTTGTCACGCAAATAGTCAAAGCCCATTTCGTTGTTGGTACCGTAGGTGATGTCGGCGGCATAAGCCTCGCGCCGTTGGTCGTTGGTAAGCCCGTGAACAATCAAGCCCACCTTCAAGCCCAAAAATGAGTAGACCTTGCCCATCCACTCCGAGTCACGGGTGGCAAGGTAATCGTTGACCGTAACAATGTGTACCCCTTGCTCGGTCAACGCGTTTAGGTAAGCAGGCAAGGTGGCAACCAGGGTTTTCCCTTCCCCGGTTTTCATTTCGGCAATGCGCCCTTGATGCAACACAATACCACCAATGATTTGTACCGGGAAATGTCGCATATTCAGTACACGCGCCGCCGCCTCACGGCACACCGCAAAAGCGTCGGGCAAAATATCGTCCACCGTTTCACCGTTTTTGAGTCGTTGTTTTAAAATGGAGGTTTGTCCTTGCAATTCGCTGTCGGACATATTTTGATAGGTTTCTTCCAACGCCAATACTTTTTGTACCAAAGGGTCAATGCGTTTCAACTCTTTTTTGTTGGCATCCCCGAAAATTGCTTTTAATAAACCCATGATCATTCCTCGAATTTCATAATAGTTACATATAAAAATATATACATAAATTATTATAGCACATAACCGCATCTTTTCAACTGTTTTTTGTCTGTGAAAAAAATTTAAAAAATTTTTTATTTTTTTGAAAAAAACACTTGCAATTTGAAAACAGATGCGCTATAATAACCAAGCATTCGCCGGTGTGATGGAATTGGCAGACGTGCTGGACTCAAAATCCAGTGGTAGCGATACCGTATCGGTTCGACCCCGATCACCGGCACCAGAAAAGAAACACCCTTTGTCAATCGACAAAGGGTGTTTCTTTTCAACTAAGTGTGCCTTGCGGCACGATAAGCGCACCTTCGGTGCGTGAAGCAATGCTTCGCATCGTGAAGTGCCTGCGGGCGTGAGTGGCATACTTAACTTCACATTGTGCAAAGCACAATACTTCACAGCGG
>JAZRFL010000140.1:0-1440 GCA_045661365.1 Acutalibacteraceae bacterium | reverse complement strand
GTAATTTTAAAGGTAACGGTTTTGGAGTTGCCCTCGTCATCCCTGCCTATTTGGTAGGTGTGATAGGTGTTGTGGCAATTTTGCGCCGTAATTACTGCAAATCCCGTTTTCGCGGTACTGCTACCTGCGTGTTTCAAGGTGATTTCATAGGTTTTTTCACCCTTAAGCTTTGCCGTGTGGGTTCTGTTATCGGCGGTTATAACGCCTCCCTCCTGACCACCTTCCGAAAGGTTTTTAATCTCAACCACTGTTTCGAATTTGGCCATTTTTATGACGTTATCGCTGGAGGTCACGTCGCAAGAAAAATACGCATAAGCCGTCACGCACATCATCGCCAAGCAAATAACAATAACAACGGTGGTTGTCACAACGCGGGCAAGCATTGTTTTATCGCTTATTTTCCCGCTTGTCGGCACTTTGAAAAACTCGTTATAAAATTTTCTCACTTTGTTAACCTCCTTTCAAAAAATTGGGTAAAATCTAATTTCTCTTTTGGTCTGCTTTTACGGTTATGCCAAGGTCAACCTCGGGCACGGTATCTCCGCGGTAGTTGGCGATGTTGCCTACTTCCTCGGGCATGCGGACAACAAGCGCGATATAAGCCGCCTTGTTGGGTTTAACGACAACGGTTTCGGTGTCGTAGTTATGAAGCGGCATATCAGCAACCGTAACCGCAACGTCACGGTCCGCAACACTGTTCTTCATCTTTTCTTCGGTATCGTTAATTGTAATGCCAAACTTTAAATAATCCTGCAGGCTGAATTGCTGACCAAACACGTTGGTAGCCAAGATACAACCGTTTACGTTGGTAGCGGTATAAAACTCAAAATCAACGTCGCCACGGTTTTCAACCTTTAAATACACAACCTGAACATAGCCGGGCTCATACAACGCCTGCTCGTCAAAAATTTTCGTATTTCCGTCAATTTCATCCCAGGTGCCGTCGGTTAAGCGATGAGATACAACCACCTCAAAATCGGCAAAATGGAAGATGTTGTTAACGTCATCCGAGGTGCCAACAAACCACGCAAGCGAGGTTCCCGCACCCAAAATGCCCCATAAAATGAGAGCACACAAGGTGAGGGCCAAGGCTATTCTTTTGTACACAGTCAATTTTTCTTTTAACATAACGCCTTAAGCACCTCCTTGTAAAAATCAAACTTCGGGCGTTTGCTCTTCTTTTTTATCCTTTTTTTTCCACAAAAACGTAATTATCAAAATTGTAGCCGAAGCTATCAAAAGTGTAAACCAAATTTCAACCTTACGGTTATCCCCCGTTTGCGGAGCATGGGGATCACCGGGCTCAATGGGAAATTCTTCAATCTTAAACTCCCAGTCGAGCTTGCCGATTTTTCTTTGGTATTCGTTAGAAAGCTCTACCGGCACGTCAAGCATTACGTCAAGATTAACCTCGCCACCCGAATAAAGAACACCTAAAAA
>JAZRFL010000139.1:0-1589 GCA_045661365.1 Acutalibacteraceae bacterium | reverse complement strand
TCTGCCGACGGTACGATTTGCACATACGCCTGTGCAAGTTCCGTTGCCATTTATTCACCTCCTACGAGGTTATTAAAGGCGGCATCAAATTCTGCCGCCGTCCTGAATGTTTTTGCTTTGTCTTCTTGCCCTTGCAGTAATTCAACGATGCTTTCCGGTCTGTTCCTGTTGTGTCGTGCGTCTTTTGATCCCGCCCACAACTGCAACCCTACGCGGTCGGCAATAGTCGCCAATATAAGCGTTTCCAACGTTGCGTTTTGTTTGGACAGTTTCATTTTTACGCGGGAATCTTCCCGTAAACCATTAGCGAGAACCGCCGCCGTTGTCGGCGACAGTTCCCGCAAATTGAAAACGTGGTACGTTTCCGCAAAATCGCACGTCAGGTCGTCCGGGTGCATCGCGATCATACCAGCAAGGGCGATTATTTTTTTTCAGATTCTTTCAACAGGCTGAAAATCTCCACGATTGTTTCGCTCATCTGTTCAACGGTACACGTTCCCGTTGTTTCTCTCAAATACGCCACAAGCGCTTTTTTCTGTTTCTCTCCCAACAGCGCGTTGAACAACGTCGGCAGTTTCGTCGTGTTGCCCTGATCGATTTCGCATACCGCTTCGACAAACTCCCAATCATGAACCGCGTTTGCGTCAACCTGCGCGTCGAATCCGTTGGAAAGTTTCATGGTTTGTCCCCCTCCTAATTACGAACCGGATTTGATGTATTCGTAATGGGTGATGCCGCTGGAATTGGGGAACGCGGTGACGGTGATTTCATACCCGACCGCTTCGGCGTCGGCATAGGTGATTTCGCCCACTTCGGAAATCGTGCCGTTCGGGATCACGATGCGTTTCGCAACATTGTTGCGAAGAATCATATCGATTACCCACGCGTGGGCTTCAGGTTCAGCCGCTTTCGCGTTGACAGTGACGCCACTTCCAAGCGTTCCGCTCACGTTGGACGTGCCGTAAACCACCTTCAGAACGTCAAGGTTAATCGCTTCTATCAGAGTGAACGTGAACGTATCCTCTTTGCCCGTCATAAGGTTCAGAACGACGTCGCCGCCCCATGCTTTAATGCTTTCGCTTTCGGGCGTGTTGTTGTTGGTCAAACCGTCTTCGCTGATATATCCCAGCGACGTGAACCCGGAACCGAGAGCCGTGCTTGCCGAGGTCGGCAGCGTGGCGGTGGTAGCGCCAACCGCGACCGCACCGGCGACGACAGGTTTCGCAGCGGTCACGTTGTTAACTGTGGACATTTGCTAACCTCCTAAAATGTAATGTCATATACCGCCTGATAGCGGTATCTTTTCAGCGTCGTATCGGTGTAGTTGTAATCTGAATTTAACTTGCACCGGAAGACGTTTTCTGTGTTTGCCATATCGTCCAACGCCGCTTTTACTGCTTCGTTCAGCGTTGCCGCGTCAAGCAGCGTAGGCGCGTAAGATTGAACGGCAATCGTGGCGTTGTCGATCCTGTTGTTCCGTGCGCTCCCGGTCTTTTCAAACACAACGAAAGTACCCGGCATTTCGACGGGCATTTCCGCATATACGGGAACGGATAACCGCTGTTGCAGATATTGAATAACGGTCATTT
>JAZRFL010000138.1:0-37758 GCA_045661365.1 Acutalibacteraceae bacterium | reverse complement strand
ATGCTGCTTGGTTGCTTGATTTTCGTTGATGACTACTTTAACTGCTTAACAGTTGGTAGTGTTATGCGCCCTGTAACAGACAAACATAGTATTTCCCGTGCAAAGTTGGCGTATTTGATTGACGCTACTGCGGCACCGGTTTGCATTATTGCTCCTATTTCTTCTTGGGCAGCCGCCGTTGCGGGATTTGCCGCAGGTGCCGGCTCTAACAGCGGTATGTCGTTGTTTATTCAAGCCATTCCCTTTAACTTCTATGCTTTGCTCACCATCCTCACCATGATCCTGTTTGCCGTCATGAAATTTGACTTCGGTCCCATGAGACGGCACGAAGAAAATGCCAAAAACGGTGATCTTTATACCACCGGCATAGAAAATATGAGCGACAGCTTAAATGAAGATGCCAATCCCAAGGGCAAGGTCATTGACCTGATCCTGCCGGTTCTGTTCTTGATCGTTGCTTGCGTAGTCGGCATGATCTATTCCGGCGGCTTCTTCACCCCCGGCGAAGAGGGTTACCAAAACTTCATTACCGCTTTCTCCAACAGCGATGCTTCGGTAGGTTTGGTATACGGCTCCTTTGTTACCATTGTTGCCGCAGTTATCTACTTCTTGGCTCGTCGGGTCATTTCCTTTAAAAACCTGATGGAATGCATCCCCGAAGGCTTCAAAGCCATGGTGCCCGCCATTATGATCTTAGTTTGCGCCTGGACCTTGAAGACCATGACCGACAGCATGGGTGCCAAGATCTTTATTTCTCAATTGGTAGAAGGCTCTGCCGCTTCCTTGCAAGCCCTGTTGCCCGGTATTATCTTCTTGATTGCAGTAGGTTTGTCCTTTGCCACCGGTACTTCTTGGGGTACCTTCGGCATCCTCATTCCCATTGTGCTCAGCGTATTTGGTGCACAAGACGGTAACATTACCATTGTTGCAGTTTCTGCCTGTATGGCCGGTGCGGTTTGCGGTGACCATTGCTCCCCCATTTCCGACACCACCATTATGGCTTCGGCAGGGGCTCAATGCAACCACATTAACCACGTTTCCACCCAATTGCCCTATGCGTTAATGGTAGCTGGTGTTTCCTTTGTAGCCTACATCATTGCAGGGTTTGTACCCAACGCCATGATCGCACTGCCCATCGCTTGTGCTTTGATGGTCGGCACCATGTTCGTTATGAAACTTGTCACCAAAAAGAAATAATCTGTTTTAATTTCCTACGCTCGATGAAAATTTTCATCGAGCGTATTTTTTTGTTTCCAAACACCAAATTTTGTGATATAATAGATAAAGAAAACCGAACAAAACAAGGAGCGTGAACGATATGAAGCAACCCATTATTTGCATCAGCCGTCAATTTGGCAGCGGCGGTCGTGTCATAGGCAAAGCCGTAGCCCAAGCATTGGGACTACCCTTTTATGACCGTGTTATTATAGACCAAGCCGCCGAGGCAACCGGTTTGTCTGCCGAATTCATAGAGCAAGAAGAACAGCGATTTAACAACAGCATGTTGTTTAATTTGTCTATGGGTGGACATACCATCACCGCTTCGGGCATTTCTTTTTCCAATCGGGTGTTTGAAGCCGAAAGCAAAATTATACGTGATTTGGCGGCCCAAGGCGGTTGTGTGATCGTAGGGCGTTGTGCCGATTACGTATTGCGGGACGACCCCAACCTGTTTTCGGTGTTTATTTGTGCCGATTTGCCCTACCGTGTCAACCGCGTGGTGGAATGGGAACATTTGCCCGCCGACCGTGCTGAAAAAGCGATTAAAACCAAAGACAAACAACGTGCCCGCCACTATCATTTTTATACCGACCGTGATTGGGGAAATAAAGAATATTACCACATGATTCTCAACAGCAGTCGTTTGGGGATTGACCAATGTGTTGACCTAATTTGCTCGGCGGTGCAAAACGAAAAATAAGCAAAAAAGACCCTTCCCAATCAGGGAAGGGTCTTTTACTCGGTTGCCGTATGTTTTTATAGGGAACGGCAATACCGTTTATAGGATTGGTTAAGCATGGCAACAAACACCATCATGGTAACAAACAGCGCCATGGTGACCCCGCCCAAAATCAATCCGCCAAAGGGGAAAGCAACCACGCTCGCCAACACCATAGCGATTGAAACCAAGCTGTTGAGTTTAAGCAACGTTGCCAACAGCAATACCACTGCGACCAACACACAAGCGGCGATCACGCAAACCATAAGCATAGAAAAGAAGTCGGTCAGCGACATGCCGGTTTCGTCCTCCAAATCGGCAAACGCACCGCGGATCATGTTGGCATCGTCTGCCATATCAGCAGGTAAACGGTCGGCCAATGACTCGGCTTTTTCCTCAAACGCCATAGCATCCAGCATAGAAAATTCACCGGTAGCGTAGGGGCGCAATGCCAAATATTCTTTGGTGGCCTCTCGTTGCTCGGCAGTCAAGGTATCTTTTACTTCCTCGTACCGTTGCTCGATTCGGTCAAACAACTCGCCGTATTCCGCCAAATCGTCTTGCAACGAAACGTCTACCGCTTCCAATGTCCACTCAATGGCAGGAATTTCGAAAAACGGCTCTGCCACGCCCCGATAAGCACTCAATCCCAAGCACCCAACGCACAAAAGGCACAGTATCCACACCAATGCCACGTATAGCTGATTGCTTGCGGGAGCAAGCTTAAATAAATACCGATGTTTGGAAACCGGCTTTTGGGCAGGTTGCGGTTGATCCGATTCTGCCATAAGCGGTGTAACAGGCGGGATCGCTTCTGTTTGAAACGACTCTGCCGACGTTCCAAACGAGTTCGGTGTTCCTTGCTCAGTTGCAAAAGCAGGTGAAACCGCAGGCGTGGTCGACTGGGACACGGTGGGGACAGCTTCGGCTCCCGCAGACTGATTTACCACAGGCACCGTATGCGCGGAAACGGTCTTCTTTTGGGGAATGTTTTTGCCGCACCGACCGCAAAACAACGCATGATCGGCGATTTGAGAGCCACAATTGGGACAAAACATTTTATATCACATCCTAAATAAATAATCATTGATCCATACCAAACAAACGGCAAGCGTTTTGCTTGGTGACTTGCAGTAATTCGTCCACCGAGATTTCCTTGATCTCGGCAATTTTTTGTGCGGTATACGAAATGTGGGAAGAATCACACCGGTTGCCTCGAAACGGGACGGGCGTCATGTAAGGGCAGTCGGTTTCCAAGAGCAGACGATCAAGGGGCACGTACCGTGCCACTTCCACAGGGGTCTTGGCATTTTTAAAGGTAACGGCACCGCCCAAACCAATGTACATACCCACAGACAATATATCCCGTGCCATTTCCACACTACCGGAAAAGCAGTGCACCACCCCGGCGGGCTTATGAACACGAAGCAGATCCCACGTGTCAGCATGGGCTTCACGGTCATGAACCACAATGGGCTTGCCCATTTCTTTTGCCAAGACAATTTGATTTTCAAACCATTGCTTTTGTAGGTCGCGCGGGGAAAAATCATAATGATAATCCAGTCCAATTTCTCCAATGGCAACACATTTCGGGTGACTCGCCAATCGCTTTAAACGATCGGCATCCCATGCGCCCGACTCGGCTACCTCGTGCGGATGTACCCCTACGGCGGCGTAGATATAATCGTATTGCTCGGCCAGTTGCAAAGAAAATTCCGATGAGGGGAAATCGCTGGCACAGTTGACCACCCCAACGACCTTGTTTTGGGGCAAATAGTTAGACAGGATCTCATGACGGTCATCGTCAAATTGATGGCTGTCATAATGGGCATGAGAATCAAAAATCATGGTGTCACATCCTTTGTGAGAAAATAGCGATTCGGGTTGTTTTCAATGTAGTTCCTTTTTTCGTGGTAACCTTCATCATTCCGAAGATATGGTCGTAAAATGATTTTTGCCAAATCGGTCGGCCGACTTGTTTGGTTACCGACCCTTTAAATTGCTTGACCATTTTCGAAATGGTTGGACTTCCGTGTTAACATTTCTACATCCCTCACCGATGGTTATTATAACAGAAAAAGGAAAGATAGGCAATGCTATCTTTCCTTTTTTATTGAATTCTTTACCGAACCTTACTGCCCGGTTGCACGTCGTCAGCAAACAGCACAGTAACCGTTTCGCCGTTGTCAGCGGCCAAGATCATACCTTGGCTTTCTACTCCGCACAGGGTGGCGGGTTTTAAGTTGGCAACTACAATCACGTTGTGACCGATGAGTTGTTCGGGGGTGTAGTAAAGGGCGATCCCCGAAGCCACGGTACGAGGGGTGTCGGTACCGTCGTCCAAGGTAAGTTTCAACAGCTTCTTCGCTTTTTTAATAGGCTCGCAAGCAGTTACCTTGGCAACCCGCAGTTCTACCTTGGCAAAATCTTCAATGCCGATTTGTGCCAGGGTCACCACGTTTGCTTCCTTTTTCTCTTCTTTGGGAGCAGGCTTGGCGGCTTCCAGCTCGGCCAATTCCTTTTCCATATCAATACGGGGGAAGAGCACGTCCCCTTTGGTGATTACGCTGTCATGGGGCAACAGACCGAAGGTGTCGAGGCTTTCCCAAGTGAGAATATCGGCAGAAGCGTTCAGGCCCTTACTGATTGCCTCGGCAGTAGCAGGCAAGAAGGGAGCAAGCATAATAGAGATCATACGCAGGCTTTCGCACAAATTATACAGCACACGAGCCAAGCGAGGTGCGTTGGCTTCCTCTTTTGCCAGCGCCCAGGGAGCGGTTTCGTCGATGTATTTGTTGGTGCGGGAAACCAATTTCCACAGTTCGGTCAAAGCGGTGGAGAATTGCAGGGTGTCCATATTCTTTTCCACTTCAGCTTTGGTGGCGGTGGCAAGGGAGATCAGGTCATGGTCAAAATCCCCTGCCAATTGGTCGGCAGGCAACTGACCGCCAAAGTATTTGCCAACCATAGCGGCGGTACGGGAAACCAAGTTGCCCAAGTCGTTGGCAAGGTCGGAGTTGATACGATGAATGAGGGCTTCGTTGGTGAACACACCGTCAGAGCCGAAGGGAATTTCCCGCAGCAGGAAATAACGAATGGCGTCTACGCCGTACCGTTCGCACAGTACCACAGGGTCAACCACGTTGCCTTTGGATTTAGACATTTTGCCACCTTGCAAGAGCAACCATCCGTGACCGAATACTTGTTTGGGCAAGGGCAAATCCAAAGCCATGAGCATAGCAGGCCAAATAATGGTGTGGAAGCGGACGATCTCTTTGCCTACCAAATGCACGTCGGCAGGCCAGAATTTTTCGTAGTCGGCTTGGTTGTCGCTACCGTAACCCATGGCGGTGATGTAGTTGGAAAGCGCGTCTACCCACACGTAAACCACGTGGTTCGGGTCAAAGTCTACCGGTACACCCCAAGAAAAAGAGGTACGGGAAACACACAGATCTTCCAGACCGGGTTTAATGAAGTTGTTGATCATTTCATTTTTGCGGGATACCGGTTGAATGAAATCGGGATGGGCTTCGTAATATTCCACCAAACGGTCGGCATATTTGGAAAGACGGAAGAAGTAGGCCTCTTCTTTGTCCAAATGTACTTCGCCGCCGCAGTCGGGGCATTTACCGTCTACCAATTGGGTTTCGGTCCAGAATGCTTCGCAGGGAGTGCAATAGTGCCCTTCGTAATGACCTTTATAAATATCACCCCGGTCATACAGTTCTTTAAAGATTTTTTGTACGGCGGCTTCGTGATAATCGTCGGTGGTGCGAATAAAGCGGTCGTTGGAAATGTTCATCAACTTCCACAGGTCTTTAATGCCTGCTACCACTTCATCTACGTATTGTTTGGGGGTAACCCCTTTGTCTTTTGCTTTGGTTTCAATTTTTTGACCGTGTTCATCGGTACCGGTCAGGAACATGGTTTCATACCCTTGCATTCGTTTGTACCGAGCCATAGCGTCGGCGGCAACGGTGGTATAGGAATGCCCGATATGCAATTTATCGGAAGGGTAGTAAATGGGTGTGGTAATGTAAAATTTCTTACTCACAAAATATGCTCCTTTCGGCGTATGCCAAATAATGTTCTTGTTATTTTATCACGGGAATGGGGTTCTGTCAAACCATAACCGCGTTTTTTCTTAAAATTCAAAGGATATTTCTTGATTTTGGGGTAAAATCTGCTCTCCATCGGGCAAAATCAGCCGCAGAGGTTTGTCGCATCGCACCGTCCCCACAACTTTATGGTTCTGTTTTTGGTAAGCCACAAAAACCGTACCGTTTCGGGTGGTCAGCGAGCCTTTCGCCCTTTGGGGCAGACTGTCGGCACAAGGAATGACCGTCATAATCTCTTCAAAGGGATGGATTCCCAGCACCCCGTAAAACAACTGCTTGGTGCAAGCGCCGAACATAGGGTGATTGTGGGAGTTTGCGCCCTGCCACCGTTCCCAAAGGGTGGTGGCGCCGGCATCCATCATATAACCGAAGGTATACTCTTTACGGGATGTGAGCAAGCGAAGGGCGGTTTTCCCACGTCCGCGGGAAAACAACAAGCCAAGCAAAACGTCGGTGCCGAAAATACCGGTGTCAAACTGCCTCGTCTCGTCATAGTGAGCCGTCAATCGGTCAAACATGGCAGCATCCCCCAAACCGATATCCAAAGCGAAAGCATCCGCCCCCTGCACCCCGTAGGTGTGCCCGTCGGGCTGATAAAAGGCTTTGTGCAAGGCTTGTTTATGGGATTCTGCTTTGGCTTGCCACGGTGTGGGGTCTTGCCCCAAACAACAGGCGAGTTCTGCCATGCGTTGCAGATTTTTAATAAGGAAATAGGTATTCACAAAGGCAGGATCGATTTTCACGGCATCGGGTGTGCACCATTCGCCAAGGCACCAACCGCCCTCTTCTTCTCGCACCACCAAACCGTTTTCGCAACGACTTTCCATATATTCGACCCACCGTGCCATGTGAGGGAAGTACTGCGCCAACACCTCCGAATCCAAGGTATGGCGGTAATAGAAATAGGGTACCGCCACAATCGCGCCGCCCCATCCGCCGGGACCGCCGCCACCGCCGTAAAAGGGCGCGGTATGTTGCACGTGACCGTTGGGGTCTTGGCAATCGGCAATATCCTGCATCCATTTTTTATAAAAGGAGGTACTATCCAACAGAAGCAACCCCGTATCGCAACACACTTGACCGTCACCGGTGTAACCAAGCCGTTCCCGATGAGGACAATCCATGGGAACACCGCAGTGCATGTTGTCAAGTTGGGTACGAAGATAGGCTTCATACAGCCAATTTAAGGTGGCATCACTACTGTCAAAGTTGGAAGTGATCGCCACACGGCTATGTACTACCACCCCTTGTACCTGCGTAGCAGGTCCTTTGACGTGTACATAGCGAAATCCGTGCCAAGTAAAATGCGGGGCAAACCAAATCGGCGTACCGCCGCCGATACAACGGTCGGTCTGAATCTGATTGCCTTGGCAAGAGTCAAAATTGGGTGTCCCGTCGGCATTCAAATTTTCGCAAAACCGCAACACGGTCTCACAGCCCACTTCCCCTTCTTGCCAAAACCGAACGTACCCCGTAATGTTTTCGCCCATATCGTAAAGGGATTCATCCCCCTTTTGCCAAAGGAGTTTGGGCGCTATGGTGCGAATCACCCCGTCCGAAGGGCAGGTCTGTTCTTGCAATTTTCCTTTGGGCGGCTCGCAAAATTCACAGGGTTGCCAATGGGTAACGTCCCCACGGTAATCGTGAATCTCGCCCATATAAATATTGTTAAACACAATATGGCTTTCCCGATACTCGCATTGCTCGTCCGATTCCACGGTTTGGGCATCCACCGTCAGGGTAAACGAAAGCATGGGCTCGCCATACCAAAAATCCCCTTCCACGTTGCGCTCCCGTTGGTTGAACCAACCGTTGCCCAACAGCACCTCAAGGGTGTTTTCTCCTGTTTGCAACAGATGGGACACCTTATACACCCGATAGTATACCCGATGGGTAAACGTGTCGTGAATCGGATACAGCATGCGACGGTTTTCCCGTGGGGTATAGTCCGACCAGACAGGATTGAACATCTCGTCGGTTACGGGTTTTCCGTTGATATATGCTTCAAAAAAGCCGAGTCCGCAAATGGTCAAGGTAGCGTCGGTATTGGTTTCAACGGTAAACCGCCGCCGAATGACGGGAGCGGTTTTGGCTTTGGTGGTGATCCATTTGGTTAACATATCGTATCCTCCTAAAAAGCGGCGGAACCAATGGTGGCTTCTCCTGCCTGTATGGTGTGGATTTGCCCTGCTTCCTCTTTGATTAACAATGCAAAATCCTCGTTTATGCCCACAACTACACCGCTCAACGTTCCGACGGTGACGGTTTTTCCTTGCAACAAATTGCGAGATGCATAGGCTTCAAAAATGCCCAAATCGAACAGATTTTGGCTGTACTCGTAAAATCGCTGTAACATGTGGGCAACAAGGTGGGCAACCTGTTCCTCGGTGGGGGTATTGTCAAAAATCGCCCCTGCGATTTCGCTGAGTTCGTCGGGGAATCCCCCTTGGGGCTTGCACAAATTCAGTCCCATGCCCACCACGGCATAGTCCGTTTTTTCGCCTGAAAATGCCGATTCGGTTAAAATGCCGCACACCTTTTTGCCGTGCAGGTAAATATCGTTTACCCACTTGATTTGGGCTTGTTCGCCTAAAGCTTCGGCAACCGCCACCGCCGCCGCGGTGGTCAGGCGCAAGGTGTCTTGGGGGGACAGATCGGGACGCAATAAAATACTGAAATATATGCCGCTTTTGGGGGAATAAAACTCCCGCCCCAAGCGACCCCGACCCGCGGTTTGGCTGTGGGCAATCAGCACCGACCCTGCCGGGCGACCGCTTTTGCCCCAATCTTTGACTGCAAGGTTGGTGGAATCGATTTCGTCCACCACCGTCAGGTCAAAAAAATCTGTATGCAACTGTTGCTTGATCGTTGTTAGTATGTCCATTGTTCCACTCTTACATAAGGTTTTAGTTTTTGAATAATGAGCACTGCCCCCAATAGCTTCAAAGCATCGGGCAGTAAATAGGGAAGAACGCAAAGGACAAGGGCGGGCGCTATCCCCCCTGCGGAACCTGCATAAACCAACACGTACCAAAGGGTGCCAATGGCGTAATCTGCCAAAAGTCCAACAACCAATGCCAAATACCGCTGCCACAGTTTGGTTTTGTTTTTCATCAGCCATCCCGAAAGCAGTACCATGGGCAAAAAGCCGATGAGATATCCGCCGGTGGGACCAAAGAGTACCCCTGCGCCACCTTGCATACCGGCGAACACGGGTAAGCCCGCAAGTCCCAACAAAAGGTATACCACCACCGAAAGCAGTCCACTTTTTTTCCCTAACAGTCCTACCGCCAAGGCCACCCCAAAGGTTTGCAGGGTAAAGGGCACAACCGACGGCACCGTAATCATACTGCAAAGCATCATCACCACACTCATCAAGGCGGCAGCGGTCATTTGCCGTAAAGAAGGTACAGTCTTCATTTTCATAGCCTCGGGGAAATACCGCAGGGGTCAAACCAATCAAAGGTTTCTTCCCCCTCTTCAAACAGCCAACGAGTAGGACAGGTGTTATACAAGAAATCTACGGGTTGTGCCACTTTGCGGGGACGAGAAGCCACCGCCAGCATTTGGGACAACTCCCCATTTTGTTCTTCATTTAAGGTAGTGGGTGCCACCGACACAAACAAAGGGGTACCACTCAAAGCCAGCAGGCGCAACCATTGGCGGTTTTTCTCCCAAGGAATTTGGGTTGTAATGCCCACGCAGTCGGCATCCACCGCGTACCAGGCGTCCTGTTGCATCATACGAAAAGCAAGGGTGTTAACCCCCATTTTTCGGGTGCGTTCCCATTCCACGCCGCTGGTATCGTCACCGGTGCGGTTAAGTTCCATAAATCCTGCACCCAAATGCCCTTCACAGTTACAGCCTAAAATAAGCGCCTTACCGTCGGCGGCGTCGTGAATAGCCTTATATAAATCTTTGATCACCATGGCGGTGGTTTTACTGCGATCGGCGAAGGTGATCTCGCCCCGCATCCACGGACTGTAATGGGTGTCGATCACACCGCCGCCCATGAGGTCAATCATAGAAAAATCGTGTTTGATCATTTGGTAGCCCCAACCCACCAGGGTGCGAATATCGTCTTTGATATATTCCAACACCTCCGGAAGGGAGGGGTCAAGCAAATCCTCTCGCCCTGCAAACCGCCAAGCGTCGGGGATTTGGGGATCTATGTTTTGCAACGGACGAAACCAAATGCCGGGCAGTACGTCAAGGTCGGTCATTTGAGAAGCCAAAGCGGCCATATCAGAGAATTTTTCGTTTCCTTGCCGCCACGGACCGCCAATATAGCCGGCTTTTCTTTCTACCTGCCAACCGTCGTCAATAATCATATAGGGGCGATTTTCCAGTCCCTTGGTAAGCGAGGCAAGATGTTTTGTGTTTTCCAAAATATCCTCATGAGAACTGTTGCCGTAGGCGTAATACCAGTTGTTAAAACCGTAAATGGGGTGGTTGGGGGTGATGTTTTCGGTGGCAAGTTGTTTTACAAACTCCCCTGCCGAACCCGCTACTTGGGTGGTCTGTGTTTGGGTGCAAACAAGGTGAGCACAAAGCAAGGTTTTGCCCCCTAAAACAACCCCTTTTCCGCCACACCGAAGGTCAATATAAAGGGTGATTCCCTTCGGGTCGCAAGAAAAGCAGCACAAGCCGTCGGGATTGGTTTTTACCCCATACCCTGAAAGGGTTTGGCCGCAAAGTGCCAAAAAATACCAAGGCATGGCACGGTGGGGCACGTAGCCTCGCCATTCCAAATCGCCGTAGGCACGTTCCCAGGTGTCACCCAGTATCCGAGCGTTTTCCGGCATGGCAAAATTCCACCGCAGTTGCAACCGACATACGGGGGTAGTGTCGGCTTGCAGGGTGATTTTTCCGTCGCAAATGGTGACGGTCACGTCTTGCACCTGCAACTGTTCTTGTCCCTGCAACACGGAGGTTTCCTGCTCGGTCACCAAGGTAACGAAATCGGGGATTTGTAAAATAGATGGAAATTGTGCCATACTACCACCTCAAAAAAGATTATAACGAAAGTAAGAAATTCCCTAACTGACGAGCCAATTTTTCGTGACCGGCATCGTTGGGATGCAATCCGTCGGGCATATAGGTTTCCCGAATAATGGGCACGTTTGGTTGCATGCCGCCGCAAGCGAACAGATCCAACACAGGCAGACTGTAGTATTCGGCGACTTCTTTAATAATTTCCACAAACCGTTTTAAGGGAATGGCACGGTCTCTGCGGTCGTTAAACAGCTCTTCTGCCCGATGCAAGGGAGTCAGCACCACAATGGGTTTGGTGGGATATTTTTCTATGAGCGAGCGGAACAACACGTGGCAAGCGCCGTAAAAAGTTTCGTTGTGACGGTCGTCAAAGCTCCCCAAGGGAGCGTTGCCGTGACCAAAGTCGTTGGTACCGCCAAATACCACAATAATGTCGGCATCGGGGTCCATATGTTGCACACGGTCACAATACCCTGCATCATGAGCGGGATTGTTGGTGGGACCCAATTGCTTGGCAATGCGAGTACCGCTAATGCCGTAGTTGTTGGCTTTTTTCAGTCCATACTCACGAGCCAGCACGTTGACGTAGCCGTTTTCGGTACAAGAAGCACCGCAACATTGGGTAATACTGTCCCCTAAAAAGTTAATGACTTTGCCTTTGAGTTCCATACTTAATCCTCTCCTATATACGTGAATCGCTGAAAAGTTTGTCCGTCCCGTTCTACCGTTTCATTCCACATGGCGGCAGGGCGCACCCAAAGTCCGCCTTCGCCGTACAGGGCTTTGTATACCACCATGGGTTCTAAGGTTTCAGAATGAGAAGCGATTCCCATCACCTCATATTCCATCCCTTTAAAATGCCGATATCGACCGAGCTTGACTTCATTCACAGCGACTCCTCCTTTTTGGAAAAATTATAGCATATGGGTGTGTTTTTTTCAATATAAACATAGAAAAAGCCGCGGCATTTACCACGGCTTTTTCTCCCAAAAACGATAGATTATTTCTTTTTGTCAAATTCCGCAAAGGCTTCGGTCGCGTTGTTAAAACCGGTGCTTTGAATCGCTTCAGCAACCACCGTTATCTGTGCTCCGTGTTCCATAGCACCGCTTTCAAGCAAGGTAGCCACGTCTTGCCCGATCATATATGGATCCATTTCCAGCGTTTTTAATCCGGGACCCGCAATGCAACCGGCTTCAACCGGCTGTTTTCCGGTTGCAACATATTCGTTGCCGTTTTTCACAACGTCAAAATCATTTTCATTAAAATTCAAATGAAAGCACTTGTCTGAATCAGCCGGTACTATCACTCGGAACCGTACGTAAGCAGGCATTGAGCCTGTATTTTCAACGTAGGTATGTTTTCCAACCGTTATTCCGGGGATCAATTTGATATCCGCCAAGTAATTTTCGTGAGCCGCCACCAGCGCATCGTGGGTAGGTTCCGCAATTTCTTCTTGCGATTCATACAAATTGATACAGATATTTCCCAGCACACGAGTCGTGCTGTCATCCGACTTCTTCATCTCGGCATTTTCTAACCATGCCAAAATATCATTTACTTTCGTTTCGGGTTGTACAGGCTCTTTTCCGCAACCTACCAGCCCCAAAACCATAATCACTACCAAAAGCAAGGCAAACCACTTGTTAAACATTTTTATCCCTCCATATTTTGACATCTTGTGAATGTCACTTTCACCGACATTATAGCATATACTTTTGTTATTGACAAGCACTAAATGTCACAGCAAGGAGATTTTTTATGTTTATTAATAAGACGACCGATGGGCGCAACAACGTATGTGGCAAAAACATTGCCCAATTTCGATTGGCTTTAAAAATCTCCCAACGGGAATTGGCAGATCGTATGCAACTGGTGGGGATCGACCTGGACAAAAATGCCATTCAGCGAATCGAATGCGGCAAGCGGTTTGTTACCGACATAGAGATCATAGCCTTTGCCAAGGTGTTTGAAACCACCTTTGAAAAACTGTTGCAACAATCTTGACACACCCCATTCCCTTTTGCTGTAAACTGTGGTATAATGGTACAAATGGTCAAAGGAGGCATCTCATGAAATACCCTTGTTTGGTTCTTGATCATGACGATACAGTGGTCAAGTCCACCGCTCAGATCCATTATCCTGCATTTATCCATTGTCTGGCCACCATGCGGCCGGGGGCAATCCCGTTGGATGAACAGGGATTTATAGAAGCCTGTGCCAACCCGGGGTTAGTGGAACTGTACGAGCAAAACTACGGCTTTACCAAAGAAGAAATGGTGGTGGAGCTGGACGTTTGGCGCACCTTTGTCAAAGAAAAAATCCCCGATGCCCACGAGGGTTTTTGTGATCTGCTACACCGCTACAAGCAAGCCGGTGGCATCCTTTGCGTGGTGTCTCATTCCGATCGTTCTTTGATCACGCGAGATTACGCCCATCATTTCGGACTGACTCCCGACTATATTTACGATTTGGTCTTTACTCCTCACAAACCCGATCCTGCCCCCTTGCAGGATCTAATGTCGCGGTTACACCTCACTCCCCAACAATTGTTGGTGGTAGACGATCTGCCGGTGGGCAAAACCATGGCCGATGCCGCAGGGGTGGATTTTGTTTACGCCGGTTGGTGCAACACCGCACCGTCGGTACACGAACACATGGTGTCGATTTCTCCGTGCACCTTATACCACCCGTCTGAGTTGGCAAATTTACTGGAACTGATATAAAAAATGAGCATGCTCTCCCAAAGAGAGTATGCTCATTTTCTTTGCCAATCTTTGATAGCATCGGCTTCTTTATACATGGTACGGTAACTGTCCAAACGGCTTTGATGAAGCAAGCCTTGTTGCACCGCCGCTTGTACACCGCAATCCTTTTCCCCGATATGGTGACAGTCGGCAAAACGGCAATCGGTCGTAAAGGGCAAAAATTCGGGAAAGGCAAAGATCAAATTTTCTTTATAGATCCATTGCACCCGCTCCATATCCAACGAAGAAAATCCCGGTGTGTCGGCAACGTAGCCGTCACCCATAGCATATAGTTGGGTGTGTCGGGTGGTATGCTTGCCTCGTCCCAATTTTTTGCTGGTTTCACCGGTTGCCAACGAAAGCATGGGGTCCACGCGGTTGAGCAACGAGGATTTTCCCACCCCGGAATTTCCTGTCAACACGCTGATTCCCGATTGACAAAGAGATTCTCGCAATTCGTCGCATCCTTCTCCGGTAGCGGCACAGGCACGGATCAACGGCATGGGCACGGTTTTGTAAATATCCACCAGCCAATCCACCGACGCCAGATCGGTTTTGTTTAGCACCAAAATCGGTTGGATCTCACGGTCAAACGCCAATGCCGTTAAGCGGTCGATCATCAACGGCACAGGGTCGGGGTCGGCGGCCGAAACAATCAAATACAAACGGTCTATGTTGGCAACGCTGGGACGTTCCATAAAATTTTTGCGGGGCAAAATGGATTCAATGCGTCCTTCGCCGTTGGCATCGACCGTGCAAGTCACATAGTCCCCCACCAACGGTGTCAGCCCTTGTTTGCGAAAAACGCCTCGCGCTTTGCAGGCAATTTCAGTATCATTGCCGACCTTCACAACGTAAAGGTCGGCAATGCTTTTTACAATTTGTCCTTGTACCATTGTTTAATAGTTTTTGGAAGCGGTACCGGTAGTAAAGTCGATGGTATATCCGCCGTAAGGAACACCATCAACATTCACACTGATATCATGTGTATAGCTATCCTTCAAGGGGCCTTCTTTTTTAAATGTAAGGGTATAACTACCATCGACAGAGGAAGCAAACTCATTTTTTATTTGAATACCGTTGCTGTTAGAAACCTCTAATTCAAAGGTAGCGGGCAATCCGGTCAAGGTAATAGAAACCGGTTTCACATCTGCCAGCACACTTTCGGGCAAGGGTTTTACAGATTCTGTCACAAGGCTGGCAGTAGCAGTAGCAAAGTTGACGTTATATGTCATATACACGTTGCCGCTATATTTTACCACCACCGGGAACGTCGCTGCTGCGTTTTTAAACAAAGCTTCGTTCTTTTCTTTAGACAAAACGATTTGGTAGCTGCCGCTCAATGCGGTCGGATCAACACCGCTACCGCCCACGCCGGGGATCACTGTGCCGTTGTAAAGCACCTGTACACTAAAGGGTTTAACTGCGCCCGCGGGAACCGGCATATCGATCACCACAGGTTTCCCGCTGCTGATCACAATATCAATGGGGGTACCGCTGGCAACCTCGGAGCCTTCGGTAAGTCCTTGGCGAATGACGTAGCCGGCGGGATGTTCCATACTTTCTTCCCGTACCACTTGACCAATGGCCAAACCGTCACCTTCGATTTGAATCTTGGCTTCGGCTTCCAAACGGCCAATATATTTCCCTACTTGTACCTTTTGGGGTTTGGGGCCGTTGCTGTAAAACACCGTAATGACCGTGTCGGGTGTTATACTTTGTCCTGCTGCGGGAGAGGTTTGGATTACGTAACCGGGGTCTACGGTATCGCTGTATACCTGCGATACCACGTATTGAACTCCCGCTTGATCCAACTCAGCGGTCACCGTGTCAATATGTCGGTTGCTGTAGTCCTCTACCGTATTGCCCTTGGCACCCATGCTGACCACCACAACGATTTCGTTTTTCCCTTGCAACGGTTGACCTGCGGCAGGCATTTGGCTAATGATAATACCCGCTTCCACCTCGGTGGAATATTCTTTTTTCTCGGTGAACTCAATGTTTTTATATTCGTCCATTTTTTGCACTTCGGCAAAAGATTTCCCTACCAGATCGGGGGCTTCGGTCAACGCACCGTCGTCGGGGAAAATAAAGGTAGCAAGCAACCACCAACCCAACGCAATGATCCCAATGACCACCGCAACCGTAATACCGATCAAAACGGGTAACGCCGCCGATTTCCGTTCGGGCTCGTCGTCTTCCTCATCGTCATCTACGGGCATGGGGGTAGGTTTGACCGTCTGCTTACGTGCCACGTGATCGTCTTTTTGGGGAATGGCAGTTTCTGTCCCTGCCACGACCGCACCGGAAGCAACGCCTACTACGTCCCCTACGTTAACAAACTTGGTGGGTTCGGAATCCACGAAATATTTGTACTCAAACTGAATAGACGGATTTTGCTTAAAGCTTTCGATATCACGCAACATTTCTGCCGACGATTGGTACCGTTGCTCTTTGTTTTTTTGCATGGCACGCAAAATAATATCTTCCAATCCTTCGGGAATGGCAGGATTCAACGTGCGAGGCTTGGTAGGCTCGTTTTGCAATTGCATAATCGCAACCGAAACTGCACTTTCGGCGTCAAAGGGCAACCGACCGGTAAGCATTTCATATAACAGCACACCCACCGAGTACAAGTCGGTCTTTTCGTCGGTAATTTCCCCTCTGGCTTGTTCGGGGCTGATGTAGTGCACCGAGCCGATCGCCTTGTCGGTAATGGTACGATGCTCGCTGCGAGAGAAACGAGCAATGCCAAAGTCGGTCACCTTAATGGTGCCGTCGGGCAACAAAATGATGTTTTGGGGTTTAATGTCCCGATGTACGATTCCCTTGTCATGGGCGTGTTGCAAGGCTTTGAGCACCTGTTCGGCAAAATAAAGTGCATCCTTCCAACCGATGATCTGTTGGCTTTTGATATACTCTTTTAAAGTGATGCCGTCAATATGCTCCATAACGATGTATTGAATACGGTCTCCCAAACCAACGTCATATACCTTAACGATGTTGGGATGAGACAATACCGCTATGGCTTTTGACTCATTTTTAAACCGACGACGAAATTCTTGGTTTTCCAACAATTCTTCTTTTAAGATTTTGATGGCAACCGTACGGTCGTCGATGGAATCATAGGCCTTGTACACCACGGCCATACCGCCAATACCGATGATCTCTTGAATCTCATAGCGGCCATCTAAACGTTTTCCTACATATTTATCCATTTCATGATCCTCCATACTGCAAAAGCAAAGGTTCTTAGGTTATGTCAAGGGCGTATAACGACAACCGTAATGTTGTCGCCGCCACCATTTTCATTGGCAAGTTGCGTCATTCGCTCGGGCGCTTCGCTAAACGGAACGGTACGCAAGACCTCTTCCATATCTTCATGAGACACAAATCCCGAAAGCCCGTCGGTACAAAGCAAAATTCCTTGGTCACCGTCCAGTTCAACCTCGTTGTAATCCACATCCAAAAACTCCGATACCCCCAACGCACGGGTTATCACGTTACGTCGCGGATGCTCGCGAGCCTCTTCCTCGGTCAAGCGACCTTGCTCCACCAAGTTTTGCACGATGGAATGGTCACGGGTAATCTGCACAAGACCGTCGGCGGTAATATGATAGGCACGGCTGTCTCCCGCGTGCACCAAATGAGCCATACCGTCGGCAATCAACACCACCACTATGGTAGTTCCCATACCCGCCAAGGCTTCTACCGACTGTGCCATGTCAAACACGTTAACGTTGGCGGCGGCAACCGCAGATTTGAGCATATTGCAAATGGAATTGGCTCCCATTCCCGGTCGCCATGATGCGGCAATTTTTTCCGAGACGGTTTTAACTGCTGTGCCGGAGGCAATATTCCCCCCGTTGGCACCGCCCATACCGTCACAAATCACCGCCCAGGCCACACCGCCGGGCAATTCCCCTACGGCATATGAGTCTTGATTGGAGCGTCGCACCAATCCTATGTCGGTTTTACAGGCAAATTTCAATGAACCTCACCTCTTCTTAAATCAAGGGCTATCCGTTTTCGGACGTATTTCGTAACTGGCCGCAAGAAGCGTTAATGTCGCTTCCCAACGTGCGGCGAATGGTGGCATTTAAGCCACGGTCACACAAATGTTTCTGAAATTTCAGCGCCGCCTCGCGACAAGCCCCTGCATGGGTCTTGCCCGGCACGGGATTGGCGGGAATCAAATTCACGTGGCACAGCATACCTTTTAACCGTGTTGCCAACTCCTCGGCGCAAGCGGGGGTGTCGTTCACCCCGTCGATCAAAATATATTCAAACGAAATCCTACGATTGGTCTTTTCTATGTAGGTTTTGCAAGCAGTCAGCAGTTGTGACAGCTTCCACTTACGATTAACGGGCATTAATTCGTTGCGAATGGTGTCGTTGGGTGCGTGAAGGGAAATAGACAGGGTAATGGGAAACCCCAAATCACCCAAGGCATCGATCTTATCTACCACACCACAGGTAGACAGCGAAATGTGCCGTGCGCTGATATTCAAATGGTCTGGTGAAGTGACCAATTCCAAAAAACGCACGGTGTTTTGGTAATTGTCCAACGGTTCTCCCATGCCCATAAGTACCACGTGAGAGATCCGCAGATCCAAATCATTTTGTGCGGTGGTAATTTGACACAGCATTTCTCCCGCTGTTAAGTTGCGAATCAAACCGCCCATACCGGTGGCACAAAAGGAACACCCCATGCGACACCCTACTTGGGTAGAAAGACACAAGGTATGTCCGTGGTGATAATGCATAACCACCCCTTCGACACAATGTCCGTCGGACAGACCAAACAAATACTTTACTGTGCCGTCCAACCGAGAAACCAACTTACGGCGCACGGTTACCCCGGACAGGGCAAACTGTTCTTTTAATTGCTCTCGCAGGGCTTTGGGCAGATTGGTCATGGTGTCGAAATCCAACACACCTTTAACCAACCACTCATATACCTGCTTGGCGCGAAATTTGGGAATCCCCAATTCGGTAAATGCGGCAGTCAATTCGGCAAGGGTCATAGAACGAAGGTCTTGCATTACCGTTCCTCCTTCCTTCTCACAGCCGAAACAAAAAACCCGTCGGTATCATGCACGTGAGGCAACAGGTGAATCATATGCGGCGGTTCTTCGCACACACGGGAAACCTGCGGCAATACAGTGCAAGGCTCCAAACAGGGAAACTCCGCAAGCAAACGTTCCACGTTGTCTTGGTTTTCCCTCGGGTTAAGGGTACAGGTAGAAAACACCAAGATCCCACCCACTTTTAAGTGCGGCACGGTGTTTCTTAACATACCATATTGCAAATCGGGTAAATTGTCAAGAAAGGTTACAGATTTGTAACGAATTTCGGGTTTTCGTCCCAAAATTCCCAACCCCGAACAAGGTAAATCACACAAAATACGGTCAAATTCACCAATATCGTCTTGCATGGTGGCATCTCGCAAAACCGGTTGCATACAGGTAAGCCCCAAACGCTCGGCACCTTGTTCCATTAGGCGGATCTTATGATCATACAAATCACAAGAAAGCAGTTCCCCTTTGTTCTCCATGATCTGTCCCAAGGTAAAGCTTTTACCGCCGGGAGCGGCGCACACGTCCAACACCCGCATACCGGGTTGCACCTGCAAGGCAAAGCAAGCATACCCCGAGGCGGGATCCTGCACGTGAAACAGCCCTTGTTCAAACGCTTGGGTAGCGGTCAAATTATGTCCACCCTTTACCTGTAGCGTATGAGGATGCTCGGTAACGATTGCCTCGATCCCCTCATGGGACAACGCTTGTATCAATTGCTCCTCGTCGGTTTTAAGGGTGTTGACCCGTATATACAAAGGGCGTGCTCCCAAAAAAGAAGGAAGCAACTGCTCGGTCATAGAAGCACCGTAATGGGTTATGTAATGAGCCACCAATTCCTTCGGCACCGAATAGGTTACCGACAGCTTGGTTACTTGGGAATCGGTTTCTTTCAGGGGTAATGTTCCCTCGGCGCGTTGCACCGATCGCAACACACCGTTTACAAAACCGGAAAAACGGTTTTGCCGAGAACGTTTGACCAACGTTACCGATTCATTGATTGCGGCACGGTCGGGCACGCTGTCCATATACAGCATTTGGTAAACACCCATTCGCAAGGCTTCCAACACCGACAGATCCATTTTTTTAACAGGGGTTTTGCTATGGGCGGCAATCACGTAGTCCAAGGTCAAACATCGTTCCAGCACCCCGTAAAACAAGGTGGTAGCAAATGCGGCATCTCGCGAAGACAAATCGGATTGCTCCAGCTCGATATTCCACACCAAATTGGAATATCCTTCGTCCCTATGCACCCGAATCAGGGCGTTTTGTACGACTTTTCTGGCATTTGCCATGTTGCTGTTCTCCTAATCTCGTCGGCTTCCTGCAAATCGCAATACAAAATACAACAATTGAATCACACTTTGTGCCAAAGCCGCAACATAAGTCATGGCGGCGGCAGTCAACACCTTTTTGGCACCGCTGTATTCATTTTCAAAAAACATACCGCTGGACTTGATAAACGCCAATGCCCGACGGCTGGCATTAAATTCCACCGGCAGGGTCACCAATTGAAACACCGTAACGGCGGCAAATAAAAGCAACCCAATATTGACCAGTTGAAAGGCTCGCATTACTGCACCGATCATAGCCAAAGGCAATCCGATCATAGAGCCGATGTTGCAAATAGGTACCATAGCAGTACGAATATGCACCGGCACGTATCCGGTGGCGTGTTGCACCGCATGCCCCGCTTCGTGAGCGGCAATGCCGATTGCGGCAATAGACGTAGAATCATATACCCCTTCGCTGAGGAAGATCGTTTTTTTAGACGGATGGTAATGGTCGGTCATTTTGCCCGCAACCGAGGCAACCCGTACGTCGGTGATCCCGCTTTGCGCCAAAATTTTTTCGGCAACCTCGCGACCGGTGACTCGTTGTACCGTTTGCACGGCGGCAAAGGTTTTGTAACGAGATTTTACCATAAACTGTGCCAGCAACACCAAAGCCAAGGCCGGCAACATAAACAAATAATATTCAAAATATCCGTAAGTCAGCCACATACTATCGTCCCTTTCTTATAACAAGACGGTTCCTTTTTCAATGGGGTGGCCCCGCAACAAATCTTCATCGGTCATACTGCGAGATCCTTCCGGCTGTACCGCGGTCAACCGCAAGGCTTTGCCATCTCCGCAACATACCACCAACTGTTTTTGATCCACGACCTCTCCCGGCTGACCTTTACAGTCCCCCAACACGGTAGCGGCGTGCACCTTCACGGTTTTTTCGCCCACCGTAATTTTGGCAGACGGCCACGGATTGAGTCCCCGTATGCGATGATACAGTTCCTCTGCCGACCGTGTGAAATCCAATTGGGACAAGGAACGATCCAACATGGGAGCATGGGTCGCCTTGGTATGGTCTTGGGCAACAGGGGTAACCGTTCCCGCAGCCAAGCCTGACAAGGTTTCTACGATCAACTCCCCACCCAAAGGGGATAATGCGTCAAACAGCTCGCCCGATGTCATGTCGGAGGGGATGGGGAATTCCTTGGTCAATAAAATATCGCCCGTGTCCATACCTTCGTCCATGAGCATGGTGGTCACACCGGTCACCTTGTCGCCGTTTAACACCGCCCATTGAATCGGAGCCGCTCCCCGATATTTTGGCAAAAGAGAAGCGTGAATATTCACACACCCCTTGGGCGGCAACTGCAAAATTTCTTTTGGCAACAGTTTGCCGTAGGCCACCACCACAATACACTCGGGTTGCAATTCATTTAAAATTGCCATAGCTTCGCCGTTTTTGACCGAAGCGGGCTGATATACCGTAATTCCGTGAGCCAATGCCGCTTCTTTCACGGGAGGAAATGCCAATTTGTGCCCCCGCCCCTTGGGTCGGTCAGGTTGGCAAAACACACCGCAAACCGTGTGCCCTGCCGCAAGAAGGGCTTCTAAAGCAGGTACCGCAAAATCAGGGGTACCCATAAACACCAACTTCATTTACTGATTCTCCCAACAAATTACGTGTTCTTTAAACAAAATACCATCTAAATGGTCGATCTCATGACAAAAAGCCTTTGCCAAAAGATCTTCCCCCTTCATGGTTTTCTTTTTTCCGTTGCGGTCCAAAAATTCTACCGTCACTTTTTTGGGGCGGCGGGTAATACCGCATTTGCCGGGAGAAGACAGGCAACCCTCGGCGGTTTCTTGTACCCCTGCCGTTTTGGTAACGACCGGATTGATCAATTCGATCAGCCCGTCACCAATGTCGATCACACATACACGGCGCAACACCCCGATCTGCGGTGCCGCCAATCCCACGCCGCCTGCGGCGTACATGGTTTCTCGCATATCGTCCAGCAGGGTATGCAGTTTTTGATCAAACTGCTCTACCGGACGGCTTTTTTTGGTTAAAAGGTCTTCTCCTTCTTTTACGATCAAGCGCAATGCCATGGTTTTTCACGTTCCTTTGTTATATAAAGCCTTCGGGATTCATGTCGGCATAAGCGGTGACACCACCCAAGCCTTTTAGGGTACCAAATTGTTGTAACACCTCTGCCAACATCTGCCGAAACGCCTTGTTGTTTTTACATTTTATGATCATGCGGTAGCGGTATTTCCCCCCTACTTTTACCACTTGGGCAGGAGAAGGGCCTAAAATTTTCAACCCCACCGTATTGTGAGGACCACCCACCGCTTGTTTGTTCAAATTTAACATTTGCAAGGAGGCTTGTTTGGTTTTTTGATGATCGCTCCCCACAAAACCCACCACGCATATATCGCAATAGGGCGGGTATTCCATCATTTTACGCAAGGGCGCTTCTTGCTCAAAAAACGCCTCATAATCTTGTGTACGAGCCAATTCAATTAACTCGTGATCCGGCTCGGCGGTTTGAATCACCGCCAACCCTTGACTGTCGGCACGACCCGCTCGCCCAATCACCTGCGTCAGCAAGGCAAACGCTCGCTCGTAAGCCCGATAATCATTATTATGCAACAGTTGGTCGGCATTTAACACCCCAACCAACGAAACGTTGGGAAAATCCAGTCCCTTTGCCACCATTTGAGTCCCGATCAAAATATCATATTCTCCCTTGGCAAAGGCGGTCAATTTGTCGCTGTGGGCAGATTTGGACATGGTAGAGTCGGCATCCATACGCAAAATCCGCGCCCCGGGCAACAGTTTTGCCAACTGCTCTTCTGCTTTTTGGGTACCCACCCCGGTCATTTTGATCATTTCACCGTTGCACGAAGGACATTTTTCGTCGGCAGGTACCGAATACCCGCAATAATGGCACATAAGTCGCCCGTTGTCGCGGTGATAAGTCATGGAAATACTGCAATCGGGACATTCCATTACTTGACCGCATTCGCTGCAGCTGACAAAGGTATGATACCCCCGCCGATTAAGCAACAAAATGGCTTGTTTTTTTTGCGCCAGCACCTCATCCAACAGGGTAAGCAGTTGGGTTCCAAATACCGATTGGTTGCCCATGTCCCGTTCTTCCCGCATGTCCAGCAAATTCACCTGCGGTAAGACCGCCTTGCCGTATCGCTCGCTCATGCGGCAAAGGGTATATACCCCCGCTTTGGCTTTGGCAAAACTTTCCATAGACGGTGTAGCCGAAGCCAACAGCAACAACGCGCCTTGCCATGCCGCCCGAAACCGTGCCACGTCTCTGGCATGAAATCGGGGAGACGACTCGGATTTGTAGGTGTGCTCTTGTTCTTCGTCCATCACGATCAAACTGATTTTTTCAAACGGAGCAAACACCGCCGACCGTGTTCCCACTACGATCTGTGCCATTCCGTTTTTGACCCGTTTCCATTCATCCAACCGTTCTCCCAAAGACAAGCGGCTGTGAAAGATCGCCACCTTATCCCCGTAGCGGCTTTTAAAAATCGCCATGGCTTGGGGCGTCAATGAAATTTCGGGCACCATAACAATCACGCCGTGATCGGGCTTTTGTTGTAAGGCAAAATCGATGAGTTTTAAATAAACGCTGGTTTTACCGCTTCCCGTCACCCCGTACAACAAAGCCGCCGATCCTTTTGGGGCGGTCACCTGCTCGGCCAATTGGTCGAACACTTGTTGTTGGGTTTGGTTCAAGCAGATTTCGCTATGTTGTGTCTTTGACACCTGTCCGCCGGGGGTACGGTAAATTTCTTGGTCGAACAACCGTACAACGCCCTTTTTTTCCAAAGCAGACACCACCGCGGCGGTTACTCCGGTAAAATAACAGATTTCTTTTACCGACGCACTTCCCACTTGACACAGCAACTCGTGCACCAACCGCTGTTTGGGCGTCAAGGCGGTTGCCACCGACTCTAAGTTCCCCTGTTCGGTCAGCTCCGCCATGCGCATGGTGGCGTCACCCATGCGGCGGGTGGCTTGCCGCTGCTCTTGCAAATACCCCTGCTTTGCCAGTCTCTCTAAAACACCGATTTCTGCCAAGCCGTAGGTTGCAAGCAGTTTTTCGGCAGGAATCGCCACGTCGCTTTGGCGCAAGTCGTTTACAAGACGTTGCCAATCCGGGGGCAACTCGCTGACGTCAAGCTCCTCTTGTCCTCCCCGAAACATACGGGTCATGTGCATTTGAATACCGGCGGGCAACATGGTTTTTAGGGCATCGTACAAACAGCAAAAGGTGTGCTCCTTCATCCAAACTCCCAGCTCCACCAATTCGGGTGTGAGCAAAGGAGCGGCATCTACCACCGAAGCAATGGGTTTCAGCTTTTCGGCGGCAGGCACATGGGACACCGATACCACAAAGCCGTTGCGACGGGTATTGCCACCCCCAAAGGGGACTTCTACCCGACAGCCAACCGCCGGCAGGGCACACCCTGTCGGCACAAAGTAGCTATAAAGCTTATCGAAATGATAAGCCGTTTGCTCTATGGCCACTCCCACAACGGCGACACTCATGGTAAATTAGTCCTTGCACTTTTCCTCGGCCAATTCGTCCAAAGCCAAGGTAACCGATTTTTCGGTCAAAATTTCGCCGTTGTTTTCGGCGCGATTGCTGATTTGACGAGCACGGCGTGCCACGTCGATCACCAGATCGTAACGATTTTCATATTCGTTGATGAGTTTACCGATAGAAGGATTAAGCATTTTGTAACACCTCATGTAAAAATTTTGTATTTTGTGTCATCTTGGCACGTTGGGTGGTTATGATGCTACACACCAGATCCACCGCATCTTCCAGATGATCATTGATAACCAAATAGTGATACCGCTCGGCAAGCTTCATTTCGCCAAGGGCAGTTTGAATCCGTTTTTCGGTTTGCTCGGTGCTTTCGGTCTGACGGCCGGTCAGCCGTTTGCGAAGCACCTCTACCGAAGGAGGAACAATAAAGATCGAAGTAAGGTCGGGAAGCTTTTCCATGATCTGCAACGCCCCTTGCACTTCGCACTCGATCACCACATCGTACCCGCAATTGCACCAATCTTCAATGGGCGCGGCAGGCGTACCGTAGTAGTTGTCGCAATACTGAGCGTACTCCAAAAAACCGTTTTGAGCAATTCCCGTTTCAAATTCCTCTTTGGTCAAAAAGGTGTATTTCTCGTCGTCCGAAGGATCTCGGCGGGCACGGGTGGTAGAAGAAATAGAAAATTTCAGTTCCGGCAAACGGGCAAATACCTGTTTCAAAATGGTGTCTTTTCCCGAACCGGAAGGACCGGAAAACAAAAACACGTTGCCTTTTTGTACACTCATTGTACTTCCTCCTCTGCTTTGGTCAGCGCCTGATCGATCCGTTCGGGGGTCAAATAAGACAGTACCACGTGGTTGCTGTCGGTTACGATCACACTTTCGGTCTTGCGCCCTTGGGTGGCGTCGATCAACACCCCTTGCTCCCTTGCCAATCCGATCATGGCTTTGACCGGAGAAGAAGCGGGATGCACCACGCTGATGATTCGCTCGGCCACCAAACGATTGCCGAATCCTATGTCAATTAAGGTCATGTTCATTACTCCACGTTTTGAATTTGTTCACGAATTTTTTCCAACTCGGCCTTGACCTCTACCACAATATTGGCGATATTGGTATTTTGGGATTTGGAGCCAATGGTGTTGATTTCTCGATTGGCTTCTTGCATAAGGAAGTCCAGCTTGCGTCCCACAGGGCCGTCGCCGTTTAGCAAAGCCTCGATCTGGTCGGCATGGCTTTTTAGCCGTACGGTTTCTTCGTCCACCGCTACACGGTCGGCAAATATGGCGGTCTCGGTGATCAGTCTGCCTTCGTCCACCGTAGCACTTTCTAACAGTTCCCGCATTTTTTCTTCCAAACGAGCACGGTAAGCGGCAACGGTTTTAGGAGTCTCGGCTTCGATTTTGCTTACGGCTGCTCGAATGGTGGCAAGACGGTTCAAAACGTCTTCTTTCAAACGGGCGCCCTCTTGTTCCCGCATGGCAACAAAGCTGTCTACCGCTTTTTCGGTAACCGAGAGCACTTGTTCCCACAAAGCATCTTCATCTTCGGGGGCTTTGGTAACGGTCAGCACGTCAGGAATCCGTGCCAAGGCTTCGGCAGTCAGGTGGCAAGGCAAGCCATAGGCTTCCCCCAATTCCTGATAGGCTTTTACATAGCCTGCCGCCAGCGAGTGGTTGATCTCTACCGTTGCGGGGGCGGTGTTGTCGGCTTCTACCGACAAATACAGGTCGATCTTGCCACGGGAAACACGGGACTGCACGTAAGTTTTTAACTTGTCTTCCATAAAGGCCATGGTACGAGGCACACGGCAAGAAAACTCAAAAAATTTATGGTTGACCGATTTCAGTTCCACCGAAATTTTACGGGGAGAATCGGTATCTTCAAACCGACCGTAGCCGGTCATACTTTTTACCATGGAACACGCATCCTTTCAAAGTGGGTATAAAGCGCCATTGAATCATTGTATTATACAACGAAAATGCCGATTTGTCAAGGTTTTGGGACGGCGAATCCCCCTCTTTTATACAACAAAAACCACCGCAGGAAAATTCCTGCGGTGGCAAGGGTAACGCCATGGATTAGTTTTGGTGCGTATTGGTTTCGGTTTTAATGAATTGATCGCCTTTCAATCGGTTGACGGTTACGCAAATTTGATCAATCGGCTCAGAATGATTTAACAACTTGCACATATAACCTTTTGGGGTATAGTCGCAGGAAATAGCAGCATCGGAAGCAGGAGCTTTGGTTTCTATCGTGACCGCCAAGGTGCCTTGATCGAAGGCCACCTCTTTCACACAAGAGCGAGTGGCAAGGTTGTTTGCGTAGTAATAATATATCAACAAACTGTTTCCTTGCGCAAAATACGTCGGAGGAAATTGCGACAAATACGGCTCTCTGATTTGATTCCCGGCACCATCAAGGTTAAAACTGATTTTTTCACTGTCCAAAAAATCAAGAAACTCTTGGTATGTGGTACACGCAACAGCAAAACAACCGTTTTCGGCATTGGCGCGGAAATAGAAGGTATCGGTTTCCCGCGCGGGCTGTTCAAAAGCGATCACCTTGGCAGACGGTGTATGCTGGTGTTCAATTGAGGGAGCAGAACTGCTCGGAGTACTTGCTTCCGGAACGGACGGTTCCGGCTGACTTTCGGGAGTCGGTTGCCAATCCTTTGATGGTGTATCAACAGAAGATGCTTGTTCCTCGCTGACAACCGATAAACTCTCCCCTTCTGTGGGTGTAGCCATAGGTTGGACAGTTGTACTACACCCGATCAAAGAAACCAATAGCGCAATCACACACCCAATGCATAATAACGTATTTCTCATAAACTTTCCTCCTTTGTCAATATATGCTCTTTACAAAATAATCCCCATTTTCATCTAGGTCAATATACAGCATCAGTTTCAAATAGTCGTTGCTTGTAATTTCAAAATTTGAATCAACATCAGCGGCAATCTTTTGCTCGTTGGTTAATAAAACCGTCCCAGCCAGATATTGTTGTATTCTTGTTCTGTCAGAATCATTGATTGTGTTGTCAGAATTTGCATCACCTACCAACACTTTATAACTTGGAAGGTTCTCTTCATAATATCACTTCATTAAACAATCACATACTTTTTCATTTGTTCACTATAATGGTTGGGTTACTATTCTTTCTTGGGTATTGATAGGGTTCTCATATATCATTTTGCAGGTAACAGATTGGAATCGATCCAATTCTTTTTCTACCGCCACGGGATACAAAACGTGCTGTACCATATCACCGCCATTGTGTGTACTGGTTACTTTTATGGTAATATTTAATTCATTGTCAATGATTTCCATTTTTTCCACAAGCAAACAAGTAGACGTTTCCGGCTTAGAGCAAGCAATTAGCAGCAATCTGTTTTGTTTAAAAAACTCCGGCGTGTATTCCTTGGTGATTTTTTCGGTGGCTTGAGAGGAGAATTGATACGCTGACAATATTTCGTTTAACGCATCAATCGAACCCACCTTTTCCAGTAAAGGAGTGGTCTCATCAATGGCACCGTAGGGCAATTTCCAAAATACACCGTCAAGATTATTGGATTGTTTGTGTTGCGTAAACTCCAAACCGTTTTTTTCTTGGGGGGACGTATTTTCCGAGGGAGTGGTTACATTCGTCACATGAGAGATGGTGCTGTTTTCGTTGGGGACACTGTTTCCCTCAAGAGAAGGGTTTTTGTTGGATATCTCTGTTGAAGCGTCTTGCAAATCCTCTTGCGACGGAGTCGACACATCCTTGTCCCCCGATTGATTTATGGCTTGGTTTTGTACGGTGGTGGCAGCAGATGGTACATCGGTAGGGGTTCCTACTTCTTCGCTACACGCTGAAAAGCATGTGAGCACCAAAATGATACCTGTCATTATAATCCATATTTTTTTCATAAAAATCACCTCTATTAATAAAAACTATAAATCTTAGATGAGAGTGGATTGTGCGGCGGTTGCTGAAATAATCGTTGTGCTGACCAATGCAACACACAATAAAGCGGTAATCAATTTTTTCATGATTTTTCCTCCTAAATCATAAAAAATAAATGGTTTGATTTCTTGTTGCATTGGACTCACCTTCTTTCTTTATGGTATGTTTATTGTAACACAATGTTTAATCTGTGTCAATGCGTCGGGCGCGAATGATGCATTTTCGGACCTGAATGGCAGGATTTTGGCGTTATGTAAACCGAATGGATCGCGTAATTGTCATTCACAGGTACAAACCACCGCAGGAAAATTCCTGCGGTGGTTGGATATTGCGGATATGGTTTAGAGGATGGGCGGTATCATCTTAAATGGACCGCTGCAAGTAACTTTTTGCAAAATCAGCAGGGCATCGGCGGTATCCACTTTGTGTTCTGCTTCTTCATAAAACACAAAACTAAAGTCGGCGGCGATTTGTTGGGCTTCGGTCAACTCCGCTTTGCCCACTACGTATCTCAGTACCAAAAGGGCATCGGCGGCTCGAATTTCGCCGTCACCGTCCACGTCGCCGTACGTGGGTTCTACAACAGGTTCGGTGGCTGCAGGTTCATAATAAAATTCAACCGTAGCAGGATCTCGGGGGAGAACACTCTCATAAGTGATATTGACAACAATGGATTGCACGTCCACGGGTTTTTCATTCAGTTCCACACACAAGGTACTGGAATAAATCGCATCGAGCCCCATAAATGAATCTTCAAACACCACGTCGGCAATCAGCGCAGTTCCTTCTTGTGTCAGATTCTTTACATACCATTTGTCGTTGAGTTGCGGGCCGTACACCTCTAACAGCAACAAGCTTTTTTCGGCAAAAAAGGCCTCGTTATAACCATCGCCGTATTCAGGATAGGTTTGAAAAAGCGCAGTCAAATCATTTTTGGTTTGGCATAAATACGCTTGGCCAAAATAACGGGCGATCTGTTCCGAACTTTCAATCCAATGGGGCCAAGAGGTTCCCTCTTCTTCTTGAGACCAACCGCTAAATGGAATGGATTTGGCGGTGGTTTCGGCTGAAGCGGGCAAAGCGGCAAGCAACAACAACAAAACAACCAGCAATACAGAAATTTGTTTTTTCATACGATCGACTCCTTTTTTATGTATTTCATTTATTAAACGAATGAAAACGGGATTTTACTCACCGATTTTTGAAAAAATTTATAACGATTATGTCACCTTAATTATATTACATGGTCAACGTTTTGTCAACAAAATAACAAGGTTTCTCTGTTTTGCACAAATAATAATAATAATAATACAGCTTGCACAAAAAACTGGGGGATTGTGCAACCACAAAAAAGGTGGTATAATGATCTTATCTCTGTTGGGAGTGTGTGTTATGAGAAAATTGTTGGGTCTGATTCGCATGGCCTGTGACAAATACCATATGATCGAAGAGGGCGACCGCATTGCCGTGGGAGTGTCGGGGGGCAAAGATTCCCTTGCCCTGCTTGCGGGTATGAAAGAGTTGCAAAGGTTTTACCCCAAACGGTTTGAACTGTTTGCGGTCATGGCTGACCCTTGTTTCGGAAAACAACCCACCGACACCTCAGCATTGGAAGCTATGTGTAAAGAATGGGACGTTCCCCTTACGGTCAAGCGCACCGAGTTATATGAGATCATTTTTGAAATTCGCAAAGAAACCAACCCTTGCAGTATGTGCGCCAAAATGCGCCGTGGGATCTTGCACGACACCGCCAAGGAACTGGGTTGCAACAAGGTGGCCTTGGGGCATACGGTGGACGATGCGGTGGAAACCTTTTACATGAATTTGTTTTCTTGCGGAAAAATCGGTTGTTTTCAGCCGGTGACTTATCTGTCAAGAAAAGACATTACCATGATTCGCCCCATGTTGTATGCCGAAGAAAAAGACTCCATTCGGGTGTGTGACAAGCTGAATCTGCCTATTATAGAAAGCAAATGCCCTGCCAACGAGCAAACCAACCGAGAAGACATGAAGCAGTTGGTGGCAGAGCTCAACCGCACCTATCCGGGGCTGATCAACAAAACCATTGGCGCTATGGAACGGCGGGAAATTGACGGATGGAAGGAATAATATTTTCATGATAAAAGGATTTTTCGGACATTTGGGTGTGGTAGGTCGTCACCGACGCATGGTGTTGCGACATTGCCGCAAAGCGGGAATTTTTTGGCAAGGAATACGGCACGATCTGTCCAAATATTCACCCTCGGAATTTTGGGCGGGGGTACGGTATTACCAAGGCAACCGCAGTCCCAACGAAAAAGAGCGGGAACTCTACGGGTATTCAGCGGCATGGTTGCACCACAAAGGGCGTAACCGCCACCATTTTGAATACTGGACCGACTACAACCCCAAAACCAAAAAGGTAGAACCGGTAGAAATGCCCTTGCAATACACCGCCGAAATGTTTTGCGATCGGGTTGCCGCTTCTAAAATTTACAACGGCAAAAATTACACCGACAAGTTTCCCCTTGCCTATTTTGAACGGGGCAACGTAACCCGACAAATCCACCCTGCCACCGCCAACCAATTGCACCATTGGTTACAGCTGTTGGCAACCCAAGGCGAAGCCGCCGCTTTTTCCGATATCCGCCGTGTATTAAAGGAGAAACAATCGTGAAAAAGCAATTGTGTTTTGTATTGACTATTTTGCTGATGCTGTGCGGCTGTCAAGCCGCCGAGAAGGCGGTTACCAAAGAGTTGTTTGCCATGGACACGGTCATGCACTTGACCGCATATACCGACAACGAAACCCCTTTAAACCAAGCCGAAACCGAAATTGTTCGGTTAGAGCAACTGTTGTCGGTTACCCTGCCCCAAAGCGACCTGTACCGTCTGAATCATGCCGACGGTGAATGGGTTACCCTGTCTGCCGAAACGGTGGCGCTTATTACCCTTGCCAAAACCTATGCTAAGCAAACCGAAGGGCGGTTTGACCCCACGGTATACCCCGCCATAACCGCTTGGGGATTTCTTAACAGTCAATACACCCTGCCCACCGACCAACAATTAACCCAACTGCAACAAACCATTGACTACACCGCCATAGAAATTGACGGCAATCGGGTACGACTGCCAAAGGGTATGGGTATAGACCTTGGTGCCATTGCCAAAGGGTATGCCGCCGACCAAGTCAAAGCCGTGTTTGACCAAGCGGGCGTTTCGGGCATTTTGTCGCTGGGCGGCAACGTATTGACCATAGGACAAAAGCCAAACGGCCAACCTTTTTCGGTGGCAATTCAAGACCCCAACGACCCCGCCGCCACTCTTGGTACCCTGACCCTGTCGGGGGGACAAGCGGCAGTAACTTCGGGAGATTACCAACGGTATTTTGAACAAAACGGCGTACGATACCACCATATTTTAGACCCCAAAACCGCCTCGCCTGCGGTGAGTGATTTAACCTCGGTTACGGTGATTGCCTCCTCTGCCGCCGCTGCCGACGCTTATGCCACCGCCTTGTTTATTGCAGGCAAAGACACCGCCGTGACCCTTGCCGAAACTTGGTCGATACAAGCAGTTTTGGTCACCAAAGAAAAACAAATCATTTGCACCCCAAAAATTGATTTTACCCTTACCCATGCCCAATACACCATAGAAACGCGGTGAAGATATGAACTATCGCATTGACAAAGCCCAAAGCCAAACCGCCTATTTACAACTCTACGCCCAACTGCGGCGAGATATTGTCAATGGGGTGTTTGCCTATGGCGCAAAACTGCCGTCGAAACGACTGTTGGCAGAAGAAACCGGCGTAAGTTTGATTACGGTAGAGCATACCTATGGGATTTTGTGCGAAGAAGGGTATGTGGAATCTCGCGAGCGCAAGGGGTATTTTGTTGCGTATCGTCGGGGCGAGGTTTTGCCGCTTGCCGAAAAAACCGTTTCTCTCGCCACCGAACGGTTGCCCTCGTTACCCAAAGGAGATTTTCCTTTTTCGGTGCTTGCCAAAGCTATGCGCCGTGTGGTAACGGTGTACGGCGAAGATTTGTTGCAAAAATCGCCCAATCACGGGGTTGCCCCCTTGCGAGAGGCAATTGCCCGTTACCTAAGTCGTAACAACGGCATAACCGCCCACCCCGAACAAATCGTAGTGGGTGCCGGTGCAGAATATTTATATGGTCTGATTTTGCAATTGTTGGGTCGCGAACAAATTTACGGGTTGGAAAACCCGGGCTATGAAAAAATTGGCAAAGTATACGAAGCGGGAGGCGGTATTTGCCGACTGCTTACCATGGGGCCCGACGGCATTGCCACCGAAGCCCTTTCAACCACCGACGCCACCTTGTTACACGTTACCCCCTTTCACAGTTACCCCAGCGGGATTACCGCCACCGCCTCGAAACGGCGGGAATATTTGGATTTTGTGGCACAACGCAAGGGCTTTTTAATCGAAGACAACTACGATTCGGAGCTTACCCCCTCGAAAAAAAATGAAGAAACTCTGTTTGCGCTGGACAACGGCCAACGGGTGATATACCTCAACACCTTTTCTCACACCATAGCCCCCTCGGTACGGGTGGGGTACATGGTGTTACCCCAATCCCTTTTACCCTCGTTTCAAGAAAAATTGGGATTTTACTCTTGCACCGTACCCTTGTTTGAACAGTTGTTGTTAACCGAATTGCTCAACAACGGGGATTTTGAACGACACATAAACCGTGTGCGACGTGCCCGCAGAAAAACCCAAAAATAAACATCTGGTCTTATAAAAAGTTCCTTGTTTGGATATTTACCCAATACCAAAAACGAGTATAATGGGGTAAGAATTTAAAACAAGGAGCTTTTTTATGTCATATAAACGAATTTTAACCATACAAGATATTTCTTGTGTAGGGCAATGCTCACTTACGGTTGCTTTGCCTATTTTGTCTGCTTGCGGGGTTGAAACTTGCGTATTGCCCTCGGCGGTATTGTCCACCCATACCGCAGGATTTTCGGGGTACACCTTTCGGGATCTGACCGAAGACATGCCCGCTATCAAAGACCATTGGGTCAAAGAAGGCATTGCCTTTGACGGCGTGTATACCGGTTACCTTGGCAGTACCAAGCAAATTGATTATGTAAAAGAAATCATTGCCGCCACCGCCAAAGACGGGGTTGCGATCATAGACCCCGCCATGGCAGACAACGGCAAGCTGTATCCCGGATTCGATGCCGCTTTTGTAGAAGAAATGAAAAAATTGTGTGCCACCGCCGACTACTTATTACCCAACCTGACCGAGGCTTGTTTGCTTACCGACACCGAGTACAAAACCGACTATGATAAGGCTTATATCGACGGTATTGTTAAAAAATTGCTTGCTCTCGGTGCCAAAACGGTAGTATTTACCGGCGTTTCGTTTAACGAGGGCAAAACCGGTGTGCTGGTTTGCTCAAAAGACAGCGAGCAATACTATGAACACGACCTGTTGCCAAACGGTTGCCACGGCACAGGGGACGTATATGCTTCGGCATTTTCAGGCGCTCTTGTACGGGGCAAAACCCCTTACGATGCCGCCCGCATTGCCGCCGATTACACAGTGGAATGTATAAAAGAAACCGCCAAATTAGACAACCATTGGTACGGTGCCGCATTTGAGCCCGCCCTTGGCGAATTGATCAATTTATTGAAATAACCCAAAACCCGAGGAGAAAAAACACTCCTCGGGTTTATCATTTTGCTTGCAATTTGCGCGGGAGATTGATATACTGAAAAAAACAATGCCATCGGGAGGAATCCGTTATGTTTCAACTGGATGCAGCCGCCATTGCCCGGCAAATTTTGCCCCGTGAACAATGTCGGCAACTGACCGACACGATGTTTACCGTTCTACCTCATCCCGATTACAAAAAAATCGCTATTCGGCAGGCAGAAGAAATCGTCACCAAACCTTTGAACGTTTTGCCGCTGACCGAATACCTGTCCTTTTCCCGTGACGGTAATCGCAGTCGTTACGAATCGGTGTATTTTGACCGCCGCAATCGATTGCTGAAGCTGCTGTTAGGGGAACTGGCCGACGGCAAGCAAGGTCGGTTTGTACCTGCCGTTATGGATACGTTGTGGGCGATTTTAGAAGAAACCACCTGGGTGATTCCTGCCCATAATCATTGCCATGAAACCAATCAATCGGCACCTCACGAATTCGATTTGGTGCGCCACGTAGATTTATTTTCTGCCGCTACCGCCGCCACTGTTTCATTGGCAGTATGGCATTTGGAAGAACAGTTTGAAACTGCCATGCCAAAGTTTTTTATGGAAAAATTCCACCTTGAAATGAATCGGCGGATTTTTGAACCCTATTGCTCCGATGCCACAGACGGCTTTATGGAATGGAAGGGTCTGAAAGGCAATTACGTGAACAATTGGAACCCGTGGATTGGGCTTTCTTGTTCCATTGCCGCCCTGTTTGGAGAACCGGACGAAATCCTGCGAAAAACCGTTTGCCAAAAAGCCTTGGAATACGTGAACAACTGGCTGAAATTCATTCCCGAGAACGGCACTTGCTTAGAGGGAGCGAATTATTATTTCCCCTCCAACGGTGCGTTTTGGGATCTGTTGGAACTGCTCAGGGTAGCCACCGACGGCAAAGCGGATTTTCGTGAACATCCCTTTGTTCGTAGTCTTGTTTGCTCCATTTCAGAGTTTTATATGGGCGGTGGCCGTTGGGCACCCATTGCCGACTGCAGTACCGCCAAGGTGGGGATAGAACGGGCAGTTTGGCTATCTCGTGCAGGCAAAGCATTGGGGTCAGATGCTCTCAATCGTATGGCTCTGGAAAGTTGGCAAGCCACCGGTACCGATACCGTCCACCTACCCTCGGGAAACATAAGTTATTTCCCCTTGCGCGCCCTGCAAACCTGGTGCGAAGGCCCCAATCGATTTGAAGAAGCCCCACCCTTTGCCGACACCTGCACGTTCAATCCTGCCAATGAGCATTTCATTTGCCGCAAAGGGGATTTTGCTTTCCGCTTGAAGGGAGGGCACAATCACGAACCCCACGGTCATAACGATGTGGGTGAATTTATCTTGTATTATAAAGGTCAACCGGTGTTCATTGATCCGGCGCATCAAACCTATTGTGCCGATACCTTTAACGAAAATCGATATTCCCTGTGGTATAACCGCTCCGATTGGCACAACACCCCCGTAATAGGCGGGGTGGTACAACAAGAAGGTCCGCAATTGTTGCATATTCCGTTAGAAAAAACCGCCACCGAGGTTGTGGCCGACGCAAGTCAAGGTTGGATGCAAATGGAGCTAAAAGGGGTTTTTCCTGCCCAAAGCGGCATAGTCTCTTTGGTTCGTCGGGGAGAAATTGGCGAGAATTTTTCGGTGACCGACCGCTTTACGCTGGAAAAAGAGGCAGAATACGCCTTCCACCTGATCAGTTTGATGCCTCCCAAAATCGAAGGAAACCGTCTGATCTTCCCACTGTCCGACCGAAACCTAATTTGCGAATTTTCTAAGGGGTACACCGCCCAAACCGAAGAGATGATATATGAGGATCGCGTGATGCAGTCGGCCTGGGATCAGGATCGGTTGTATCGCACCAAAATCACCCGGGTAGCCCGGGAAGACACCTTTACCTTTGTTATACAGGTTTGAAAGAAGGATGAACCATGAAACAGAAGCAATCCGTGCTGTGGGCTGACCAAAAGCAAATGGTGTGGATTCCCGCGGGGGAATGCGCCATTGGCAGTACCTACGGATATAGCGACGAGCAACCTGTTCACTCGTTTGAAACCAAAGGGTTTTACATGGATGCTACGCCTGTTACCAATGCAGAATACCGTCGATTTTGCGATGCCACGGGGCGAGGATACCCCATGCAACCCCCTTGGCCCGAAATGCCCGACTACTTTTTAAATTATCCCAATCATCCCGTGGTGAACGTGCACTACCACGCTTGCAAGGCCTATGCCGCATGGGCAGGCAAACGTCTCCCCACCGAAGAAGAGTGGGAATACGCCGCCCGCGGTGGCAAAAAGAACACCACCTATCCTTGGGGCAACGAACACCCCTATGCAGGCGGTGTGGCACGGGGCAACTTTGCCGACCGTCATTCTTCTCAGCCCTGGCGAGACGGATTTTGTGACGACGGTTACCGTTACACCGCACCCGTGGGCAGTTTTGCCCCCAATCCTTATGGATTGTACGACATGGCGGGTAACGTATATCAATACGTAGAAGATTGGTATTTTCCTTATGCCGACACGGTGAAAAGCACCGAGCGTTTTAACGATGGTTGGGGTGGCAATCGGGTGTGCCGTGGTGGCAGTTTTCATTCTCCTGCCGAGGATTTGCGAGTGGCTCGCCGCCATCAGATTATGGGCGGCAGCCCCAACGAAGCCGTAGGCTTTCGTTGTGTGTCCAATACAGCCGAAATCCCCCAAAACGCTTGTGAGGTCAAACCGCCCGAAGCACGACCCGCTCCAAAGCCCGATCGTTTTTATGAAGTAACACCCAATCCTTCTCGGTCGGGAGAAGGCACCCAACTATGCGCCGGCACCAATCCGCCCATTTCATCGGAAACCCTGCAAAAGCTAAAGCATTTTGGCTTTACTTCTGTAGAAGAATACGTCACCTGGCGCTCTTGTGAAAACAAAGGGAAGGATCAATGGGATTTCTCGGTGTGGGACGAAGAAGTCCGCAAGCTGAAAGAAGCCGATTTAAAATGGTTGCCCTTTATCATCGCAGGGCCGGGCTACTCTTTGCCCGATTGGTTTTTGCGTTCCACCGAACACCACGGTCTTTGCTGTGCCGAACATGGATTTGAATCACAGGTACAGTCCATTTGGGATCCCAACTTTAAAAAATACGTAGACCGATTTTTAAAAGCTTTTGCCGAGCACTATACCGACCCTACCATTTTTGAAGGGTTGCTGTTTGGCATTACAGGCGATTTCGGTGAAGCCATTTACAGCGTGTGGCACGGCAATTGGCCCACCTTTACCTGCGGCACCTATCACGCCCATGCGGGGTATTGGTGCGCCGACCCCTTTGCCAAAGCCCATTTCAAAAAATCCATGGAGAAAAAA
>JAZRFL010000137.1:0-1502 GCA_045661365.1 Acutalibacteraceae bacterium | reverse complement strand
TGGTTTTCGATGTTGTTTACGCCGAGCCATATAAGATCCGGGCAAGCGTTAAAGTTCACGTTCAAGAGGTTCAGAAGATCCTGTTTTGCCTATTCCAGAACACGCAGTTTCATCTGTACAGCATTTCACACGTTGTTTTCCAGAACGGCATGGAATGGGGTGCAAAGTGGACACAGGACAGCAGAACTGGCGCATTCGCTGTATGGGCAGGAGATAGAATAGTCGGTATGCAAGGCGGTTACCTTGGGTATGTTCCTGCACAGATCGAAGAAACAGAGGACGGGTTCAAGTGGAAAGGGTTCGTCAAATCGGAGAACAGATGCCACTACACCCTGTTGAATCCTTTTTCTGGCAAATAAGTTTCCTTCCTCATAACCTTCCGGGTGGTATAGGTTAAACCCGGTTTCAGCCGTTTAGTCAAATGGTAAGACCCGGATTTTTGATGTCCGTAATTGTGGGTTCGAATCCCACAGCGGCTGCTCCGCATTAGCGGCATCATTTACGATAGGGGGTGCGGCTATTGAAGTACACTGAATTACGTGGTCGGATAGTGCAGAAGTTCGGCACAACCGGGAACTTTGCGAACGCTGTTGGTATCAGTAGGGCAATGCTGTCTCTGAAGCTGAACGGACACGCACAGTTCACACAACAGCAGATTTCCGACTGGTCAAAGTTGCTTGAAATCCCGGTCAAGGAAATCGGTCGATTTTTTTTCAATTCAAAGTTGTAAAATTACAACCATACGGAGGTCAAACAATGAAAGAGGTACGCTTTACTTACCACGTTCGTCCGATGCTTAAAATGGGCAAAATTCGCACGCAGAAACAGTGTGACCGGGGCGAACACATTCTGAACATCGTCATGGTCATCGTTGCGGTCATCGTGATTGGCATTATGGGGTTCTTTGTGGTACGGCACTGCATCGGTCTGGATGAAGCCGCACTGAACATGACACAGCAGGAGTGGAACGCTTTGGGAGGTGACTATGGCGAAAGATAAGGTTGAAAAGCTGGTGCAGATTATCTACGTTCCAGTGAAGGGCAATCCGTTTCCCATGAATATCGAACCGGGCGTGGAAATGTTTCAATCGTTGGTGGAAGGGTACTTTGCTTTTCGGAACATCGACACCACCACAATCATGTGCATCAACGATGACCAGTGGACAGAGCCAGAGAACTTCACCATGAACGGCAAGCCGATCCGGGGTGCAGTGTTCTTCATCGGAATGCGTGGGCGTGAATGGCTGGATTGTCCGTGGACGGTGGAAGAAATCATGGAGTTAGTAACAAAGGAAAAGGAGGTGGAGAATGGCAACGCTATTTGAAATGAATGCGGAACTTGAACGGCTGTTTGCGCTTGCGGTAGACACAGAAACCGGGGAAATCAACGAACAAGCACTGGCGGCTGCCGAACAGCTTGAAATTGACCGGGCAGAGAAGATTGACGGATGGTGCTTCTACATTAAGCAAAAGCGTGCGGAACTTAAAGCCATGAAGGAGATG
>JAZRFL010000136.1:0-33489 GCA_045661365.1 Acutalibacteraceae bacterium | reverse complement strand
CCGTAGGGAGGGGTTGGGTAGAAAAAAGCTTTAACGACGTGATTGGTAATGCCACCGCAACCTGGAAGATCCTGTATTACACCGCGCCCTTGGGGGCGGGCAAAACCACCAGCGCTATGTTTTCTGCCTTTACCGGCAATGTGGATACCCGTAAGGTTACCGTGCACAACAAATCGCAAACCTTTAGCTTGACCTTTGACATGTTGGTGGATTCCATTCAATGTGAAACCTCTTCCCAATTTTCGGGGGGAACCACCGGAACGGCGATCTACAAAGCCTGGGGAGTAACCCCTGCCTCGGTGGGCGGCAATATGTCTTCTTATCCCACGGGGGACGCTTACGTAAGCCCGTAAAAATAAATACAACACAACCCGTTTGGTATTTGCCCAAGCGGGTTTTCTTTTTTAAAGTAAATATAGTATGAATTTACGGAAAAAAATGACACCTTGATTTGTTCACAAACTTATGGTAACATTATGGTGTGTGAGAATATATAACTGGGCTAATTGCGTTTATACTTATAGGAGGTACCAAGTTGAAAAAGCGGATTTTCTCATTTATTCTATCTGTTATCATGCTGTTTACGGCGTTGGTGTATACCGACACCCCCTTGGTTGAGCAGGTGTATGCTGCCCACCCGGGTGAAACAGTTACCAGTAACGGCTATACCTATATTCAAGAAATGGGGCACCAAACTTATAATACCGCCGACCCCGAATCTATTTTGCTGTTTGACACCGCCCACGTAGCCAACTGGGCGTCATATACCAGTTATTGGGACATGACCAGTATTGGTACCAGCTATACCACCCCCGGTGCCGCTCCCCAAGGTCGTATTAATTACCAAACCGACGCAGGTACTATCACAGGGCTGAATTACCGTGTACTTCGTCACTCCAGCGACGGGGCTACCAGCGGTGACACCGCCACCGCCGGCAGTGTGGAAGAAAAAATGCTGACCAACTGGAACCGTACCCGTATGGCGGCTTTTTGGTCAACCACCGCCAGTACGGCAAGTGACTCTACTTATCACTATTGGTATATTTTAAATATGAAGTTTAACAGCAACGTTGACCTTTCCAAAATGACCCACTTGTATTTTGACTTTTGGGTCAGTAGCAATTATGCCAAAGGTCGCAAAGGTATGATCAACATCGCTCTTTGGGACGATGCTACCGGTAGTATAGCCGACGGTATTGAGTTTGATATTGATATGTCGAAATTGGCATTGGACGATGGCACCCCCAACACCGGTCATACCTATTTGTTGGAATTGCGTGACAAATCCACGGCTACGATAAATGGTAAAACCTGTAACATTAACAGCATCAATGGGGTTACCTTCCGCTATCAGACCCCAAAAAGTGACTTGACCCAATACAACACCGGTTCCAGCCCCATTATTTATTACGGTAAAATGTTTGCCTTTAACCGTAAGGATAACCTGCATCCCGGTAACGAGTTGTTTTTCAGTAACGCCTCTACTACTACCGCTTATACCACCAGCAACATTCCCGACAAAAACCAAGGCGGTATTTACAGCTTTGTGGGTGCTCACCGTTGGAATAAAAGCACGGTAATTTATTATCCTGTGTGGGTCGGGCAAAGCAATATGCGTATTGTTGGGTTAGACTATGGTGACCGTAGCAGCAGCACGACCGACTACTACATTAACGCCTGCGACAATTTCTTTTGGCGATGGCGACGAGAAGGGTATACCTCTGCCGCCACCAATAAAACCATCTCATTCCCCAGCGACCCTCTCAACGGTTCCGGCGGTAACACGGTATTGCGTGCTAACCGTAACAACACCAAATATATAACAGCCAATGCTCAAAAGAGCATTACCGTAAGCTAAGGAGGGCGATGATATGAAAAAGACATTTTTCCGTCGTTCTAAGCGTTTGCTGATCATCGCTTTGCTTTTGGCGACCCTTTCATTTTCTATGGTGGGCGAAACCGGTGCATGGCTTAAGCATACCTCAAGCGCTGACAGTACCACTATGACCAAATCGACTTATGGTCTTGAATTCAGCGGCAGTACCCTTACGGCACTTAAAGTAAAAAACACCAGCAACGTTCCCATGTACGTGCGGGTAGCCTTTGCGGTGAATTACGTAAATACCGAAAGCGGCAACTGGTATAATAGTGACGGTACGTACTCTCAAACCAGACAGTACCTTGCCGATGCCCCCAAAAATGCCTCCTACACCAATGACGACAACACAACCGCTTCGGCTGACTACACCTATACCCTGAACACCGGTTGGGCGGAAAAGAATATTAGCGAAACGGTCAACGGGGTCACGGTAACCTATAAAATTATTTATTTAACCTCCCCCTTGGCGGCAGGGGCAACCAGCACCAATGCGATTTTTAAATCCTTTACCGCCAACAAAAAGACCAAGACCTATTATATGGCCGGCAAAAACCGTACCTATACCATGACGGTGGACTTGGTGGCAGACGCCATTCAAGCCGAAAACTCGGGTCGGTTTAGCGGTACCACCAACACCGCCGTGTACAAGGCTTGGGGGGTAACACCTGCTTCGGTAGGTGGCGACCTTTCCAAATATCCCACGGCAGACTCTATGCCCAATCCGTAAAACCTAAAAACCACACAGTTGCGTGCTGTGTGGTTTTTTATTGCATTTTTAAGGTTGGTTTGTTATAATGGTAAAAAGGAGTGGTTTTATATGAAAATTACCTTTATGGGAGCGGGCAGTACGGTGTTTGCCCGCAACGTAATCGGCGACTGTATGTGCTGTGAAGCCTTGCGGGACAGCGTGTTTGCCCTGTATGATATTGACGGTGGGCGGTTGGAAGAAAGCCGCACCATTTTAGAAGCCATGCGCCAGACCATGGGTGGCTACGGCAAGATCGAATGCTACCTTGGGGTAGAAAACCGCAAAGAAGCCTTGCGTGGTGCTAATTTTGTGGTCAACGCCATTCAAGTGGGCTTGTATGACCCTTGCACCATCATCGACTTTGAGGTGCCGAAAAAATACGGCTTGCGCCAAACCATTGCCGACACCCTTGGCATTGGTGGCATTATGCGGGGACTTCGCACCATTCCTGTTATGGCTGACTTTGCCGCCGATATGGCAGAGGTCTGCCCCGATGCGCTGTTTTTAAACTACACCAATCCCATGGCCATGCTTAGTGGCTATATGCAACGGTACACCCCCATTCAAACGGTAGGTCTGTGCCACAGCGTGCAGGTCTGCTCCGAAGATCTGCTTCGTCAACTGGGCATGGAAGATAAAATCGAAGGGCGCAAGGAACTGATCGCAGGTATCAACCACATGGCTTGGCTGTTGGAACTCAAAGATAAAGAGGGCAACGACTTGTATCCTGCTATCAAAGCCAAAATGGACGAAAAGATCGCCGACCCCAACTGCTATAACAAGGTGCGGTTCGATTACGTCCGCCGCTTCGGCTATTATTGCACCGAATCCAGCGAGCATAACGGGGAATACAATATGTTCTATATTAAGGACAAATACCCCGAACTCATTGAAAAATTCAACATTCCGTTGGACGAATATCCCCGCCGTTGCATTGCGCAAATCGAAGGCTGGAAAAACGAATACCAACAACTGTTGAAGGATGGGGTAAAACAACACACCCGCACCCACGAATATGCGTCCCATATTATGGAATCGGTGGTGACGGGTAAACCCATGCAAATCGGCGGGAACGTGCTCAACAAGGGGCACCTGATTACCAATCTGCCCGAAGACGCTTGTGTAGAAGTACCTTGCCTGGTAAACGGCAAAGGGGTGCATCCCTGCCACGTGGGTCCCTTGCCGGTACAATGCGCCGCCATGAACATGACCAACATCAACGTGCAACTGCTGACCATAGAAGCGGCTCGCACCCTGAAAAAAGAGCACATTTACCAAGCGGCTATGCTTGACCCTCACACGGGCAGTGAGCTGGACATTGACACCATTGTAAAAATGGTAGACGATTTGATCGAAGCCCACGGGGATTATTTGCCAAAATATCATTAAAATTATCGGGAATTTGCTAATAAAATTTGCTTTTGCAGATGTTAGAATAAAATCACTATATTACTACAATATACCACGAAGGTGATTCGGCATGAAGAAAATACTATCGCTAATTCTTTGCATTACTATATTATTTGTGGCTCTGGTTTCTCCCCGCGGCCCTTTTCAAAAAACAGTATATGCTTACCCGGGGGACGAAGTGACTACGACCTTGCCGGACGGTTCCAAATATGTTTACAATGAAGAACCGGCTTATCGCACGTATGACGAAACCGACCCCCAGGCAAAACTTTTGTTTTCTTCGTCACGAGTGTATAACTGGGCGCCGCAAGATCCCGACGGGGATGGTACCTACAATCATTGGAACCTGAGTGGGAACCGCTGCACGTCCGACTCTGTTACCGGCGGTGTTGCCGGCTCCATTGACTTTAAAGCCCAAAACAACTCCATCTACTATGGGGATTTGTTGTACCATCCACGGTATTTGTCGGGGGACTTTTCCACCAACGGTGAAGTGGCAACCCCTGACCAAGAATTGGTTTTGAACAAATGGGGTGTAACCCGTATGCTGGGATTTCGTATGATAGACCCTACTCCGGGGGACGGGAATTTTCCCGGCGTGGGCGGTGACTCGGCATATGATTACTATTACAATATTCAAATTAACCTGAACACAAACGTTGACTTGACCAAATACACCCATATCTACATGGACTATTGGGTTTCGGGGTATTATGAAATTCGTACACCGGGCATATTGAATATTGCGTTTTGTCATTCCGATGTATCCAAAAACGACGGGTTGGAGTATAACATTGACATGTCTAAACTGAAAACCGACGGCGGCAATCCCCGCACCCATCACACCGTGCGCATCGATTTGCGCAGTTGGACCAAATCGTATGACAATAAAGTCGACATTAGCAAAATCAACGTGGTTACCTTCCGTTATATGACTCCCACCAGCAACAAAACCCAATACAATTCCGGCTCCACGCCCTTGATTTGGCTTGGCAAGATGATTGCCTATACCGAAGAGGACCACTGGCACCCCGCACTGGCTTGGCGGGACCCAAACGGCACTTCATACACCCAAACCACCAGCACCAATTGCCCTGACAAACAACAAGCCACCATGGTTTCGTTGGTGGGGCAAAACCGATGGAACACCACCACCAAGTTGGTATTCCCCATATGGGTGGATTATGACGGCTACCGTGTGGTAGGCTTGGATTTTGGTGATGCCACCACCGGCAATGCGGACTATTACCATGGCTATTTAGACCGTTGGCCTTGGCGTTGGGGAAGGTATTCGGTGACAGCCGCTTCCAATAACGCCGCTATCAACTTCCCTGCCAATCCCAGCGGCGGCGGTGGGAACCATTCCACAGATATTCGCCGTGTGTACACCCCATGGTTGAGTGATACGACACACGCCACGTTCACAGGGTAGAAAAGGGAGGAGTCACTATGAAAAAAACATCTTCTTTCCTTTCTGTTCCCAAACGGGTTTTGGTAGCCTCATTATTGGCCGCCATTATGGCGTTCTCTTTCGTGGGAGAAACCGGCGCATGGCTTGTGCATACGTCGGGGGTTGATAGCACGACCATGACAAAAGGCGGCGTGGACATTGTGATCAACGGTAGTGGCAGTCCTGCCAACGCATACATTACCAACAACGGTAACGTGCCCGTTTACGTGCGGGTGACCTTGTCTGTGAATTGGATCAACAACGATGCCAGCAACTGGTTGAACGGCGACGGTTCAAGAAGCAAAACACGTCAGGTCTTGGCGCACGGCGGACGAGGACCTCAGAAAGGGGCGCAAAACACCACCTATACCAACGACGACGGCACCACCTCTAAGGTGGACTATAATTATACCGTTCGTTCGGCAGATTGGCTGGAAACCACCGTGACCGAAACCATGGGTAATGGTTCTATTTCTTACACGGTACTGTATTACCGTAAGCCGTTGGCACCCGGCGCCAGTACCTCTACCATGTTTAGCGCCTTTAACGCATGGAACGGAAAAACAAAAAACTATACTATGCACAACAAAAACCTTACCTATACCTTGACCACCGATTTTTTGGCGGATGCGATTCAATGCGAAACCTCCGGTCGCCTTGATTCCACGGCACAAACCGCCGCGGTGCAAGAGTGGGGGGTAACCCTGAGCGGCGTTGGCGGCAACATTACCGCAGGCCCCTCCGGCGACTCGATTCCTTATTTGCAATAGGCGTGTAAAATAAAAAAATTCGCAAGACCGACCAAGTCTTGCGAATTTTTTTGTTGACAATTGCAATTTATTTGCTATAATAATTCATAGAGACTCGGCTTTTGTGGAACGTCTGCCAGGGAGAATGCGTCGTGGACTGCAAGCGCATTTCAGACAAGTAGTAAGCACGGGAACACTCTGCGGTTTGCCCCTTACAATTGCATAGAAAAGAGGGTGCGTTTTTACGCGCCAATGCGGGTGGCACCGCGGGTTTATGTAACGAACTCGTCCCGAGAACATAGTTTTGATTATGTTCTCGGGATTTTTATTTGGGAAAATTTTTGGAGGTATATGGTATGTACAGAACACTATACTGTAACGACATTTGTGACAAGCATATCGGTCAAACCGTGCAATTAGCCGGTTGGGTCGACGTAGTGCGTGACCACGGCGGGGTTATTTTTATTGACCTGCGTGACTACACGGGGGTAACTCAAGTGGTGGTGCACAACGAAGAATTTTTGAAAAACGTAAACCGTGAAACGGTTATTTCGGTCAGCGGTGTGGTTGAACAACGCGACCCCGAAACCGTAAACACCAAAATTGACACAGGCTATGTAGAACTGGTTGCCGACAGTTTGCAAGTGTTGGGCAAAAGCCACAATATGTTGCCTTTTGACGTGCGTGCTTCTCGTCAAAGCAAAGACGAACTGCGGTTAAAATACCGTTATTTAGACCTTCGGAATCCCAAAAACCATCAAAACTTGGTCATTCGTTCCCAAATTATTCGGCATCTGCGCAACAAAATGGAAGAAAAGGGTTTCTTAGATATGCAAACCCCCATTTTGACCGCTTCTTCGCCCGAAGGGGCTCGTGACTTCTTGGTACCCAGCCGTAAACATCCCGGTAAGTTTTACGCTTTGCCCCAAGCCCCTCAACAGTTTAAGCAATTGCTTATGGTGTCGGGGTTTGACCGCTATTTCCAAGTAGCACCCTGCTTCCGTGACGAAGATGCCCGTGCCGACCGTTCTCCCGGTGAATTTTACCAATTGGACTTTGAAATGGCCTTTGCTACCCAAGACGAGGTACTTGACGTTTGCGAAGACGTGGTACACGACACCTTTGTAAAATTTACCGACAAAAAGGTGACCGACAAGCCCTTCCGCCGCATCACCTATGCCGACGCTATGATGACCTACGGCTCTGACAAGCCCGACCTGCGAAATCCCTTGATTATTTTCGATTTGACCGATTTCTTTGCCAACGTGGCGTTCCCTGCCTTTAAGGGCAAGCCGGTGCGAGGAATCGTGGCCGATTGTAGGGGGAAATCCAATAAATTCTTTGAAGATTCCTTGAAATATGCCACCTCTGCCGAGGTTGGCTTGGGCGGTCTTGGTTACATTACCTTAAAAGACGGCGTGTTCTTAGGCCCCATTGCCAAATTCCTTTCGGAAGAACAAAAAGCCGAAATCACCACCTTGTCGGGGGTAAAAGAAGGCGAGACCCTGTTCTTTATTTGCGACGACAAAAAGAACGATGCCGAGAAAAAAGCAGGTTTGATTCGTACTTGGCTTGCCAAAAAAGAACAATTGGACTTAATCGACGAAAATCGGTTTGATTTCTGTTTTGTGGTAGACTTCCCCATGTTTGAAAACGACGAAGAAACAGGCGAAACCATTTTCACCCACAACCCTTTCTCTATGCCTCAAGGCGGTATGGAAGCCTTGCTGACCAAAGACCCCTGCGACGTGCTTGCTTACCAATACGACTTGGTGTGCAACGGCATAGAATTGGCTTCGGGTGCGGTTCGTAACCACGACATCGACATTATGAAAAAAGCCTTTGAAATTGCAGGCTATCCCGAAACCGAATTGAAAAAGCGGTTTAACGCACTTTACACCGCATTCCAATACGGCGCACCTCCTCACGCAGGCATGGCGCCCGGTATTGACCGCATGGTCATGTTGCTTACCGACGAAGAAAAGATTTTAGACGTTATTGCCTTCCCCTTAAACGGCAACGCCCAAGACTTGTTGCTGGGTGCTCCCGGTGAGGTTACCAACCAACAGTTGGAAGACGTGCATTTGCTTGGCAACGGCAGTGCTCTTGCCAAACGTGCCGAATCGGCAGCCGGTAAACAAGGCGGGGGTAAACGCTCTACCTTTGCCAATGCCCAACAACTGAACCAATTGTCCTTGACCGAGGAAGAAGAATCGGTGATGCAGGGCATTTTTGAAACCATGAAACAAAGCGAAGCCACCCTTGCCGCTTGCGATACCGAGGGTGTGGAAGAAATGGTACACGTAATGCCTATGGTAAACGTATTGCGGGAAGACAAACGGGAACAACCCTTTGCTCGTGCCGACCTGTTAAAAGGTGCACCCGCCCGCAGCGAAGACAGTTGGCAAGTACCCAGACTGGTAAAGTGAGGTGTGTAAGATGAACAAATTTGCAGTAACAATCAATGGGCAAGGTACCATTGCCGTAGACGATACCTTGCTGATTCAAGACGCACCTGCCACCGCAGGCTCTCGTATGTTAGAGGGATTTACCCCTCTGTTTTCTGCCGAAGTGGTAGACCGTTTGCAACAAAAAGGCTACCAAATCGCCGGCAAAACCCACGTGGGTGAATTTGGTTTGGACTTGGTGGGCGAATTTTCTTACACCGCCCCCCAACAAGGTACCCTGCAAGGTGCCGCCGCTTTGGCAGTAGCCGAAGGGGACGTGCAAGCCGCTTTGGGTGTAGACATGAACGGGGCAACCCGCCGTGCCGCCGCTTTGGCAGGGGTTGACTTTTTAAAACCCACCTATGGTACGGTTTCTCGTTATGGTGTTATTTCTTGTGCCGCTTCGGGGGAACAAGTTGGTGTATATGCCAAAACCGCCCAAGACGTTGCCAAAATTATGACCGATATTGCCGGTCACGACCCCAAAGACGGTACTTCTCTCAAAACCGAAACCTATGATTATACCCCCGCCAAGGCAGAAGGTAAAACCGTTGCGGTGGTAAAAAATCTGGTTGTCAAAGCCGACGACGGCGTAAAAGCCAAGGTGCAAGCCGCCGTAACCGCTTTGCAAGCCGCAGGGGTAACGGTGGTAGAAATCGACTGCGACCTGTTCGCCCTTGCCAATACCGCTTGGCAAATTTTGATGTGTGCCGAAACCTGCAACAACGTATCTCGTTACGACGGGGTAAAATACGGGCACCGTGCCGCCAATTATAAAAACATTGACGAATTGTATGTAAACTCCCGCACCGAAGGATTCAACTTCCTCACCAAAGCGGTGATTTTATACGGCTCTGACGTGCTTTCCAAAAACCGTTATAAAGATTGCTATGACAAATCTTTGCGGGTACGCCGTGTGGTAAGCGAAGCCGTAACTAAGTTGTTTGGTCAGTACGACGCATTGCTTACTCCCGCCACCTTTGCGGACGGCTACCAAGCCTACGACGTGACCCAAGCCTTTGGTAAGGTCTTTGGGGAAAGCGAATGCACCGCCCTGGCCAATTTGATTGGCACGCCCGCCTTGGCAACCCAAGGGGTGCAACTGTTTGGTAAAGCCTTTGACGAAGCAGGGTTGCTTGGTCTTGCTGTGGCTTTAGAAAAGAAAGGGGAATAAGCCATGAAATACGAATTGGTAATTGGGCTTGAAACCCACGTGGAATTGTCTACCGAATCTAAAATTTTCTGCTCTTGCGGGGGGCATTCTGCCGCAAATGAACCCAACGATTGCGTTTGTCCCGCTTGCAGCGGTATGCCGGGTATGTTGCCCATTATGAACAAACGCGTGGTAGAATTGGCGGTAACCGCAGGCTTAATGCTCAACTGCGAAATCAACCGTTACACCACCTTTGACAAGAAAAACTACTATTATCCCGACCTGCCTTGCGCTTACCAAATCACCCAAATCAATCACCCCATTTGTGTCAACGGTTTGGTGAACGTAAAAACTTCGCAAGGGGCACGAGATATTCGCATTAAACAAATTCATATGGAAGAGGACGCAGGGAAATTGGTGCATAGCGGCAACTCCTCGTTTGTGGACTTTAACCGTACCAGCGTACCCCTGATTGAAATTGTTACCCAACCCGACTTTCGCAGTGCCGAAGAAGTGGTAACCTACCTGAACAAACTGAAATCTATGTTCCGTTCGGGCGGTATTTCGGAATGTGAAGAAGGTGCTATGCGGTGCGACGTTAACATTTCGGTGCGACCCGAAGGCAGCGAAGAATTTGGTGTGCGTACCGAAATCAAAAACATGAGCTCTTTTGAAGCCATTGAAAAAGCCATTCAATATGAATCCCAACGTCATATGGACGCTTTGGAATATGGTACCGAAGAATTGGTGCAAGAAACCCGTCGGTTTGACGACGTTAGCGGCAAAACCTTTGCCATGCGTAACAAAGAAACCGAAGCCGATTACCGGTACTTCCCCGACGCCAACTTAATGCCTATTGTAATTGACGACGCTTGGTTGGAACAAATCAAAGCCGACAAGCCTGTGGCAGTAGATGAAAAAGCCGAAGAATATATGGCGGCGGGCATTTCGCAAAAAGAAATCGACCTGTTGTTGTCTGACGGTAAAATCAGCAAATTGTTAGACGATACCGTGGCTTTGGGTTGCGATATGAAAGATTCCGCCACTTGGATTCTTACCGACTGTGCAGGGGTACTGAGCAAAGCGGGTAAATCTTTTGCCGACGGTGTGGTAACCGCCCAAAATCTGTCGGTGATTATTAAAATGGTAGCCGACGGCACCATCAACCGCAACGCAGGGAAAAAGGTACTGATTGCGGTGGTTGAGCAAGGGGCAGACCCTGCCGCTTACTGCAAAGAACAAGGTCTTGACCGCAAGGTAGACGCTTCGGCAATCGAAGCGGTGATTGACGGTGTACTTGCCGCCAATCCCAAAGCGGTAGAAGATGTAAAAGGCGGTAAATTAAAGGCAATGGGCGCTTTGTTCGGTGCTTGCATGAAAGAACTGAAAGGTGCCGGTGACCCCGCCGTAATCAAACAACTGTTGGAACAAAAATTAGCACAATAAAATCAATGGCAGAAATCACTACGATTTCTGCCATTGTTGATAGGATGAAGAAAATGACCAAACGATTATTTGAAGAAAACGCCTATATCAAAGAATTTACCGCCACGGTTATCGACTGTCAACCCGCCGAACATGGCTTTTTGGTGGTGCTAAATGAAACCGCCTTTTTCCCCGAAGGGGGCGGGCAGGGGGCAGACCAAGGCACTTTAAACGGTGTGGCGGTAACCGATGTACAAATGAAAGAAGACGTGATTTATCACACCACCGCCACACCATTGACCGTAGGGGAGCAGGTAGTCGGTGTAATTGATTGGCAAACCCGTTTTGCCCGTATGCAAAGCCACACCGCCGAGCATTTGGTGTCGGGAATCGTGTTTCGTAAGTTCGGCTTTGGTAACATGGGCTTTCATATGAGCGAAACCACCATGACCGCCGACTTTGCAGGGGTGCTCACCCCCGAACAGGTGGCAGAGGTAGAATTCCTCGCCAATTCCGCCGTTTATGAAAACGTGCCCATTACGGTAGAGGTACTGTCGGGCGACAGCCTAAAAGCCAAGGAATACCGCAGTAAGTTGGATCTGGACACCGACGTGCGACTGGTGACCATTCAAGGGTACGACTGTTGCGCTTGCTGTGCACCGCACGTCAACCGTACAGGGGAGATCGGGTGTATTAAGATCCTGGGATTTTACCCCAACAAAGGTGGCACACGGGTGGAAATGACCGCAGGGATCAACGCCTTGCAGGATTATCGGTTTTTGCACGACCAAAATAAGGCACTTATGGGTATGCTGTCTGCCAAGCGCGAGCGGGTAGGGGAAACGGTAGCCCATTTGGCAGAAACCCTAAAAACCACCCAAAACGAATTGCGACTGTTGCAACAAAAACTGGCGCTTGCTTCTATGGAAACGGTAGACATGGGTGAAATTTTGTGCGCTTTTGTACCAAATACTGCCTATGACGGGTTGCAAAGCTGTGTCAATACCCTGTCCGCACCCATTCGGTTGGTGTTTTCTCAAACCGCCGACGGTTGGCTGTACGTGGCGGCAAGCGAAACGGGGGACGTGCGCCCGATCATTCAACGGCTAAATACCGCCTTTGGCGGTCGTGGCGGCGGTAAGCCAAACTATGGACAAGGCAAACTTGCCGTTTGCGCCGAGACCGAGATCGTTTCCCTGTTGAAAAACAATTAAGCCTGCTTTAAATGAAAAAACCTCGCTCACCGTGTGGAGCGAGGTTTTTTATACCATATGGCACACCCCTGTCAAGCGCAAGCTCGACAGGGGTGGCAAAAAGGGGAAGGGATTATTTCAAACTATACTTTTGACGGAAATTCAGATAATCGGTTTCGTATTCCGGATCACCGGCTTGTTTTAGACCGTTTAGGTATTCGTGAGCTTCGTAGGCATTTTGCTTGGTTTCGATCAAGGCTACCGCAATGTTGGAGCAATGGTCGGAAATGCGTTCGTAGTTGGTCAAAATGTCAGACAAAATAAAGCCGAGCTGAATGGTGCATTTTCCGCTTTGCAACCGTTCGATATGACGGGCTTTCATTTTGTCCATAATGTGGTCGATTACCTGCTCCAGCGGTTCTACCTTAATGGCAAGGGCAAGATCTTCTTTGCAAAAGGATTCCACCGTAATGTCCAAAATTTCGGTCAAGGCGGCGGTAGCCACTTTTAATTCTTTCAAAGCATCGGCAGAAAATTGCACGCTCTTTTCGTGGCATTCCTTGGCAGCCATTAAAAGATTGAGGGCATGGTCACCGATCCGTTCAAAATCGCCTATGGTGTGCAGTTGCTTGGCAACCCGCTTGCTGTCTTCGTCAGACAAGGATTTGCTGGATAGTTGTACCAGGCAAGTTCCCAGCTTGTCCTCGTAAAAGTCCAATTGATCTTCGTCTTTGATCAGTTGTTCCGCAACCTTGGGATCGTAGTTTTCCAGCATAGCCATAGCACCCATCATGGTGTTTTTGGCAAGGCGAGCCATTTCGCGGGTCTTGCGATCGCATTCGGCAATGGCAACCGAAGGGGTAGCCAACAACCGTTGGTCGATAAAGCTGTATTCTTCTGCTTTTTCGTCGTCGTCTTTGACCACCAAATTGGCAATGCGTTCCAGCATTTTGGAAAAGGGAAGCAACATTAACGTAGTGATTACGTTAAATATCGTGTGAATGGCGGCAATGGTAACCGAATTGACATCCATATCGGAGAAACTAAAGCCGATCAGCCAATCCCCCAAACAGTAGATCAGCAAAAAGATTGCCGTACCGATCAGGTTAAAGCTAATATGTACCACCGCAACCCGTTTGGCATTTTTGTTAACACCAATACTGGAGATAAGAGCGGTAACACAAGTACCAATGTTTTGTCCCATAACAATGGGAGCGGCCATGCGGAAGGTGATAAGACCTGCGTTGGCAAAACCCATTAAAATACCTACGCTGGCGGCAGAGGATTGAATAATACCGGTAAACACCGCACCCAACAAAACCCCAAGCAAGGGATTTTCAAAGGCGGTCAAAATTTGCTTGAAGCCTTCCGATTCAGCCAAGGGATCGACTGCTTCTCCCATTAACTCCATGCCGTAAATCAGTACGGCAAAGCCTACCAAAATGGTACCAATGTCTTTTTTCTTTTCATTTTTACTGAGCATGGTCATGGCAATACCGAGAAGTGCCAATACCAAAGAGAAAATGTTGGGTTTCAGCGCCGCCAAAAAGGGATTTTTAATTTCAGCGCCGTTGAGAGCCAAGATCCAAGCGGTGAGGGTGGTACCAATGTTGGAGCCCATAATTACCCCTATGGTTTGTCCCAACACCATAATACCCGAGTTGACCAAGCCCACCAACATAACCGTAACGGCAGACGAGGACTGTATGGCAATGGTGATGCCCGCCCCCAGGCTAATGCTTTTCAGTTTGTTGGAGGTGGATTTACGAAGCATGCCTTCCAATTTACCACCGGACATTTTTTCAAGACCGGCGGACATAACGTTCATGCCGTACAGGAAAAAGGCAAGACCGCCGCACAAGAAGGCAATCATTTTGATAATTTCTACCGAAGTCATTGTCATGCTCCTTTACGTTTACAAATATTCCTTTACCTCACTATCATACCGTATTTGTCGAAAAAAAGAAAGGGGATTTGGGTTAAATTTGTGTTAAATCTTTTTAACAATTCCCCGCTTCCTTTTGGGAAAGCAACAGGACATATAAAAAACGCCTCTTAAAAAAGAGGCGTTTGGTATTGGGCTAAATTATTCGAAAACTTCCAAAATGGCTTCCAACGGTTCGGTGGTCAGTACCTTCCAGGAACCGTCGTGTTTAATAACGTAAAGAGATTGGTATTCGGCGCCAAATTCCCCTTCTTTTTCGCTATTGATATTGTACAAAACGTAGACTTTTTGCACTTCGTCAATGTCGCCGGCTTTGACTTCGCATTCGTCAAAAATTTTACGAAGAGATTTGTATTTTTCGGATTTTTTCAACTCGTCAAGGGCTTGGTTATAGCTTTTCAAGGTTCTTTCAAAATCTTCGTTGCTGACCGAGATCTCTTCTGCCGAACCAACCTCAATATCGGTGATTTCCAGGTCATACCCGTCTTCGTTCATTTCTTCTTCAAAATAGTATTCCAAATATAAGGGAAACACGTCTTCTAATTTGGTGGAATCGGCTTCTTTCAAGGCTTTGCGCATGGCTTTGGCACGAGTGGAATCCCCGTCAAAATCGTCGGGATCCAAGGGCTCGGCGGCTGCATAAATCTCGTCAAAATCCACGTCTACCGTGGTGTAGGTGGCAGCGTCGATCATGTCGCAATTGTCAAATTTGGTAGAAACATACCCTTCGGCTGTGCTTTCGGCACCGCCGCCAAACAAAACGAATACCAATACCAGCACCAAGGCCAAGGCGGCAATACCGCCAATGAGCAAAAAGAGCTTGCTTTTGTTGCCCGATTTGGCAGGCACAAAGGTGTCTTGGGCGGGATACACTTCTTGTTGTACAGCGGGGGCACCGTCAACCGCGGCACCGCAGTTAGGGCAAGCGGTCAAGCTGTCGTCAAATTGAAAACCGCATTTGGAACAAAACATGGTAAGTACCTCCTTAACAATTAATATACGTCAATGTCAATATCGGATTTGCTGTCTTCGTACAGACCGGCCATAGCAAAGAGGTCATCAATCCCGCCGGTGGTCAGCACTTTCCAAGAACCGTTTACCTTTACAACGAGGAAGGAATTGATTCTGGTACGATCGTCCCCCTCTTTTTCGCTGTCGACCTCATAAGCAACGTAAACCACTTTTGCTTTGTCAATGTCGCCCATGCTGATTTCGGCTTCTGCCAACAAATCCTTGTTGCTGCCCAACCGTTTGCGCATGGATTCAATGCTGTTGTTGTAAGATGCTACCTCTGATTTAATATCAAAGTCATTGACAGAGATTTCATCCGAAATACGAACACGAACGTTTTCATACTCACGTTCTACAAATTCGAAGGAAGAAATGATGCCGTTTTCATTATATTCGTATTCAAGATTATCTTCATTCGTTTTGTACAATTGCATGACTTCTTCAAAGTCAGCAGGATCGTCAGCTTCTTTTAACGCTTTGGTAAGGGATTCGTAGATGTATTTGTCGGACTTGTAATCGTCGGCGTCAATGGGCTTTGCGCGTTCGCACAGTTCGTCGAAGTCGATGTTCAAGGGGGTGCAGTCATACATGGTTGCCAGGTCGCCGTCCAACGAGGCTTGTTGATAATCCTCGGCTACGCCTTCGGCACCGCCGCCGAACAAGAACAAGACCAACACAATCACCAACGCCAGCGCGGCAATACCGCCAATGAGCAAAAACAACTTGCCTTTGTTGCCGGATTTGGCAGGGGCTTCGGTGGTCAAGGGAGCGGCGTCTTCAATGACTGCGTTGCAGTAAGGGCAAACACCGCCTACGTTTTCAAATTCGTTTCCGCAATGGGGACAAAACATAGAAAATACCTCCTAATTTTATTTCCTACAAATAATATGGTGTCCTTTTGCCGAACATACCAACAAAAGGGCTACCGTCATATACTATGAATAGTATATGATAAATTTATCTTACCATAAATATTGTGGTGTTGCAATACAAATGAGAGTTTTTTTGCAAGAAAATCGGGATTTTTTTTGATTGCCGTTGATTTTGGTCGACAAAAATGGTAAACTATTTTCAGAATCCCTCAATCCTTCAAGGAGGTGACGGTATGAAACCGAAAATGTTGCTCAGTTTTCTTTTGGTGCTATGCTTGTTGTTGAGCGGTTGTGCCGAAGAAACGACCGGTGGACGGGTGCGGGTAGAAGGCAACACGATTCCCCAAACGGTAGACCCTTTGCTGGCGGCAACCCATGACGAATTGCTTACGGTGTGGCAACTGTATGAACCCTTGTTGGGGTTGGAAAATGGTAAATTTGTAGGAAAAGCCGCCGATTATACGGTTTCTGCCGACCAACTGACCTATACCTTTACCTTGCGGGACGGTGCGTGGTCAAACGGACAACCCTTGACCGCCGACGATTTTGTCTTTCAGTTGCAACGAGCCGCCGACCCACGCACCAAAGCGGCCTGTGCTTCGTCTCTTATGTCGGTGCAGGGGGTACCGCTGGCACAAGCAGGAAGTGTCGACCCCAAAACCATAGGGGTCAAGGCGGTGGACAGCCGCACCTTTACGGTGACCTTGACCACCCCCGACGAGGGGGTTCTGTCTGCCTTGGCAGGGGTTGCGGGCATGCCCTGCAACCGCACCTTTTTTGAAAACTGCGGGGGACGTTACGGCATGGGCAAAGACTACGTGTTGGCAAACGGACCGTTTTTGTTAGAGGGTTGGTCTACCCATGAAAAAGATCTGTATTTGCGTATGACCCAAAATCCGTATTATCGCAATGCCGACGGGGTGATTCCTGCGGGAGTAACGGTAGCCTACCAAGCGGCTGACGGTCGTGTGACGCGGGTTGCCGACCAAACGGTGGATTGCGGACTGGTAAGCGGTGCAAGTGTGCAAGCCGCTAAGGAACAAGGACTGGTGGTGCATTCTGTTTACCAAGACAGCTTGGCTTTGGTTTTTAACTTTACCACCGGTCGTGCCACCGCAAACGAAAATTTGCGCAAGGCTTTGATCGGTGCCATAGACTGGTCTGCCATATCCGCTTATTTGCCTGCGTGGTGCGAAGTGTCTCACAGCTTGGTACTACCGGAAAAATATTGCGGCAGTTCGGTATACAACGGCATTGGTTTAAATCAAGCCTCGTTATCGGGGGCGGCACAAGCTAACTTTACAAAAGCCATGTCCGTTCTGAAAGTCGAGCAGGTAAGCAACCTGACCTTGTGTTATCGGGACGATCCCGACCTGCGACAAGTGTTGGATTTTTTGGTTCAATGTTGGCAAAAACAATTTGGCATACACGTTACGTTAACAGCGGTTTCGGAGTATGAATTGTCCAATCATTTGGTATCGGAGGATTTTGACATTGCCTTGACTACCATGGGAGGCAAAGGCGATCAACCCATGCAGGTGCTCGGTCAATTTGCGCCTGACGTAAACGGTCCTTTGATGGGCTTGGGCGGACCGATCTACCGAAAAGCTTGGGAACAGGTCAAAGCAAAGGGCAACACCCTTGCAACGTGGCAAGCCTGCGAGCGAGCCTTGTGGGACGAGTGTGTCGCCGTACCCATGCTGTACACCAAAGGGGCTTACGTTTGTAACCAAGCCTTGACCGATTTTGCCATGGACAAGGTCAATGGGGTGCCCGATTTTAAAAATACAAAAAAATCCAGTTAAGCATGCATAATCCTTTTTTCCTTGGTCATACTACCATTGACCACGAAAAAGGAGTTGAATGTATCATGTTAATGGATCGTATTGCCTTGCTGTTGACCATTATCGGCGCGTTGAATTGGGGGAGCATTGGACTGTTCCAATTCGACATCGTTGCATGGATCGGCGGCGGAACCGACGGTGTACTCAGTCGCATTGTGTATACATTGGTTGCTTTGGCAGGGATTTGGTGTATTTCTCTTTTGTTCCGTGAACGAGAGATCACCATGGAACATCGTGACAATTAAACCGCATGAAAAAAGAGCCGATCCTGTACAGGGTCGGCTCTTGGCTTTGTTAGATCAGCGGGGAATGGTCGGTCGGCGGAGTAGCCTGCTTGTACTGCTTGGGGGTCATGCCGATCTGTTCCGAAAAGCAACGGTTAAAGGAGCGAATGGTGGTAAATCCCGATTGCAAGGCCGCTTGGGTTATGGGGGCACCGCCACGGAGTAAACGGCAGGCTTCCATAATGCGAATGCCCGACAAAAAGCGAGGAAAACTCATCCCTGCGTGCTGTGAAAACAAACGGGAGATCTGATATCGGCTTAAATAAAATTGCTTGCTCAACTGCTCCAATGACAGCGGGTGGTCATACTGTTCGGTGCAAAATTGCACGATTTTACGAAATACGTCGCCGTCGTTGGCAGAGGAGGGGGCAAATTCCATCATGCCAAAGCTTAATCCCAAAATTACGACCAAAAAGCCCTTGACCATTTCGTCGGCAAAGGGATGCTCCTTTTCCAGAGTGTCAATGGCCTCGTTTAAATAATGGGAAAGGGAAGGGATTTGGTCTACGTGGTGAATTACGGGAGTTACGGGAATGGAGTGGGAAAGCTTGTGGCGAAATTCCTCGCAAATATTGTCGGGAACAATGAACAAATAACTCTCACAGGGGGTTATATCTTGGATCCGATGCACCTGATAGGGCAGGGCGATCACCAGATCACCGTCTTTCAGAGGGGATACGCAACCGTCAATGTTGATCAGTGAGTGTCCTTTTTTTACGTAGATCACTTCGTAGTGAGAGTGGTAATGAGCCCCCACTTCCAGCGCCGACCGCCTGCCACCGTAGACCCTGCGGTCTCGATTTTCCACAAAAACCTTCACATCCTAGACTCCTTTGCAAGAAATGTCCGAAAAATTTGCGGTTTCTGTCTTGCATTATACCACGGGATTTGTTATGATGCAAGTAAAGGAGAGGATCATTATGAAATTTCCCATTGCTATTCAACTGTATTCTTTGCGGGAAGAAACCGCAAAGGATTTTAAATCCACCTTGCAAGCCGTAGCCGAAATGGGCTATGACGGAGTAGAATTTGCAGGACTTGGCGGTCACACCGTAGAAGAAATGCAAGCCATGCTGAAAGAAAACGGCTTGCGTGCCGCTTCTGCCCACGTGGCGCTGGAAGAAATGGTGGTAGACCCGATCAAAACCTTGTCCGACTACAAAGCCCTTGGATGTGACTATGTTGCCATTCCTTATCTTGTGGAAGATAAACGCCCCGGTGGTTCGGATTTTGACAATACGCTAAAAGCAATTGAGATCATTGGTGCTAAAGCCAAAGAAATGGGCATGCAATTGCTGTATCATAACCACGATTTTGAGTTTCAAACGGTGGATGGGGAATATTTGTTAGACATGCTTTATCGTGTGACCGACCCTGCCCACTTGGCGGTGCAACCCGACGTGTGTTGGGTGAGCGTAGGGGGCGAAGACCCTGCCGAATATATAAAAAAATACGACGGTCGCGTGCCGGTGGTACATCTGAAAAACTATGTAGGCGGTAAAACCGACCATATGTATGAACTCATTGGTATTGAGTCGGATAAACCTAAGGACGAAAAACCCTTTGAAATGCGCTCATTGGGCGAAGGGGTTGTAGATATTCCTGCCGTACTTACCGCCGCCCAAGAAGTAGGCGCAAAATGGGTAGTAGTAGAGCAAGACGTTCCTACCCCCGGCAAAACCCCTATGGAATGCGCCAAAGAGAGCATTGATTATTTAAGAAGTTTATAAAAAACAAAAGCCGAGGAGTGCTGTCCTTCCTCGGCTTTTGTTTTTTATTCTTCCAACAGACAATCCAAAAAACTGAATCCATCCCCATCGGTAATTTGCACCGATACGCCCAACGTTTCCCCGATTTGCTCAGGGGTGGTGTCGTCTAACAGCAGGTCGCCTTCCCGTCGCAAAGTGGCCGAGGGGAGAAGCAAGACATCCCCCAAGGGGTTGCCTTTTAGCTGTGCCATAATATCTTGCCCTGTGAGCAATCCTGTTACGGTGATATGCTCCCCGAAAAACTCGTTTTTAATACCGTATACGTGGCAAGTGAGTCCCTTGAATTTTTCTTGTGCCAAACGGCAACATTCCTCGATTAAGGGGAGTGCCGCCATACCGGTTACCAAACTCACGGTGCGGTTGACCGCTTCGGTGGGAGTGGTTTCCAATGCATCTAAAAACTCCTCTTTAAAAGAGGTCCACATGCCTACGCCGTTTTCGATTTGGGCATATTCTTCGTAAAATTCGCCGTTGGGGAGGGGTCTGCCCGCCTTTAAATAAAATTCGTCTCCGGGGTAGCAGAGCCGTGTGCCGTTTTTGGCAAGAAACTGGTTGCCAAAGGCTTCCATGGTATCCACCACAGCGGCGGCTTGTTCTTTGGTAAAGGGGGTAAGGGGAGTTAGCCCATCCCGATATTTGGTAATGCCCACCGGTACGGCGGCCACGCTTTGCACCGCAGGGTACAACTCGCCCAGATCGGTCAACGAGCGGGTCAACTCCTCGCCGTTGTTGTAACCGGGGCAAAGCACCAGCTGACAGTTCATTTTTATGCCCGCTTGTGCAAACTCCTTCATAATAGAAAGCACCTCACCCGCGTGGGGATTTTTCATCATTTGTACCCGCAATTCGGGATTGGTGGTGTGCACCGAAATGTTCACGGGGCTGATATGCATTTTAATAATGCGGTCGATCTCATGACGGGTGAGATTGGTCAGAGTAATGTAGTTGCCGAATAAAAAGGAAAGGCGGGAGTCGTCGTCTTTAAAATACAGACTTTGCCGCAAGCCCTTGGGTAACTGGTCGATAAAGCAAAAGATGCACTTATTTTTGCATCCTCGTTGGGCATCCATTAAATAGGTGTCAAACTCCATACCGGTTTCATCGTATTCTTCCTTGAGGAGGGTCACCGAAACCGACCGACCTTCACGCAATAAGGTCAGCGGTAGGTAGGACTCCAGCATATAAAACCGATAATCCAGCACGTCTTCAATTTCATGTCCGTTTATGGCAACCAAGGTGTCGCCTGCCTGTACCCCGCACAAATCGGCAGGGGAGGAGGGAACCACGTTAGAAATCAACACCGCCATAGCAAAAACTCCTTTTTATCATGATTTGACTACACGAAAATACGGGCGTGTACCCTCATACACACCCGAAATTCGCAATCATGTGAGCCAACAGGCTTATTCGCCAACCTTCAGAACTACGCGGTCGTTGTATTTGCCGCATTCCAAGCATACTCTGTGAGGACGTTTGTAAGCGCCGCAAGCGGGGCACTTTACAAGGGTGGGAGCCTCCAACTTCCAAACGTTGGAACGACGCTTGTTCTTTCTGGTTTTAGAAATTCTTCTTGCCGGTACTGCCATGTCAGCACCTCCTTATCATTGGTTATACCTATTTTTTTAATCGTTGTTAAGCAAGCTGCCGAGAGCCGCTAAGCGGGGATCTACGGTTTTTTTGTGGCAATCGCAATTGCCGTGGTTCAGGTTTATGCCACATTGGTCGCACAAGCCCTTACAATCGTCGGAGCAAAGAACCTTAGAGGGGACCCACAAAACCAGATCGTCTCGCAACAGTTCTTCTACATCCAACTGCATTTGCTCGGCAATGACAAAGCCGTCGTTTTCTTCATCTTCCACATCGGTGACCACCACGTGCTCAAATACTAGGGTGTTAGTGGTTTCGACCCGTTCGGCACAACGGTCGCAAGGAGCGGAAAAAACAAACTGCGCCGTGGCTTTGAGCAATACGATACCGGCAAAATTTTCTACCGTACCGTTTACCGCGATGGGGGTGGGGAAGGGACAAACTCCGTAAAAGTCCAGGTCAGAAAGATCCAACCCAAAGTCGAAAGAAACAGAGCCTTCGTCCGCAAAAACTTTTGTCAGATTGAGCAAAGCAACACACCTCCGCTTGCACAAAAGTGCAACATATATTATATATACCTTGCGGGGTTTTGTCAAGAGTTAATTTTCTGATTTCTTTCTTTTTTGGCGGTTTGTCGGATCTTGTACTTTGCGCCGCTGTTTTTTGAAAGAATCGGTTGTCAAAATGCTTATAACGTGGTATAATTAAATTTACAATTTTGCTTGAGGTGGCAGGCTATGGATACAAAAAATCAAATCGTCAGTTTTCAGGTGGATCATGATGATATTACCCCCGGGGTATACGTTTCCCGTATCGACGGAGACATTCTCACGTTGGATCTGCGTACCCGTACCCCAAACGGTGGGGATTATATGGACAACCTGACCATGCATTCGGTGGAGCATATGTTTGCCACCGTGATTCGCAACAGCCCAATTAAGGACAAGGTGATCTATTTTGGGCCTATGGGTTGCCAAACAGGCTTTTATTTGTGCGTGCGGGATTTAACCGTGCACGAAACCTATCCTCATATTATCGAGGCGTTGGAGCAGATCGCCTACCGCGAGCCTGCTATGTACGGCGCTACTCGTAAGGAATGCGGGAACTACCAAAACCTGGATCTTGCCGCCGCCAAAACCGAGTGTGAGCGGTATGTCAAGGTGTTGCAAGAAAAACGACAAACCAAATTTGAATACGGAGAATAAGAGTATGATCGGAATTATCGGTGCAATGAAATCAGAGGTAGAAGCCCTGCAACAACAAATGGAGCAGGTAACGGTTTCTACTATCAGCGGTGTAGATTTTTACCACGGCTTTTTGCAAGGCAAAGAGGTGGTAGTAGCACAGTGCGGTGTGGGCAAGGTGTTTGCCGCCATATGTGCCCAAACCATGATTTTAACCTATCATCCCGATTGTGTGATCAACACCGGTGTGGCAGGGGGATTGACCACCGATTTGGCGGTGGGAGATATTACGGTTGCCACCACTTTGGTACAGCACGACATGGACACTTCTCCCTTGGGCGATCCTGTGGGATTGATCTCGGGCATTAACTTAGTGCATTTCCCTGCGGATGAAACCGTATCCCAAAGCCTTGCCAAAGCCGCCACGGCGGTAGGCTGTGTGGTAAAACGAGGCACCATTGTGTCGGGGGACCAATTTATCAGCACGCCCGAACAGAAAGCCAAACTAAATCAAGATTTCAATGCAGTTGCCTGTGAAATGGAAGGGGCATCCATTGCCCACGTGTGTTACGTCAATCACGTGCCGTTTGCCGTACTGCGCGCCATTTCCGATTCCGCAAGTGGTGACGGTGCTATGGAATTTACCGAATTCGTGCAACTGGCCGCCGACCGCTCCACCGCTACCATTTGTCAATTTTGCAAGGAGGCATAATCATGGCAAACATCCACGTAGTGCCCACTTTTCATCACGATATTGCCTATTTGCAACCCGAATCGGTATATACCAAAATGGCGACCGATATTTTGGACAAAGCCCTCACCTTAATGGAACAAGACGAAACCTATACCTTTACGGTGGAGCAGGCATATTTCTTCCGTGAATATTTTGAAAAACATCCCCAGCATCACGAAAAGCTCACCGAATTTGCCCAAAAGGGACAGTTGCAATTTGCTCCCGGTTTTTGGTCGGTGCCCGACATGTGTATGCCCTCGGGGGAAAGCCTTTATATGCAAGCCACCATGGGCAAACGGTTGTTGGATGAAACGGTGGGGTATGAGCCTCGCACCGCCCTGATTGCCGACTGTTGGGGACACCATGCCCAATTGCCCCAGATCATGACCCAATGCGGCTATGATTACTACACCTTTTCCCGTTGTATGGAACGGGAGTTTGCGGTGGAAAATTTCCGTTGGCAAGGCTTAGACGGAACGGTTATCAACACCCATTGGATGTCCACCGCCTATGCCGGCATTTCGTTTCCCGATGATGCCAAAGTGGTCAATGCAGGGGAACTGCATTGGGAAGAAGCCTCCAAAAACGGCTTTATGAAGCTGTATGACCGCAACGCACAGCATTGTGGGGACGATACCCAAGTCATGCCTGCGGGTGGCGATATGAAAATGCCCGCCGCTTCGGCGTTGGGGATTATGAAGGGATTGCAAAATGACCCCGAAATGCCCCCTGTGTCGTTTTCCAGCTTCGAGCGGGCATTGGACGAAATTGATTTTTCTCAAAAGCCTCTTTATAATGGGGAATTCATCAGCTCGCTGAAAGGCACTTTTGCCACCAATATTGACATAAAACACAACAACCGCTCCTTGGAAAACGGCATTGCTTCGTTAGAGGTGTTGTCGGTGCTCAAAAACCAAAAAGCGGATTTTACCCCTTTGTGGGATCTTACCCTGAAAAACCAATTTCACGATATTTTATGCGGTACCATTTGCGACAAGGCGCTGGAGCAGGTGCGTACAGAATATGCCGCCGCTTTAACCGAGATGGAACAAGCCCGTGTGAATTTATCGCAGAGTGGGGAACACGGCTATTTTAACCCCTTGCCCTTTGCCCGCACCGAAGTGGTACAAACCGAAAACGGCTCTGTCGCGGTAAATGCCGACGGGTGGAACTACGGGGAAGAAACTGCTCTGGGTGAGGCGGATTTTGCCTTGCCTGCCACCTTTGAAAATGATTTTTACAAAGCCGAGTTAGACGACCGTGGTTTTATTGTGGAATTGATTGAAAAAGCCACCAACACCCTGCTTGTAGATCATCCTCGCATTCCCTATGGCAGTTTGGTGTTGCAAGCCGACAGCGGCGACAACTGGGTGGAGTTTGAATACCCTTGGGAACTGGACGCCACCCTTTACACCACCAATGTGCCTGACCCCTATGACCGCTCTAAATTACCCACCCATAATCGCGCCTTCTTAACCCGTTGCGGCGTAACTTCCGCTACTGCCAAGGCCTTGGGGGACGAAGCGGTGGTCATTACCCAAAGCGGTGCCTTGCGGTATTGGGTGACCAATCTGCCCTTTACCACCACCATTACTTTGTATAAAAACAATCCTCGCATTGATTACCATACCGAATTTGATTGCAACAACCGTCGTCTGCGGTTGCGTGTGGCATTCCAAAGTCCCGATGGCACCATTCGCCATCAAATCCCCTTTGGCATGGTGGAACGGGGGGAAGGTCCTCAACCTGCCCAACATTTGATGGACGTGCAAAATGATGTGGCAGGGGTGTCCCTCATCAATCGTGGTCTGCCCGCCAATAATACCGAGGATGGTATGATGATGCTCACCCTCTTCCGCTCGGTGGCAATGGAGTATAAATGCCAAAGTGAGCTGTCTTATAATATGGGTCGCCACGTGGCTTGCGATTACGCCGTTTTGCCCCATAAAGCAGGGAACGACACCCTTCTGTGGCAACAATCCCTTGCGTTCCAACAACCCATGGTTGCTACCACCAAAGAACCCCTTTGCGGATTTGGGGTAGCAGGGGCCATGGTTTCCGCCCTGCGGTTTGACGAGGAAGATGTATTTCTGCGTGTCTACAACGGTACGGCAGAAGAATCCACCGCAATCATTACCCTGCCTGCCCACGTGACTGCCTATGCGTTCACCGACGGTTTAATGGATCCTGTGCAAGCACCAAAAGCGGTTTCGGGCACCTTGGCTGTGCCCCTTGCTCCTTATGCGATACAAGGAATCAAGTTTTTTCGGAGTTAAGGTATGAACAACCAACAAGCAGATTTGTTTTTAGATACCTATAAACGATTGGAAACCGCCGCCGAGCGTTTGGTGGGCAGTGTCGGTCGCGGCAGCAGTATTTTGCGTCTTGCCCATTTACCGGCGTTTTCTCGCTATCGAGAAGAATTGGACTATTGCCGTCAGGTGCGGAATCTTTTGACCCACGAAGCCAAGATCGACGGTGCTTATGGGGCGATTCCTACCGACCAACTGCTCGGGGTGTTAAATAAGGTGTTGCGGCAAATTGAAGATCCCCCCACCGTGGGAGAATATATGACCCCTGTGGGGAAACTGCTCACCGCCCAAATGACCGACAAGGTACTGTGTTTTATGACCCAAATGGAAGAAAAGGGCATTACCTATCTGCCGGTGATCGAGCAAAACAAAATTGTGGGGATATTTAGCCAACACGGCGTGTTTCGTTGGTTGCTTTCGGGCAGACAAATTACCGAAGAGGTAACCTTTTCGGAAATGGAACCTCTGTTGGGGCCGGAACAACACAAAGGAATTCGTTTTGTTTCTCCCGATCTTTCGTTGGAGCAAGGGCGGGAGATGTTTCGCCGTGTTCCCGCCAAGCATGCGAGAACCAAAATGCTGTTGGTCACCCAAAACGGAAGTCCCGACCAACCCCTGTTGGGCGTGGTATCTCCCTACGATATTTTAAAGGAGGACTAACCGTGCATATTCCTGCTTGCGAAACCAATCAAATCCAAGTCCTTATGTTTGAGGATGCATTGCAAAAGGAGCAGACCACCGCTCACGATTACAATGCCCACAAGTGGCTGTACGTGCCCTGTCATTATTCCGAATACCGTTACATCTTGGGTACCAAAGGGGTCAATCCGCTCATTTGCATTGGCATTAACCCCTCCACCGCCGCTCCCGATGATTTGGATAACACCCTCAAATCGGTGGAGCGCATTGCCCATTTTAACGGATTCGACAGTTTTATTATGTTCAACGTCTACGCCCAACGTGCCACCCGTCCCGATGACATGGAAAAAACCTTTAACCAAACCTTGCATGCCGAAAATATGAAAGCCTTTGAGTATGTGTTGTCGTTGTATGGGGAGGGGCATACCCCCACCGTGTGGGCGGCTTGGGGCACCATCGTAGAAATGCGAGACTATTTGCCCCTTTGTATTCGGGATATGGTTACCCTGGGCAATCGGTATGGCGCCACTTGGGTGAGCGCCGGCAAAAAGTCCAAAAAAGGGCATCCTCATCATCCCTTGTATTTAAAAAAGGATTCAGTGACCGAGGAATTCGACGTAGATACTTATTTGCAAATGTTTGAATAGAATTCAAACAAAACAGCACCGAATTAACCGATTCGGTGCTGTTTTGTTGTATAGTCGGAGCATCAAGATCCACCTGAAAAATCCCGTGGTTGAACCGATTAAGGATGAACAAAAAACGCTAAGTGAACCCATGCCTTCCCCGTCAGAAGGAAGTGAGCCACGATAAATGACCGATTGATCGATAACGGGTAATTGCGGCATGGCCGACAAGTCGGTTGAAGATGCATTTCGGAATCGTAGGAATATCTCCCCAAAATGAAAATCCCCCCATATAATGGGGGGATTGGTCTATAAAGTCGGGGTTGAAGCAACTATTTCTTTTTGTATTGCACCATGGAGCCAAAGCTGTCTTCGATAGACAGGGTATCATCGGCGATGGTATAAGCAAACACGTTGGGTTCAGTTGCGTTTTCGTATTGAATTGTTACCTTGGCGCCGTCGTCGGTGTAGGTGAAGTTCATGGTGCTGCCGGAAAATTCATAAGAACCGGTACCGTCTTCATGGAAGTGATACAGAGCACCACTGATTTCCACCGATTCCCACGATCCTACCAGCGTAACCGCTTCGGTTTTTTCCTCCGGTGTTTCGGGCGTGTCACTGCACCCCACCAGAACGAAAACCATGGTCAAGGCCAATAACACGATACAGATTTTTTTCATGTTTATTCCTCCAAACAGTATATTTTTGTATCAATCACGATGGATCGATTCCAATGCTTCAATGGGGAAAAACTCAATTTTTCCTACCACTTTTTTCAGAATATTCAAAGCATCTGCCGCATCGGCTTTACCGTTGCCGTCGGTATCGGCGGCTTTGAATTGGTCGTCGGTCAAGGTGACCTTGCCAACCACGCTTTTCAGCACTTCCAACGCGTCGGTGGCGGTAACGTTACCTTCTAAATCCACGTCACCAATAATGCATTCCGACTCTACGTAGAGTTTAAAGGTGAAATTGTGTTTTTGGGCATACGTTTGGGCGGCGGAACCTTCAAAGCCTTGGATGGCAAACCCATCTACCGCAAGCACTCTGCCAAGTCCGGTGCTATAGTAACCAAAGGCTTTTTCTCCAATTTCGATGACCGCTTCGGGAATCATTACCGAAACAAGGTCGGGACAATTATAAAAAGCATAATTGGCAATGGTTGTTACGGTGTCAGGGATTTTCACCGAATATAGAGCGGTGCAATAAGCAAAGGCATATTCGCCGATTTTCGTCAAGTGTTTGGGCAGTTGTATCGACACAAGGCTCTCACAACCGTTAAAGGTATAATCCGCAATTTCGGTAATCCCGTCAGGAATTTGAATAGCAGTGAGGCTAAGGCAGTTTTGGAACGCTGCCTGTCCTATGGTGGTAACCGAATTGGGAATGGAAAGGGAAGCAAGGCTTTCGCAACCGTCAAAAGCCCAAGAGTCAATGGCGGTTACGGTGTTTGGAATTTGAATGGTGGTGAGGGCAACCGCCAAGCCAAATGCTTCTTCTCCAAGGGTTACAACCCCGTCAGGGATGGTGTAGGAGGTGTTATCTTTGGCGGCGGGGTAGGAAACAAGAGTTTTTCCGTCTTTGGTGAACAACACATCATCAATGGTTTGATAAGCGCTGTTTTCGGATGCTACCTGAAAAGCGGTGATGGATTTGCAATAAGACAGTGCACCTTGTCCAAGCGAAATCAGAGTTGCGGGGAATTCCAACGAGGTCAGACTTAAACATTCACAAAAAGCCCAATCCCCAATGGTGGTTACTGAGTTTCCTAAGGTTACGGACACAAGGTTAAAGCAACTTTCAAAGGCGGCTTCGTTAATTACTACTACACTGTCTGGCAGGGTTACTGTTGTGAGATTTTGGCAATAGTAAAAGCAACTATCCGCAATAGTGGTAACTCCATCGGGCACCGTGTATGCGGTGTCGGCTTTGCCCAGAGGATAGGAAATCAACTCTTTTCCGTCTTTGGTAAGCAATACGTCGTCTATTGTTTGAAAGGCGGTGTTTTCCGGGTCTGCCTTGAATCCGGTAATCTCGCTGATTCCCGTAAAGACGAAGTCTTCAATATCGGTTACGGGAGCACCCCCAAGAGTCGCAGGGATGAACACTTCACCGCCTATACCTTTATAAGCTGTAATGGTGGCTTCACCATCCGTTATGGTGTATTCAAATACATCCACAGGAAGAGCAGATACACCCATTATGGCAACGTTCAAACACAACAGAATGCTCAATGCCAACGCAATATATTTTTTCATATAAGATCCATCCTTTCGAAGATTCAAATAATTTTAACCAATGGCAGACGGTTTCCCTACTACGTGTTTTAAGATTTCTAAAGCGTCGGTGGCGTCCGCTTTACCGTTGCCGTCGGTATCGGCGGCGGTGAATTGGCTATCGGTCAAATTGACCTTGCCCACCACGCTTTTCAGTACTTCCAACGCGTCGGCGGCGGTGACTTTGCCGTCCCCGTCTACATCGCCGTAGAGTGCTTTTCGTATTACGATGTGGTCATAAGTTTTGATGTTTTCCGGATTGTATTCTCCTAAAAGACCATCGGGTTCAGTAGAAGCCCGTACAATCGAATCAATATCAATCAAAATGATACAATCTGTGGAAAGCAAAGCGGAACAATCTTCGTCAACTTCTCCGTTGTAGGTAGAAATCACATCCAAATTACTTTCGGAAATGAGAATACTACCTTTGTAAGAGGCGATTCCGTAGTTTTCGGCAATAATATCGACCGCACTTTCTGAAATAACAAGGTCATGTTCTTCATTATAAAGACCGTATTGCGCTTGAATCGTCACTTCGGATTCATAAATGCCCAACTTACCGCCCCACGCTTCAATTCCGCTATCACCGGCATCGGCGATCAACTTGCATTGATTGAGGGTGACAGAACCACCGGAATGAATGCCATCTTCGTTTAACGAGGTGAGATCGGCGGTGGCGTTTCCCAAAAAAACGCTGTCATAACCGTAGATAGACTCTTCTTGCGAGGTAATGACCAAACCGGCGTTTTGAATCTTGATCTCATCCGATTCCAAACCAAAATCTTCGGCAATTATGCTGATATGGCAATTGTGAATCGACAAAGAATCTGTGGTGTAAATTCCGACACAGTTGACCGAAACGTTGAGGGTTGCATCGCTATTTGAATCGATATTGCAGGAAGGGTTTGCCCAAATCCCCACCATTTCTAAAATATCGTGGGCGGTGGTAAGATAGTTGATTCCTTCTAACTTTACGGTTAAATCATTTTTGCAATAAATCAAAGCGCCGTACTCGCATAATCCTGCGGAAAGAACCAATCCGATTCCGCCGCAAGAATAGTTATGCAAGGTTAAAATGCCGTTGTTATAATAGGCATAGCCATTGTTGGGGGCTTGTTTTGTGGTAGTTGTGCTTCCTGTGGGCAAATAATCTCCGTTGGTCATACCAACTCCGCTCACGTAAATATCACCTGCTTTTGTGGGAGTAAAGGCAACCACCACATAAGCGTGGTCGGTATAATAAACAGAAGAAACTTCACCGAGGATTTCGTTAATATAACCCTCCAAATCAGCACGATTGTCAGGGAACGTGTATCCGTCCTCTACCCAAAATTCCATATCGCAATAGTAGGTAACACCCTCTTGAAAAACAGTGCCGTCGGGATAAATGCTACCGTTGCCGGTCGTCCAGTTCATGTCGGTTATTTGAATACCAACCGTATTGGTGAGGCATTCATCCGTTTTACTAATGGTTTCCCCTATAATGGGGGTGGGTACGGTGGCGGAAACGGTGGTAATAATCGAAGAGTCAACCTCCGCATGCGTTGTAATGGGGAACACGGTCAACAACGACAATACCATAGTGTAAATAAGCAACACACTTAGCATTCGTTTTTTCATAAAATATACCTCCAACTTAAATACTAAATTGGTTATTGTTCAACGGCAAATTTATCAATTTTTCCAACCACTTTTTTGAGAATGTCCAACGCGTCGGCGGCATCTGCTTTGCCGTTGCCGTCTACGTCGGCAATCACTTTTTGCTCATCGCTCAAGGTGACTTTACCAACAACCGATTTCAGCACTTCCAACGCATCGGCGGCGGTGACTTTTTCGTCCCCGTCCACATCACCGTAAAGCAGATCGGCTTGTTTTTCGCAAAGGAATTGAGCGTAAACAATGACCGTGTTCCCCGACCGTTCTACCCGACGTGCAATCGAGTCATTGACAAAGGCGTGCAAATCGTCGGCAAAGGAATACAGATATTGGGTGCCGTGTTTTACGGGCATCAGTTGTACAGCCACTTCGTAGGTAACACCCTCTTCAAAACGGTCGCTGTCCCACAAATCTCCGTCGGGACCGCTCCATTGAATGGTGCTCACATAATACTGTTCGCTGGGCGCCGTGGCAAAGGGAACGGGATATTCGCCTGCCACAGGGGTTTCCAGTTCTACCACGTGTACCGTGTCGATGATGGAATCGCAAACACCAAAGTCATAATTGACCACGATCATATCATCCAAGGCTTGTTCATAGGCATCGGTTACGGGAGCGGTTTTGCCGTTGATGGTAGCCTTGACCTGAGGGTTGACCCCATCGTTGGCAAATTGGAATCCGTCATCAATTTCCAGCCAAACCTGCACGGTGTAATGGTGACCGTTTTGGAACAGTTCACCCTTTTCCATAAAGCGGTCTTCGGTTACGTCGAACCAATCCACCGTGTATACCGTAAAGTTTTGATTGCCCACTTTGGGATGTAAATCCCGTTGGGCACCGGCAACCGGCGGACACAATTCCACGTTGGCGGTAGAAATCACGGCAGGGCAGGTGCCAAAATTATAGGTTATCCGAACGGTTTGGTCGGGGGTAGTACCGCCCACCTTGTTTACGGTGGCTTGACGATAATTACAAAATGCTTTCAAGGCGGAATTGGTGTCGTTGGTGGCAAAGGCAAAATCTTCTTCTGCCTTTAAAACCACTTGCACTTCGTATTCATGACCGGCAACAAAGGTGTTCACAAGGCCGCCGGTGGTTTTGTCTACCCAATGGAAGGTGCTCGCCGAATAGCCGCCCAAGGTGGTGGGGTCGATGTAGATTTGCTCGCTCGGTCTTTGTCCGTCCTCCGGTGCGTTGATGTGGAACTTAATGGTATCCAGTACGGTGGTGGTGGCCGCCGCTTGGAATAAGAACAGGGCGTAGTCGGTGCAGGTAGTGCCATCCTCCATTGTGACTTCAAAGAGATAATATATTGTGGTAGCTTCTTGGGGACGGGGAATAGTGATGTTTGCTCGACCGTCATATTGAGTCAAATGATCCCACACTTCTCCATCGCTGGATTGGTACCATTTGATATCGGTGCAAAAATCGGGGTTAAAGATGGTCAGGGTAACGGGATCCACCTGTTTCCGAGCCACCATGACCGTACGGGGAGTGGTCATGAGTTCCTCTAACATGGGATTGTTTTCCAACACCGTAGGACTGTTTGTATAGCGGGTTGCCCAATTTTGCATCAGGCGCATGATGATCAGATCATCCATATAGGGGTTGGACACGCTATCATGCAACACCACGGGGTTAGTAACCTTATAGTATGACATTTGCTTGCCTGCGGGGTTTTTCATGGAAATGGTTTCGGTGGCAGACCCTTGAGCAAGGCGGTAAGAATCTTTATTTAAGCAGTGGGTGGGAATGGTACCGCCGCCCACGTATACGTGTCCCCAACCGTTGTTGCAATAGGCAAAGCCGCTGTATTCGTCCTCGCCGGTAATGTGAAAAGTGCCGTCGGTCATAAACACAACGGGAAAATAACAGCCATAGGAAATGAATCGGTTATAGGGGGAAATGTGAATGCCGGTATTGGCGAAAAAGGTGCCTCCGTTAATGAGCATCATAGGTGTTTCATATAAATACGACCAATGGAGTAACAAAACGCCACTGCCTGCCTGGCCGCAACCGGTGGCATCAAAATATCCGTCCTGAATGGTGGTTGTGCCCGACTCAGCGGTAATCACACCGCTAAAACTGCCGGTGTCATCGGCAGACAAAAGATATGTACCGTTTTCAATGGTTACTTGTCCGCCACTGTTTAGAATTACACCTGCAGTTTGCACAGGGGCAGAGGTGTGAAAAATGCATTGACCGGTCTTTTGGGCGGATGAGTCAAAAATCGTAAAGGTAGCATCATTTTCCACTCGAATCAGGTAACTGTCAAGAGACATGGTGCTCCGTTTCAG
>JAZRFL010000135.1:0-15210 GCA_045661365.1 Acutalibacteraceae bacterium | reverse complement strand
AATCTCGGGTTCCTTCTATCGTTGTTTAATTTTCAAGGTCCGCTTGACTGCTTCGTTTCCCGAAGCGCCGAAGGCTATTGTAACACAACCATTCGCCTTTGTCAAGAACTTTTTTCACTTTTTTTGAACTTTTTTCAAAGTTCTTTTCGTGAGCCTCTTTTAAACCGCTCAGCAGAGCCGTTTTTGAGAGTGCTCCGCTATAATACCAAACATTTCCCCGTTTGTCAAGTGTTTTTTTCATGTTTTTTTGCGTTTTTTTAATATTTTTTTTGTCGCTCTACATGTAGTGTTTTGCCCTGTTTTTTATACAAATATATAGGGGTAGTTTTTGGAAAAACGACACGCATATTTTTGACTTTAGCGGGGAAATTAATAACAAAACACGTTACATGAACAAGGAGCGGCAAAAATGGTGAAAAACGTAAATCCCACATTTTACAGAATATGGAAAATCTCAGTCGTGGTACTGCTGAATATTCTAGTCATATCTCTCGTCTTTTCAGGTGGTAGTGACGCCTTGTCAAAAATGGGCTCCACCGGCAGCGAGGTGCGAGAAATTCAAACTCGTTTAAAAAAATGGGGATACTATAAAGGAAGCGTAGATGGTATTTTCGGAACACAAACCAAAAACGCAGTGGTTTACTTTCAACGAAAGAACGGACTTGCGGCAGACGGCGTTGCCGGACCCGCCACGCTACGCGCCATGGGGATCTCTTCTTCGGGTGGCAACAACGGATATTCCACCAACGATTACAATCTGCTTGCTCGTTTAATTTCAGCCGAGGCAAGAGGTGAGCCCTACGTAGGGCAAGTGGCAGTAGGCGCAGTGGTGCTCAATCGTGTCTCCCATCCTTCATTTCCCAATACCATTTCGGGGGTAATATATCAGTCAGGCGCCTTTTCCTGCTTGTATGACGGACAGTTTTGGAAAGAAGTAACCGACAGCGCATACAAAGCGGCCAAAGATGCCATGAATGGATGGGATCCCAGTGGCGGGGCTATATACTATTATAATCCCCGCACTGCAACAAGTTCCTGGATTTTTTCCCGTCCGGTGATCACGGTGATCGGGAATCACCGATTTTGCAGATAATATACAGTAAGGCAAGGCTATGAACCTTGCCTTTTGTGTTTCTTCCGACAATAAAATGCTTGCCATTCCTCTGCAATCTTGGTATACTATATATAATGTAAAGAAGGTTGTGATACTATGAAGCAAAAACGAACCCCCCTTGAGGTTATTTTGCGCTATTTGGTGTTTATATTTAGCTTGTTTGTTTTAGGATTGGCGATTGCCGTTGCCAATCGTGCCGCCTGGGGGATTTCACCGGTCACTTCGTTTCCCAAGGTGCTTAGTGTAATCCCTACCACCAACTTTCTTACGGTCGGTGAATGGCTGTTTATATGGAATTCCTTGTTTACCGTAGGACAAATCATTATTTTACGCAAAAAATTTCAATGGATTCAAATTTTGCAAATTCCCCTCTCATTAACCCTAGGGTGGTTTACCGACTTGTGGGTCGGATTGCTGGAAAAACTACCGTTGGAATCCATTGCCAACCAATATGCTACCTACGGCGCAAAAGTAGCATTGATTTTGGTTAGCGTATTTTTATTGGCGCTGGCTGTATGTCTTTCGGTTACCGCCAACGTAGTAATGAACTCCGGTGAAGCGTTCGTCAAGGCCATTTCCGATACGTGGGAATTCAAATTGGGCAACGTAAAAATGGCATTTGATTTATCCTGTGTAACCATAGCCGCGGTTACGTCTTTGGTTATTCTTCATCGCCTGGAAGGAATCGGCGTCGGCACGGTGATCTGTGCGGTGTTTACCGGTTTTGTCGTCAAGTGGCTATTACCTATGCTCAGACCGTTGGATCGTTGCTTGTCTCGCATAAAATTATAAGGAGAACATAACATGAACGTACAAATAAAAAAACTACATCCACAAGCTGTAATCCCCAGTTTTGGTTCGGCTCAAGCTGCAGGCGCCGATCTATATGCGTTGTTGGACGCTCCCGTAACCATCGCCCCCGGCGAAACTCTTTTAATCAAAACCGGGATTGCTATGGCCATTCCTGACGGATACGTTGGGTTGATCTTTGCCCGTAGCGGGCTTGCCTCGAAACGCGGATTGGCGCCTGCCAACAAGGTGGGTGTGATCGACAGTGATTACCGTGGCGAGTTAATGGTTGCGTTACACAACCATTCTCTTGCCCCGCAGCAAGTGGAACCCCATGAGCGGATTGCACAATTGGCAATTTTGCCCTATTTGCATCCCGAATTTTCCGAATCTGAGCAATTAGACGAAACCGAACGTGGAATCGGCGGATTCGGTTCCACCGGCACGAAATAAGGAGGAGTATTTATGGATTGCTTGTTTTGCAAAATTGCCGCGGGAGAAATTCCTTCGGCAAAAGTGTACGAAGATGAACAAGTACTGGCGTTTAAGGACATTGAACCGCAAGCGCCTTTTCACGTTTTGATCATTCCCAAGGAACATGTTGCTTCGGCGGGAGAGATCACCCCCGAAAACAGTGAGATCGTTGCTCATATTTTTGAAGTCGCAGCAACACTCGCCAAAGAACACAATTTGACCGAGGGATTTCGTGTCGTAACCAACTGCGGAAAACAAGCGGGTCAAACCGTGCAGCATTTACATTTTCATATGCTGGCAGGTCGCAATTTGGGGTGGCCTCCCGGCTAAGTAAGAGGTGTATAAGTTGTGGCAAAAACAACCGAGGAAAGCATAAAAACCCAACTGAAACAAGATGCTCCGTCAGCAGTATATCTGTTGTACGGCGAAGAACAATATTTGGTCAGCCACTATGCCGACTTGATTTCCCAAACCCTGGTGGGAAATTGTATGCCCGACTTTAATTTGTCCCGAATGGCAGGAGAAAACGTCTGTCTTTCTCAAATTATAGCGGCGGCCGAGGCCTTGCCGGTGATGCATAGCCATCGCTGCGTTTTGGTGCAGGATTTTTCACCCACCGACGAAACCGATAAAGCATTGGCGGAATGGGATGCCTATTTGGCCGACCCTTGTCCCGGTAACGTTGTTGTGTTTTATTACACCGCCCTACAACCAGGCAATTCTAGTTCGTGGAAAACGTTCTTAAAGGCTTGTGAAACGCACGGAGACGTCATAAAATTCACCAAAAAGACCGAGCAAGACCTGGTCAAGCTGTTGTGTAATGGTGCCGCCAAGCGAAATTGCCGCATGACAGCAGGCACCGCCGCATATTTGATCGAATGTGTAGGCGCTGACATGAACACCTTGCTCAATGAATTGGATAAGCTGTGCACCTATAAACTGAACCAGCAAGTAGAAGACCGGGACGTTGATCTTTTGTGCGCCAAAACCCTGTCCGCTACTGCGTTTCAAATGGTGCGAGAGATCAATCGCCGTAATACCGGCGGTACCTTGCAAATTTTACACCGCCTATTTAGCATGCGAGAAGATCCTATCAAAATCATGGGCGCATTGGCTTCGACCTATGTCAATATGTACCGCGCCTTAACTGCTGAGGAAGCACGTATTCCTTTGCCGGAATTTGGCGAACAACTTCACATGAAAAACACCAAAGGATTGTCATATTCTTTAAAAGATGCACACGCTTTAGGCGCCAAAAAGCTGGATATTTGTCTGCAACTGCTTGCCGATTGCGACAAGGCTATGAAAAGCCAACCGGTAGATGGCAAAATTTTGTTGGAACAAACCGTAATTGCATTGCTCCGCGTTTCGGGGGCCAAATATGATTAAACTAAATCAGATTTTAATTGTTGAGGGGAAATATGACAAACTCCATTTGGCAGAATTGGTTGATACCTTGATCATTCCTACCGATGGATTTTGTATTTTCAAAGACAAAGAAAGGATCGCTTTGTTGCGGCGATTAACCCAACAACACGGTGCCGTAATCTTGACCGATTCCGACAGCGCAGGGTTTCTCATTCGCAATCGACTAAAACAGTTGTTGCAAGGATTACCTGTGTTCCACGCTTATATTCCGGATATAGCGGGTAAGGAAAAACGAAAAAGCACCCCGTCGGCTGAAGGACAATTGGGCGTGGAAGGAATTCCTCTTCCCTTATTACAGCAAATTCTTACCGAAGCAGGTATTTTTTGTCAACAATCCGAGGACTTGCAAAAACACGTTACCAAAGCGGATTTTATGCTGTGGGGGTTGTCCGGCGGACAAGATTCCGCCCGCAAGCGACAAGCCTTACAAAAAAAACTGGGACTCCCCTCGCGTATGAGTGCCAACACCCTTTTGGAGGTATTGTGCCGATTATATACCAAAGAAGAAGTCGAAACGATCGTAACCCAAATGTTTCCATAACATTTGGGTTGCTTTTTTTGATACGGTATATGGCAATTTATAATACAAGAAAAACCGTCTCATTCAATGAATGAGACGGTTTTATTCTTAACAAATATGGCTTATGAATTAGACCAATTCAATAACGGCCATTTCTGCAGCGTCACCACGACGGGGTCCGATCCGAGTAATACGGGTGTAACCACCGTTACGAGAAGCGTAGGTGGGGCCGATTTCGTCAAACAGCTTTTTCACTACAGCTTCTTTGGTGATAAAGGACATTGCCTTGCGATAAGAAGCAAGATTTTTGTCCTTGCCGATTGTAATATATTTTTCGGTCATAGCCTGGACTTCTTTTGCACGGGTTACGGTAGTTTCGATCTTACCGTTTTCCAACAAAAAGGTAACCATGGCCCGCAGCATAGCTTTTCTGCTGTCGGATTTTTTACCGAGTTTTCTGGTGCCTGGCATTGCAATTCACTCCTTTTCTTGAGTTGGTAGGTTTTAAAGTTCCTCTTTTTTCAGGGTAAAGCCCAAAGAAGCCAATTTGTTGATGACTTCTTCCAAGGACTTGCGGCCCAAGTTGCGAACTTTCATCATATCGTCTTCGGTCTTATTGATCAAGTCCTCAACGGTATTGATTTGAGCTCGTTTCAGGCAGTTGAAAGAACGAACCGAAAGATCCAGTTCTTCAATTGTCATTTCGAGAACCTTTTCCTTGCCGGAATCACCCTTTTCAACCATAATATCGGCGCCTGCGCCTTCGGCTGAAAGGTTAACAAACAGATTCAGGTGTTCTGTGATGATTTTTGCAGCAAGCGAAACCGCATCCTCAGCAGAAATGGTTCCGTTTGTCCAGACTTCCAAGGACAGTTTATCGAAGTCGGTAATTTGTCCCACACGGGTGTTATCAACGGTATAATTTACCTTGTTCACCGGTGTGTAAATGGAGTCCATGGGAATAACGCCAATGGTGTTGATGTCTTGCTTGTTGCGTTCTGCGGAAATATAGCCGCGACCTTTATCCAAGGTCAGTTCCATAAAGAAACGGGCATTTTCCGAAAGAGTAGCAATGTGCATATCGGGGTTGAGGATCTCTACTTCGCTGTCGCATTTGATATCAGCGGCAGTTACCACACAGGGACCTTCGGCTTCAATATACACAATCTTGGGGCCGTCACCGTGAATTTTAGCGGTCAAGCCTTTCAGATTCAAAACAATTTCCGTAACATCTTCTTTGACACCATCGATAGTGGAAAATTCATGTACTACGCCATCGAATTTCACCGATGTTGCCGCAACCCCGGGCAAGGAGGACAGCAATACTCTGCGCAAACTGTTGCCAAGAGTGGTACCGTAACCCCGTTCCAAAGGTTCAACTACAAAGCGGCCATAGGAACCGTCTGCCGACAGTTCTTCGGTTTCGATTCTGGGCTTCTCGATTTCTATCATTCAGAACCCTCCTTAATTGTACGATTAGTTCGCCAAAATAATATGAGCAAGTAAAAACATCAAGCCTATTTGCTGTAGAACTCGACGATCAGATGTTCTTCAATGGGAACATCGATTTGCTCACGGGTAGGCAGGTTCACGATCTTAGCCTCCATGGTGTCAGCAACGCTGATCCATTCGGGTTTCGGACGGGAAGCACATGCTTCCACCACCGCTTTAATCTTTTCAGAAGCACGGCTCTTGTCGCAAACTGCGATCACGTCACCGGCTTTTACCAGATAAGACGGTACATTTACCTTTTTGCCATTTACAGTAAAGTGGTTGTGTACAACCAGTTGGCGAGCTTCCGGACGGGAAGATGCCCAACCGCAACGGTACACAACGTTGTCCAAACGGCTTTCCAACAAACGCAACAGGTTTTCACCGGTTACGCCGGTTTTCCGTTCAGCAATTTCAAAATAATGATGGAACTGGCTTTCCAGTACACCATAGTATCTTCTGGCCTTTTGCTTCATGCGAAGCTGAATGCCGTACTCAGAAGCCTTTTTGCGGCTTTGACCGTGTTGGCCGGGAGCATAAGCTCGACGGTCCAAAGAGCACTTGCCGGAATAGCATCTGTCGCCTTTCAAGAAAAGCTTTTGGCCTTCACGGCGGCACAGTCTACAAACTGCTCCGGTATATCTTGCCATATCCTTTACACCTCCAAATTATACACGACGACGTTTGGGCGGACGGCATCCGTTGTGGGGAATGGGAGTTACGTCTTTGATCATGGTAACTTCCAAACCGGCAGCTTGCAAAGCACGGATCGCAGCTTCACGGCCGGAACCGGGGCCCTTAACGAATACTTCAACAAATTTCAAACCATGTTCCATAGCGGCTTTGGCAGCGGTTTCAGCTGCGGTTTGAGCGGCGAAGGGAGTGGATTTACGAGAACCACGGAAACCCATTTCACCGGCAGAAGCCCAAGAAATTGCGTTGCCGTTAACATCGGTAATGGTAACGATGGTATTGTTGAAGGTTGATTGGATATGGGCGGCGCCACGTTCAATGTTTTTACGGTCGCGGCGACGGGTGGTAGTTTTTTTACCCTTAATTGCCATATTATTTTCCCTCCTGCTTATTTCTTCTTGTTGGCTATCGTCTTACGGGGGCCTTTGCGGGTACGAGCGTTGGTCTTAGAACGCTGACCACGTACAGGCAAACCTTTGCGATGGCGAAGGCCACGATAGCAGCCAATTTCAATAAGCCGTTTGATGTCGAATGCTACGTCACGACGCAAGTCACCTTCTACGGTAACGTTGTGGTCGATATATTCACGCAGCTTTGCAACATCGTCTTCGGTCAAATCCTTAACACGAGTGTCGGGATTTACACCGGTGGCAGCAAGAATATCATTTGCTGTTTTGCGGCCGATACCATAGATATAGGTAAGGCCGATCTCTACCCGTTTTTCACGAGGCAGGTCTACACCAGAAATACGTGCCATTTATTATTGCACCTCCAAAATGTGTTGCAAGGATTAACCTTGACGCTGTTTGTGCTTAGGGTTTTCGCAAATTACCATGATGCGTCCCTTGCGTTTAATAACTTTGCATTTATCGCAAATCTTTTTGACAGAAGGTCTGACTTTCATTGTTTTTACCTCCTAGATATTTTGCCTTTCGGCTATTTGGATCGCCATGTGATTCTGCCCTTGGTCAGGTCGTAAGGCGACATTTCAACCGTGACTTTGTCTCCGGGCAAAATGCGGATAAAATTCATACGCAATTTACCGGAAATATGGGCGGTTATGATGTGACCGTTGGGAAGTTCAACTTTAAATACGGTATTGGGTAAAGCTTCGCGAACGGTACCTTCTACTTCGATCATATCTTGTTTTGACATTTACTGGTATCCCCCTCATATCCCACTTTCATGGGCGACGTCTGAAAAAGATTTCAGTGTTCGTCTCAATGATCGGTTTGTTGACATTGAGCCGTTGTCTAATACGGTATTGGTAAGGCCAACGTGCTTGACATTTTTCTTTTTGGGTCGCTCCAGCGGTCTATCTTTACCATTGGCCAGCAAAAGGAACGTTCCATCTTGCCCGACAACCGCTAAATATTCACCCCGGTCTCGCCCGGCCTTGGAATACACCACACGACCGAATTGTATTTCCATGCTCATTCCTCCTATGGTCTGGTCAATATGACCGGGCCGTTTGAAGTAATGGCAATGGTGTGCTCAAAATGGGCAGACAACTGACCGTCAGCTGTTTCTACAGTCCATCCGTCCGACAAAGTGCGGACAGCAGGTGCACCCATATTAATCATCGGTTCAATGGCTAATGTCATGCCGGGAATCAATCGTACCCCGCGACCGGCAGCGCCGAAATTGGGGACTTCTGGTTCTTCATGGAGTTTTGTACCGATTCCGTGACCGACAAATTGCCGTACCACCGAAAATCCTGCTCCCTCTGCATGCTGTTGAACAGCAGCCGAAATATCACCGATCCTGCCGCCGGACAGTGCCGCTTCTATGCCTTTGTACAAGGCTTGTTCGGTCACGTCCATCAGCCGCTGTGCTTCCGGTGCTATGGCACCGACCGCAAAAGTGGCGGCATTATCGCCCTGGTAACCATGAAGCTCGGCGCCAAGGTCAATGCTGACCATGTCACCTTCTTTTAAGATCACCTTTTTTGAGGGAATTCCATGAATCACCTGGTGATTCACCGATATACATGCGGTAGCAGGATACCCTGCATAACCCAAAAAATTGGGACGTCCACCGTGTTTGACAATATAGTCATGGGCGATCTTGTCGATCTCCCAAGTGGAAACACCGGGTTTTACTGCTTCTCCCGCTATCTGAAGCGCCTGTGCGGAAAGCTGACAGGCGGCCTTCATCAAAGAAAGTTCGTGAGATGTTTTGAGCACAATCATGCCAAATCCTCGACCGCCTTCATCATCAAAGCGGTAGTGTCGGCCAATTCCTCTTGCCCCTCTACCACGCGACGCAACCCCTGCTTTGCATAATACTCGGACAAGGGAGCGGTTCGTTCATGATACACTCGCAACCGTTCTAACACAGTTTCGGCTTTGTCGTCATCTCTGATTACCAGCTGAGAACCGCATTTATCACACAAATTTTCCACCAAAGGTTTTCTGTATTTCAGATGATAAGAGTTTCCGCAACCGGGGCAAGTACGCCGACCGGACATACGGGTAACAATGTCTTCATCTGCCAATGCGATCTCAACAGCGGCATCAACGGTCACACCCATATCTGCCAAAGCTTGCGCTTGCGCAATGGTACGAGGAAATCCGTCCAAAATAAAGCCGTTTTTGCAGTCGGGTTGAGCCAAGCGTTCTTTGATCATGGCAACCACAATATCGTCAGCCAACAAGTTGCCGCCGTCGATAATGGATTTTGCCATTTTCCCAAGCTCGGTACCGTTTTTGATTGCTTCGCGAATCATGTTGCCGGTGGAGATGGTAGGAATCGAAAACCGATTGCTCAAAATCTCTGCCTGAGTGCCTTTCCCGGCACCCGGAGGACCGAATAAAACTAAATTCATCCTTATTTCCTCCTTTTTTTACTGGTCTTTCGCAGGACGTTTACTGCCCTGCGAAAGACCCGGTTTCAATCAAGAAATTAATCTAAGAAACCTTTGTAGTAGCGCATCATCATTTGCGATTCGATGGACTTCACGGTATCCAGCGCTACACCAACCAAAATCAGGATGGAAGTACCGCCCAAACCGATATTCATACCGCCGATGGAGCCAACCAAAACAGGCAGGACAGCCATAACACCCAAGAAGATTGCACCAACCAAGGTGATTTTGGAAATAACCTTGCTGATAAAATCGGAAGTGGGACGACCGGGACGAATGCCGGGGATAACACCGGAATTGCGCCGTAAGTTATTGGCCATTTCTACAGGATTGTATTGAATGGTTACGTAGAAGTAAGCAAAGAATACGATCAAAAGCAGATACAGCACAATATACATAGGTTGTTCATAAGAGAACATTTTCAAACTCTTCGCAAACCAGCCTTGGCTGTCTTCACCAATGAAGGCAACGATCGTGCTGGGAATGGAAAGAATCGAACTGGCGAAAATGATGGGCAAAACGCCTGCCATATTGACCTGAATGGGCAAATGGGTGTTTTGGCCGCCATACATTTTCCGACCTACTACTTTTTTGGCATACTGTACGGGGATTCTGCGTTCTGCCGCTGTCATAAACACAACAAAGGCAATAATTGCCAAGAACAGCACGCAAATCAAGATGACCCAACCCCATTTGCCGAGGTTAACGGCATATTCATACAGCATGAGGAAAGCTTGAGGTCCACGAGAAATGATACCGGCAAACAAGATCATGGAGATACCGTTACCAATACCTTTTTCGTCGATTTGTTCACCCATCCACATGATCAAAGCGGAACCTGCGGTAAAGCAGAGTACAATGATCACGGCACTAAAGATCTGCTCAAACATGGGAGCGCCATCGCCGTAGCTGAGGAAGCGACCGCTACGCAGATAGAAGTAGTAAGCTACCCCTTGGATCAAAGCCAAAATTACCGTTGCAAAACGAGTGTATTTGGCAATGCGTTTGCGGCCTTCTTCGCCGTCTTTGGAAATGCGTTCCAAAGCGGGAATGGCTACGGTCAACAACTGCATAATAATGGAGCTGTTGATGTAGGGCGTAACACCCATTGCAAAGATTGCAGCATAGTCCAAAGCACCACCGGTCAAAATGGACAGGTAACTGAACAAGGTGTCAGTACCAAAGTCGATGGTTTGGCTCAGGGTATGAGCATCAACAAAAGGTGCGGGAATGTGAGAACCAATACGGTATAAAATGATGATGAATACGGTGAAAAAGATTTTTTTACGCAAGTCGGCCAATTTCCAGCCGTTGCGAATGGTTTCAAACAGTTGCACCTTACATCACCTCAGCCTTTCCACCGGCAGCCTCAATTTTAGCTTTGGCTGACGCAGAGAAGGCAGCGGCCTTAACGGTCAGGTTTTTGCTAATTTCGCCATGACCTAAAACTTTAACACCGTCGTAGGTCTTTTTCACAAGACCGGCGGCCTTCAAAGCTTCAGCATCGACGACTGAGCCGTTTTCGAATTTGTCAAGATCTGCTACATTAACAATGGCATATTTGGTTGCGAAAATGTTGTTGAAACCTCTTTTGGGAATACGACGTTGCAAGGGCATTTGGCCACCTTCGAAACCGATACGGACACCGCCGCCGGAACGAGCTTTTTGACCTTTATGACCTTTACCTGCCGTTTTACCCTGTCCGGAGGCCGGTCCGCGTCCAATACGTTTGGAAGCTTTATTGGCACCGTAAGAGGGAGAAAGTTCATGCAGTTTCATACTTGCACCTCCTTATTTTACGCTTCGGTTACCTCAACAAGGTGGCTGATCTTAGCGATCTTACCTTTGGTTTGCGGGCAATCCGGTTGAACAGAAACGTCGCCGGTCTTGTGCAGACCCAAAGCTGCAGCATTGGCGATTTGTTTGCTGTTAGAGCCAATCAAGCTCTTTTTCAATGTGATTTTAAGGCTTGCAGCCTCAGATTTTTTAGCCATCTTTGCTGCCTCCTTAACCTAAAATTTCTTTTACGTTCTTACCACGGGTAGCGGCTACTTGTTCAGCGTCGCGCAAAGCGGCAAGACCTTGCATGGTAGCACGAGCCACGGTGCAAGCGTTGTTGGAACGAAGTGCTTTGGTACGGATATCCTTGATACCGACAGTTTCCAAGATGGCACGTACTGCGCCGCCGGCGATAACACCGGTACCGGGAGCAGCAGGTTTCAAAAGTACACGGCCGGCATCGTATGCACCGATGATTTCGTGAGGAATGGTGGTGCCACGCAGAGAAACTTCGATCAAGTTTTTCTTGGCATCTTCAATCCCCTTGCGAATTGCGTCGGGAACTTCGCCGGCTTTACCGGTACCGATACCTACGATACCGTTGCCGTTACCAACAACAACGATGGCGGAGAACTTCATAATACGACCGCCTTTGACCGTTTTGGAAACGCGGTTGATTTTAATAACGCGTTCGGTCAAATCCAAAGTAGATGCATCAATAATCTTAGCCATAACTGTTCTCCTCCTTCCTAGAATTCCAGGCCGCCCTCACGGGCGCCGTCGGCCAGTTCTTGAACACGGCCGTGATAAATGTTACCGCCACGATCGAACACAACAGTGGAAACACCTGCTGCTTTGGCACGTTCTGCAACCAGCAGACCAACCTTTTTCGCAGCTTCTTTGTTACCGCCATACATGCCAAAATCTTTTTCTTGGCTGGAAGCGGCTGCCAAAGTAACACCGTTTACGTCGTCGATTACCTGTGCGCTAATATTGGCAAGGGAGCGGAAAACACACAAACGGGGGCAATCAGCAGTACCGCTGATTTTGCCGCGCACTCTCTTATGGCGAATTGCGCGAGCTTTTTTAGTATCAGGACGATTAACCATTGTTTTACTACTCCTTTACCTTTATTTACCGGTTTTACCTTCTTTGCGACGAACAACTTCGTCAACATAGCGGATACCTTTTCCCTTGTAGGGTTCGGGGGGTCTCTTTTTGCGAACCTCAGCTGCGAACTGACCTACAGCTTGCTTATCAGCACCCGAAATGATGATTTTATTGGGGTTGGGAACTTCGATCGAAATACCGTCAATCTCAGGCATAATTACTTGGTGAGAATAACCAAGGTTCATAACCAAGTCTTTGCCTTGTTTGGCTACACGATAACCAACACCAACAACATCCAGCTCTTTGGTGTAACCTTTGCTAACACCTTCAACCATATTGGCGATCAGGGTGCGGGTCATACCGTGCAGGGAGCGATTTTCTTTTTCGTCATTGGGACGAGTAACGTTTACTACGTTACCTTCGATAGCCACTTTGATCTCGCCTACAACAGTGTGTTCCAGAGTACCTTTAGCACCTTTTACGATCACCTTGCTGCCGTCCAATTTCACTTCGACGCCGGCGGGGATTTCGATGGGTTTTTTACCAATTCGAGACATCTTCCTGCACCCCCTTACCAAACAAATGCCAAAACTTCGCCGCCAACGTTTTCTTTGCGGGCCAGTTTGTCGGTCATTACACCTTTGGAGGTGGAGATGATAGCGATACCCAAGCCATTCATTACCTTGGGCAGTTCTTCGCAATTAGCATAAATGCGAAGACCGGGTTTGCTGACACGACGAAGACCGGTAAGGGCAGGGGTCTTGCCAGCGTTGTATTTCAGCGTCAAACGGATAACGCCTTGCTTCCCGTCGTCAATAACTTGGAAGCTTTTCACGTAACCTTCATCCACAAGAATCTGAGCGATGGTCTTCTTCATGTTGGAAGCGGGTACGTCCACCGAATCGTGCTTGGCAGAGTTCGCATTGCGAATTCTGGTGAGCATATCGGCAATTGTATCGGTGATTTGCATACCGTTTATCCTCCTTTAATCTTGCAATAATAATTGGTGAGAAGCTTACCAGCTTGCCTTTTTCACACCGGGAATTTGACCTTTGTAAGCCAATTCGCGGAAGCAGATACGGCAGATACCGTATTTACGGAGATAGGCATGGGGACGACCGCAGATCTTGCAGCGGTTGTACGCTCTGGTTGAAAACTTGGCAGGTCTTGCTTGACTTACCTTTTTAGATGTTTTAGCCATTTAACTTCCCTCCCCTTATTTCGCAAACGGAGCACCGAGCAATGTCAGCAGCTCACGAGCTTCTTCGTCGGTTTGTGCGGTGGTAACAAAGCAGATATCCATACCGCGGATTTTATCGATCTTGTCGTAGCTGATTTCCGGGAAGATCAATTGTTCTTTCAGACCCATGGAGTAGTTACCACGGCCGTCGAAAGAATTGGCGTTGATACCACGGAAGTCACGCACACGGGGAAGTGCAACGTTGAACAAACGATCAACAAATTCGTACATTCTTTCGCCCCGCAGGGTTACCTTGGCACCAATGTTCATGCCTTCACGAAGTTTGAAGTTTGCAACCGATTTACGAGCTTTGCAAACCACGGCTTTTTGACCAGTGATTTGACCCAGATCATTCAGGATTGCATCAATCACTTTGGCGTTGTCACGAGCTTCGCCGGCACCAACGTTGATCACAACTTTGTCTAACTTCGGAATTTGCATTACGCTCTTGTAACCGAATTTGGTCATCAAAGCCGGAGCGACGTCTTTTTTGTAAGTTTCTAATAATCTTGCCATTTTAAATACGCCCTCCTACCTTAAAAGATTTCCTTGCACTTTGCACACATACGGTCTTTGTTACCATCTTCGTACACCTTGGTGGCAATACGAGTGGGTTTACCGCATTTGGGGCAAACACAAACTACTTTGCAAGCGTGCATAGCAGCTTCTGCTTTTACAAGGCCGGCGGGATCGCCGGGCTTGCGTCCTTTCAAGTGCTTGGTTGCAATGTTACGGCCTTCTACGATTACTTTGCCTTCGGAGGGGCTGACTTCCAGCACCTTGCCGGTTTTGCCGGCATCTTTCCCGGACAAAATCATAACCATATCACCGGTTTTAATATGCATTTTATTCATGTTCGTGTACCTCCCTTAAAGCACTTCGGGAGCCAAGGACAGGATTTTCAGATAATCCTTATCGCGGAGCTCACGGGCCACCGGTCCAAAGATACGGGTGCCTCTCGGGTTTTTGTCTTCACGGATAATAACAGCTGCATTTTCATCGAAACGGATGTAAGTACCATCTGCACGATGAACGCCCTTAGCAGTACGAACGACAACGGCTTTTACCACGTCGCCTTTTTTAACCATACCACCGGGTGCTGCCTTTTTAACACTGGCAACTACTACGTCGCCGATATTGGCGTACCTCCGGCCGGAACCGCCCAGAACACGGATACACATAAGCTCCTTTGCTCCGGTGTTGTCGGCTACTTTGAGGTAACTCTGTTGTTGTATCACAGTGGTTTCCTCCTTTACTTCGCCCTTTCCATGATTTCAACCACGCGCCATCTCTTGTCTTTGGACATGGGGCGGGTTTCCATGATCAGAACACGGTCGCCGATATTGCAGGCATTGTTTTCATCATGAGCTTTAAACTTTACAGTACGCTTGATGATTTTCTTATAAAGCGGATGTTTCACATTGTCCTGAACGGCAACGACAACCGTTTTATCCATCTTGTTGCTGGCAACAATGCCAACACGAGTTTTACGTAAATTTCTTTCGCTCATTATTGTACCTCCGTTCCATTGGCGGCCTTGAGCTCATTTTCCCGCAGAATGGTCTTCACACGGGCAATGTCTTTCTTAACAGCCTTAATCCGCATGGGGTTTTCCAGTTGGTTAATGGCCAGTTGGAAACGTAACTGGAAGAGTTCTTGCTTCAAATCAGCCAGTTTATCATTCAGTTCTTTCACGCTTTTTTCAC
>JAZRFL010000134.1:0-10185 GCA_045661365.1 Acutalibacteraceae bacterium | reverse complement strand
CGCCGTGTTCTTTGGAGGTCAGCACGTCGATGACCAGTTTCACAGCTTCGCCGTGGTTGGCCATTTGTACGTTGATCTTGTAATCGTCACGACCGGGAACGGCGTGCTTGAAGTTACCGCCGTCAATACCAATACGGTCGCACAGACCTTTTGCCATAACGGTTTCGTTTTCCATATCAAACAGTTGGTATTTGATAGAAGAACTACCTGCATTGATAACAAGAATTTTCATTGTGAATAACACCTATCCTTTATAAATTTTCATAATTTACCATCCGTTATCATACCACGAAAGAGGGGTGGTGTCAAGGGGGTTGCGCCTGCTTTTCCTTGGTTGCGTTAAATAAAAACTGCCTCTGTCCAGCGCAGACAGAGGCAGTTTGTGTTTTTGTGTGATTACAGCAGGTGGCAAGAAAGTACCAAGGAACCGAATACAATGGATACCACCGACAGCAATTTGATCAAGATGTTGATAGCAGGACCGGAAGTATCTTTGAAGGGGTCGCCTACGGTGTCACCAACAACGGCGGCTTTGTGTTGGTCACTGCCTTTGCCGTCGTGTGCGCCGCTTTCAATGTATTTTTTGGCGTTGTCCCAAGCACCGCCGGAGTTGCTCATGAAGATTGCCATGAGGAAGCCGGTGGCGGTAGCACCTGCCAACAAGCCGATTACACCGTTGGGGCCAAGCAACAGACCGACCGCTACGGGTACCACTACGGCAATAACGGTGGGCAGTACCATTTCACGAAGAGAGGAACGGGTGCACAGGTCTACGCAAGCCTTGTAGTCGGGTTCGGCTTTACCGTCCATAAGTCCGGTGATTTCTTTGAACTGACGACGTACTTCTTTTACAATGCTTTGTGCGGCTTTGCCAACCGACTCCATGGTAAGAGCGGCAAACACAAAGGGCAAGCAAGCACCAATAAACAAACCAACCAAAACGGTGGGATTCATCAGGTCCATGTCAAATGTAAATTTACCGCCGGACAATTGTACGATCTGGTCGCGGTAAGAAGCGATCAAAGCCAAAGCGGTCAAAGCGGCAGAACCTATGGCAAAGCCTTTGCCGGTAGCAGCGGTGGTGTTACCCAAGGAATCCAAAGCGTCGGTGCGTTCCCGAACTTGGGGATCCAACCCTGCCATTTCGGCAATACCGCCGGCGTTGTCGGCAATGGGGCCGTAAGCGTCGGTTGCCAAGGTAATACCCAAGGTGGACAGCATACCAACGGCCGCCAAGGCGATACCGTACAGACCCATGGAACCGGAATCGATCAACATGCTGTTTTCAAGACCTATGCCTGCCAAGAAGTAAGCACCAATGATGCAAGCGGCAATGATGATGATGGGCAAAGCGGTGGAAAGCATACCCAAGCTGATACCGCCAATGATGATGGTGGCGGAACCGGTTTCGGAGTTGGATGCCAATTTTTTGGTGGGTTTAAAAGAATCAGAGGTGAAGTATTCGGTGGCTTTGCCGATCAATACACCGGCAAGCAAACCTGCCAAAATAGCACCGTATACACCAATGTAAGATTCACCCAAAATAAACCAAACCAAGGGGAAAGCGGCAACCGCAACCAAAACCGAGCTGAAGTTGGTACCGCGGCTCAAAGCGGCAAGCAAGCTCTTTTGGTTGGTGTTTTCTTTGGTGCGTACCAAGAAGGTACCGAAAATAGAGCAAATAATACCAACGGCTGCCAACAGCAAGGGCAAAATCAAAGCCTTGGTCATAAAGGTTTCGGTCATGCCACGGAAAGCGGCAACGCCCAAAGCGGCGGCCGATACCAACGAACCAAAGTAAGATTCGTACAGGTCAGCACCCATACCGGCTACGTCACCCACGTTGTCGCCTACGTTGTCGGCAATAACGGCGGGGTTACGGGGGTCGTCTTCGGGAATACCGGCTTCTACTTTACCTACCAAGTCGGCACCTACGTCGGCGGCCTTGGTGAAAATACCGCCGCCCACACGGGCGAACAAAGCCATGGAAGAAGCACCCATACCAAAGGTAACAATGGCGTTGGTAATGGTGTCGGCATTTTCAGCAAAAATGTATTTGAGAACGATCAACCACAAAGAAACGTCCAGCAAGCCCAAGCCAACTACCGTAAAGCCCATGACCGAACCGGCCGAAAAAGCAACACGCAAGCCTTGGTTCAGGCTGTGTTGGCAAGCGTTGGCGGTACGAGCGTTGCAAGCGGTGGCGATCTTCATGCCCACAAAGCCAGCCAAGCCGGAGAAAATACCGCCGGTCAGGAAGGCAAAGGGCATGTAGGGGTTCAGCACACCCAAAATTGCCATAACGCCCAAAATGACAGCAATCACAACAAAGAAGACGGCTACCACGGTATATTGGCGCTTCAGAAATGCCGCAGCACCTGCCCGAATGGAGCGAGACAACTTTTTCATGAGATCGTTGCCCTCTTCATACCCCAACACCCGTTTGGTGGTAAACGCCACGTACAGCAGAGCAAGCAAGGCAACTGCTAAGGTGACCAAGGGATAGTAATCGGTTAAAAATTTCATACAATGTCCTCCCTAGAGTTTTTAAGGAATAGATATATTATAATTCACATATTTGTGAATTTCAAGTATCTTTTGTAAAAGTTTGTGAAAAAATAACAGGTTTTTTCATGGGGGAATTTGTTTTATTTCACAAGAAGGGAAACGGTTTTTGCCATTTCACGTTGGTATCGGCTGAGAACCAGCCCGATCAAAGCATTGGTAACGGCGGCGACGACATACAGCAGTAGGTCAAAGGAGCATTTGCCAAACACCGCAAATCCCACGGCGGTCAGCAGATCGATTCCCGCGGCAATATAGCAAGCAACGATCAACAGAGTAGGAACGGTTTGCCGGGTGGTTTCTCCCAAAAAGTGTTGCTTGATCCGCTTGAGCGTGCGAAGGATCACCAAGCTCAACAGGAAAAACACGGTGAGCAATACCACACAAACCACCAACACGGTGGTTACCACCGTGCGTACAAAGTTTTCCCAAGAGGTTCCTTGGGTAAAGCTTTGGAATCCTGCAAAAATCTCTTCCATGGTACCGTCGGGCAGGCTGTTTTCCAAGGCTTGCCAAGCGGAACGGTACAGGTGAGTGGGCGCGGTGGTGGAAATGCACAAGGCGATCAGGCACAGCGCCAGGGAAAAGGCCACCAAAGCGGCGGTAATGATATACAGTACCCGCAAATAGGTTACACCGCGGGTAGAAAGAGTGGGGCGATTGGCTCGGCAAGCAAAATAGATCAACCAAAAGCCAACGGTAAACAGGGCAGACCCCACACCGACCGACGGGTCGGTTGCAGTCCATAGGCTATAGCCGATTCCCAACAGGTTGGACAAGGTTTGAAAAATACATACTGCCAAAAACAAAGGGGAACGCCCCAAACTGCCAACGGCTTGTTTAACGTTTTCGGTGGTTTCGGACATGACGATCCTCCTTTTTTTTACAACGGGTGACGAGCCATGTACCCTTCCAAAATCATGACTGCCGACAAAGAATCCACCACCGCTTTGCGTTTTTTACCGCGGGTGTTGGTGACATTTAGGGCATTGTGTGCCATGACGGTGGTACAACGCTCGTCGTATAAATGGCAAGGCAGTCCCGAAGCCGACTGTAGCTTTTCGGCAAACTCGGCACACGCTTGTGCCCGCCAGCCGCGAGAACCGTCCATGTTCAGCGGCTCGCCCACCACAATGGCTTGTACCTTGCGTTCACGGGCAATTTCTATGATCTGCTCGATCAAACGGTCTTGATCCTTTTGGGTGATGGTACCCACGGGACTTGCCAGCACCTGCATGGGATCGCAAACGGCAAGACCGGTGCGTACGTCACCGTAATCCACTGCTAAAATAACCATATTACTTTTGAATCTTTAACGAAATGTCAAATGCCTTGACCGAATGGGTGATGGCGCCAACCGAAATAATGTCTACCCCCGTTTTTGCAATGGCGGCTATGGTTTGGTGGGTGACCCCCCCCGACGCTTCGGTCAATGCCCGACCGCCTACAATGGCGACCGCTTGGGTCATGGTTTCGTTGTCCATGTTGTCTAACATAATGATATCGGCACCCACCTCGGCGGCTTCGGCTACTTCGGCCAAGGTACGGGTTTCCACCTCGATTTTGACCGTGTGACCTAATTTTTTGCGTAAGGTGGTAACAGCGGCGGTGATGCCGCCGGCGGCATCGATATGATTGTCTTTGAGCATGGCGCAGTCGGACAGATTAAACCGATGATTTTTACCGCCTCCGCAGGTAACGGCATATTTTTGCAACGCACGCATCCCCGGCAAGGTTTTGCGGGTGTCGGCTATGGTGGCACGGGTGCCTTGCACCAAGGTGACCAATTCATGGGTAGCGGTGGCAATGCCCGACATATGTTGAATCAAATTTAAAGCGGTGCGTTCCCCCTTGAGCAACAAGGTTACGGGGCCGGTGACGGTGGCAATGATATCGCCCTTTTGCAAGGGGTCACCGTCTTGCTTGTGTACCGTAAAGGTGAAGGTGGAGGAAAGCAACGTAAATACACGCAACGCAATCTCCAAGCCGCACAGCACCCCATCATTTTTTGCCAGCATATGCGCGGTGGCAATTTGATTGGGATCCAACATCAGGTCGGTGGCAACGTCAATGTAATTGATATCTTCTTGTAAGGCGGTTTGGATCAGGTGGTCTGTGTAAAATTCCGGTAAGATCATCTTGCTTGAATCTCCTTTAATATAATGTGTGCCATGGTGGCAAGAGAAAGGGTTTCAATGTATTCCTTGGTCAAGGCAAATTGCCCCATTTTCAGCCGTGCTATGTATCGGTCAATGGTTTTTAACCCTTCGCGCACGGCACCCATGTCGGGCAAAACAAAAGAAGCCCGTTGCATAATGTCGTTGATCGCGATGTCCATTCCCTTGGGCAAGGGAGCACCGTTTGTATTGTCGGGTTGGGGCAGAGGGGGCGGGGTGAATTGTCCGTGGTGCATTTTGCGGCAAATATCTTGCGCCGCTCGCCGCCCGAACACCAGACCTTCTAACAAAGAGTTGGAAGCCAAACGGTTTTTGCCGTGCACACCGGTGCACGCGCATTCCCCTGCGGCATACAGACGGTCTATGTCGGTTTTGGCGTTGATATTGACCCTGATCCCTCCCATAAGGTAATGGTGGCAGGGGAAAATGGGAATGGGCTCTTTGGTCATGTCAACGCCCGAAGCCAAGCATTTTTCGTAGATCATGGGGAAACGTTTTTTAAGAAATTCTTCTCCCTTGTAGGCAATGTCCAAATAAAAATGCTCGTCGGCCTGGCGGCGGCTTTCCAAAATAATGGATTTTGCCACCACGTCACGAGGGGCAAGCTCCAGCCGCGGGTCGTACAGGTGCATAAACCGTTCTTTGTGACAGTTGAGCAAATAAGCGCCTTCTCCCCGAACCGCTTCGCTGATCAAAAACCGTTGACGGGTGGAAGTGTCGCCACCGGCAAAGGAGGAGGGGTGAAATTGTACGTAGTCCAAGTGGGAAATTCGGCAACCCATTTCCCAAGCCATGCGAATGCCGTCGCCGGTGGCAATGGGAGAGTTGGTGGTGTAGCGGTATACCTGCCCGATCCCGCCGGTGGCAAGCACTACGTAGGGAGCGGCGGTAACCACTGCTTGACCGTTTTGCAAAACGTGGGCAAAAAACCCTCCGTCAATGCGGTCTAACCGATACAAAATACTGTGCTCGGCAATTTCAATATTGGCTCTTTGGCGCACGGCGGCGCACAGCTTTTGGGAGATTTCGTGACCGGTAGAGTCTTTGTGGTGTACGATCCGTCGGCGGCAATGCCCCCCTTCCAAGGTGGCGTTGAGCAAGCCGTTGGGACGCTTGTCAAAATCCACTCCGAATTCATGGTACAAGCGGCGCACGTCGGCGGGCCCTTCTTTGACCAAAACGTCTACCGCAAGGGGATCGTTTTCACGGTGTCCCGCGATCATGGTGTCTTCTATATGCAGGTCGTAAGAATCCTCTTGCAGATCCAACACGGCGGCTACGCCCCCTTGGGCAAGGTCGGTGTTGGATTCTTCCATATTTTCTTTGCACAAAACCAAAACGGTTTTGTCAGCGGGGAAATTCAGGGCGCAGTACAGTCCCGCTACGCCGCTGCCCGCTATGATCACATCGTATTGCTTTAACACCCAATCGATCTTCTTTCTGTTAGGACTTGATTGTATTTGTATTACCCGCCGTATGCCAGCATTTTGTCTATGGCGGCTTTGGCACCTGCCCGCACCGTGGGGTCTACGGTCATTTCTTTGCCGCCTTCCCCTTTCAGCGCCGCCAGCAGGTCAGTAAGGGTGGTCATTTTCATGTCGGGGCAGATTAGCGTGTCGCCACAGGCTTGAATATACCGTTTGTCGGTGGTTTCATGCAGATTTAAGTATTCGGCAACCCCGCGCTCGGTGGCAATGATTACGTCACCGCTTTGTGCCTTGGCAAAATTGATGATGTCGGCGGTAGAACCTGCCATGTCACACAAGGCAACCACTTCGGGTTTGCATTCGGGGTGAACCGCAACCGGTACACCGGGGTATTTTGCTTTGAGTTCGGCAATTTGTTGAGGAGTAACCTTGTTGTGAACCGGACAATATCCATCCCACAAGATAACGTTTTTATCGGGGCAGTTGTTTGCCACAAAGCGACCCAAGTTTTGGTCGGGAATAAACAAAATGTCGGTTTCTTTCATGGCGTTTACAATTTTAACCGCGCTGGAAGAGGTGACGCAAACGTCGCACTCGGCTTTCAGTGCAGCGGTGGTGTTGATATAACAGCAAACCGCAGTATTGGGATTTTGTTGTTTAAAGGCACGTACCCGCGACGGGTCAATTTGGGTTGCCATGGGGCAGGTAGCGTTGGGCGAAGCCAAGATCACCTGTTTGTCGGGGGAAAGGATTTTGACCGTTTCAGCCATAAAATCCACCCCGCACATAATGACCCTGGGATTGGGCAGTTTGGCAACTGCCGCCGCCAATTTAAACGAGTCGCCGGTAATGTCGGCGGCATCTACGATTTCGGGCGGTTGATAGGTATGTGCCAAAATTACCGTGTCGGTTTCTTGCTTGACTTGTTGGATTTGATTGAGTAGTTCCTGCTTGGTCATAGTAAAGCACCTCGCCGTGAAGATACAGTTTTTTTCATTTTACCACAACTTGGGGAAAAAGGGTAGTCTTTTCTTGTTAATTGGCGAAAAAAATTATAATTTGCCTCCCTGCCGCTTTGACCGAACGGCGTGAGAGCGGTTTTAATAAAAAAAACGCCGCGACTTGTCTTTGCACAAGCCGCGGCATTTTTTATGCTTGGTATTATTTGGTTCCCAGCAAACGGTCGCCGGCATCGCCCAGACCGGGCAAAATATAACCGTTTTCGTTTAGGCATCGATCCAAGGTGGAAACGTATATCATTACGTCGGGATGGGTCTGAGCCACCTTGCCGACCCCTTCGGGTGCGCCGATAATGGCCATGAATTTAATGTTCTTGCATCCACGCTTTTTCAAAGAGGTAATAGCGTCGCAAGCGCTGCCGCCGGTGGCAAGCATGGGATCCAACACCAGCACCAGACTGTCTTCGATCCCTTCGGGTAATTTGCAATAATATTCTTTGGGCTCCAAGGTTTCTTCGTCACGGCACAACCCTATGTGCCCCACTCTGGCGGTGGGGAACAGCACGTGTACGCCGTTTACCATGCCCAAGCCTGCCCGCAAAATGGGAACGACCGCAATGGCGTTGTCTTTTACCATGCGTTGGTTGCAGACCTCTAAGGGGGTCTCTACCGCGACCTCTACCGTGGGAACTCCTTCTTTTAAGCATTCAAAGGTCATAAGGGTGGTGATCTCTTCGATCAGCTCCCGAAACTCTTTCATGCAGGTGCGCTTGTCCCGCAAAATGGCGATCTTATGATTGATCAGTGGGTGGTCGAAGATCATAACGTTATCATATTGTTTCATATCGGATTCCTCTTTTCAAATGGATTGGGCTTAATCTTTGGTTCGGCACACTTTGGTCAGCACCAGGTTGGTAATGATGCCGACGATCAATGCGGTGGCAATGGGGGTGATTTGAATAACCTTGGAAACCGCACCGGTGGCATCGATAGCATAGGGGATTTGAATTGCCAAGCCGCCGATACCGGTGATTAAAATAGAAGCAACCACAAACAAGTTTTTGTTGTCGTCTAAATCTAAGTTTTTAAACATTTTCAACCCCGAAACCGCAATAAATCCGTACAGCGTGAGGCACACACCACCCATGACACAGGAAGGAATGGTTTGCAACGCTGCCATAACGGGGCACAAAAAGGACAACACAATGCACATGATGGCAGTGCAGGTAATGGTGGAGACCGAAGCGTTGCGGGTAATGGCGACACAGCCAACCGATTCCCCGTAGGTGGTATTGGGGCAGACCCCAAACACGGTACCCATAACGGAACCGACGCCGTCTCCCAACAGCGTGCGTTTTAAGCCGGGCTTTTCGATCAGGTCTTGTCCTATGATAGAAGACAGATTCTTGTGGTCGGCAATATGTTCGGCAAATACCACCAAGGCTACCGGCAAAAAGGCAATGACCACCTCGGCAATACCGCCGGCGTTTAACAAGACCTTGTCGTTGACCACTTCTTTGATTCCTTCGATCAAAGCAAAATCGGGATAATTGACAAAAGCGGTGAGTCCTTTGAAGGTACCGTCTGCAGCAAAGAAGTTGTCGTATACCGGTTGGAAATTGATGATCTGCAAATATTCAATATCAAACGCTTTCCCAAGCAGGGTGAAAAGTGCGGCGAAAGAGTAACCGATTCCGATCCCCAAAATAAAGGGGAACAACCGAGGGGCTTGTAAGCGTTTTTGGGTGGAGCAAATTACTACGGTAAAGAAGGTGATCAGCCCGCACAGCAGGGCGATCAAGTTATATCCGCTGTTTACCTGAGGGGCATTGGTACGTACAAGATCGCCCATGGCGGCGCTTGCCAAGGAAAGACCGATCAAAGCAACCGTAGGCCCGATAATAACAGGGGGCATGAGCTTGTTGACCCACTTGGTACCGGCAAAGTGAATGACAATGGCAATGACAACGTAAACCAAGCCGGCAACCACCGAACCCAAAATGATACCGCAATATCCGTAGGTTACCGCCACCAACAACGAGTTGATGAAGGAAAAAGAACTACCCAAAAATACAGGACTGTTTCGCTTGGTGAAAAATTGGTATACCAGCGTGCCCACACCGGCACCGAGAATGGCGGCGGGAATTTGGGTGGGTAAGCCAATGGCGGCGGGCACCGCAATGGTAGCCGCCAAAATAGCCAACAATTGTTGTAAAGCAAACACCAACATGGGACCGAATTTGGGTGTTTCGTGAATGTTGTACACTAATTTTTTGTCCATAAATGTTCCTCCTTGATGATATGTCAAACAAAAAAGAAAAAGGAAAAATGAAGTACTGTAAATTTGCACCTCCTTCTTCCTTTCTCTTTTATGGAAATTCTACCATATCTTGTGGCAAAAAGCAACAATAAAATCTATTGGTTGACAGAAATCTACAATCGTAGGGTGGTCTGTCGGTTTGGCTTTGACGTTTTTTGGGGGGAAGCAAACAACGACGGCACGTTCAAAAGGAAACGGGAGAATGAAGTGTCATTCTCCCGTTTATGATGATTTGTCAGGCTGTTGTTTGATGTGTTCCTTCAGCACCAAATTGATGTATTGGGAAAGGGAGCGATCATCTTGCTCGGCCAACCAACGCAATTTTTCCAAAAGATCGCTGTCAATGGTAATGCTGATTTTTTCTTTTAACGGTTTCACCTATATCACCCTGTTGAATTATACCCCATATTACGATTTTGTATTGACAAGTAGGGGAATGCAGGATAAAATAATATAAAAAACCAAGGCGTGTTTTGTCGGAGAAAGTCGGTGACGATCATGTATTGTTCCAAATGCGGAAAAGAAATTATGGATGAGGCGATCATCTGTCCCCATTGCGGATGCGGTACGGTGAATTATTTTGCCATGATGAATCGGGGCGCTTCGGCAAATCCATTGCCCTCAAGACCTACGGCGCCTTCGGTTGCTTCCGCACCCATAAGGCAACAAGGGGGAGGCGGCTTCAACCCGGCTGTGTATCGGTTCGTTTCCGATTGCCGTACCAACTTGGTCTTGTC
>JAZRFL010000133.1:0-17596 GCA_045661365.1 Acutalibacteraceae bacterium | reverse complement strand
AAAGAAAAAGGGGTTAGCGGACGTACGGCGTTTGATGCTATGCGCGCAGGAGATCCTGTGGCAAAGCAGGTTGTGGAAGAGTACATTGACTATTTGGCCTGCGGTGTTACCAGCTTGGTCAATATTTTCCAACCCCAATTCGTAGCTGTGGGTGGCGGTATTTGCAACGAGGGAGAAACATTGCTTGCTCCTTTGCGTGAAAAAGTAGCCGCAGGTGACTACAACAAAGATGCACAAAAACGCACTGTTATCTGCAAAGCCGCATTGGGAAATGATGCAGGTATCATTGGTGCCGCAGGACTGTATCGTTTGTATTAATTTTTAGTATCTTGCAATTTTCACCGAACAGGAGTGAGTGGTTTGGGAAACCAACAAGAGTTGATTCAACATTTGGAACAAAGCGGCTGTACCTATTGGGAAAACGAAAGCATGAAAGAGCATATCTCTTTTAAAGTAGGGGGAAATGCCGACCTGTTTTTGAAACCAACCGACAGTGAACAATGCGCGGCTATATTGACTTATTGTCACGAAAATGAATTGCCTTTGTTATATTTGGGAGGCGGTTCCAACGTGATCGTGCATGATTTCGGAATTCGCGGTACCGTGTTGTGTACCAACGGTTTAAACGATTTGGAATTGTTGGACGGTTGTCGCATTCGTTGTGGTGCGGGGGTCAAACTGTCACGCTTGTGCGCCTTTGCGTTAGAGCACTCTTTGTCGGGCTTGGAATTTGCATGGGGAATCCCCGGCACAGCAGGCGGTGCGGTATACATGAACGCAGGGGCCTACGACGGGTGTATCAAAGATGTGTTGGAAAGTTGCGAGCATATCACCCCGGACGGACAACGGCAGACGGTAAATGCCGCCGACGTGAAATTGGGGTATCGCACCAGCATTTATCAGAAAAACAACAACTTGATCACCTCGGTGATTTTTCAACTAAACCCCGGTGTGTATGAATTGATTCGGGAAAAAATGGACGATTTAATGAACCGTCGTCGTGAAAAACAACCTTTGGAATATCCCAGTGCAGGCAGTACGTTTAAGCGACCGGAAGGGTATTTTGCGGGTGCTTTGATTGAACAAAGCGGTCTCAAAGGAGCTACCATTGGGGGCGCTCAGGTCAGCGAAAAGCATGCAGGATTTATTATAAACAAGGGTGATGCTACTGCCAGCGATATTTTGCGTTTGATCGACAAGGTCAAGCAAGAGGTGTTTGACAAAACCGGCGTTCATTTGGAATGCGAAGTACGGGTGCTGAAGTAGAGCGACAAGATTGCATAGCCGGATCACAGCAACTTCAACCACCGAAAAATCGTGCGTTTCGGCAGGTTCAAGTTACTATGATTTGGTTAACGTGAGAAAGGAAGCAATCATATGGATTTTGTAATTGTAACCGGGTTGTCCGGCTCGGGGAAATCTCGCGCGGTCGATGCGTTGGAAGATATCGGCTTTTTTTGCGTGGATAATATGCCGCCTTCATTTATTCCCAAATTTTATGATTTGTGTACCGATGAAAAAATGGATAAGGTGGCGGTGGTAACCGATACCCGTGGTGGGTATATGTTCCACGGCTTGGCGGATGCATTGGACAGCTTGAGCAATCAAGAAGTAGAGTACAAAATTCTCTTTTTGGAGTGTAGCAACGAGGTGTTGTATAACCGTTTCAAAGAAACCCGTCGTCGTCATCCTTTGGTAGACGATTGCGAAGGGTCTATTCGTGCTGCAGTGAAAAAAGAACGAGAACTACTGGAACCCTTGCGTGGTCGCGCCGATTATTTGATCGACACCACAGGTACTGCGCCCGCACAATTGAAAGAGCGAATTACCGAACTGTTTTTGGGTAGCTCGGTGCAGGGCATGAAAATTCATTGCATGTCTTTTGGATTTAAGTATGGCGCCCCCACCGAGGCAGATATGGTAATCGACGTGAGGTGCTTGCCCAATCCCTTTTACATCGAATCGTTAAAGAATTTGACCGGCTTGCAACATGAGGTGTACGACTACGTTATGGCGCAAAAAGAAACGGTAGGATTTATCGAGCGTTTTTTTAACATGGTCGATTATTTGGTGCCGTTGTATTCCAACGAGGGCAAAAGTTCTTTGGTAATAGCAATCGGTTGTACCGGCGGAAAACATCGTTCGGTTACGGTGGCAGAGGCGCTGAGCAAGCATTTAAGCGAGCAACATTATAAAACTACTACCATGCATCGCGACATCGGTAAAGGACGTAAAGTATGAGTTTTTCTTTACAAGTCAAACGAGAATTGTGTGGCTTGCCCATAGAAAAAGATTGTTGTATTCGTGCCGAATGCTACGGTATGTTGTTGGGCAGTCGCACCTTTCATAAGCATGGTATTGTATTAAAAAGTGAACACGAAGAAATTGCTCGTCGGTGTGCCGTTTTGCTGAAAGAGGGATTCGGAATTGCTTGCCGTGTAACAAGCCCCACGCGCACCAGCGGTTTTTTTACCATACGGTTGACCGAATCGTTTGATTGTCTTACCGTATTTAATGCTTTTGGTTATACGGGGGACGAGCCGTTTTTTCGTATCAATCGTGGCAATTTTGAAGAGGATTGTTGTGTTGTCGCATTTTTAAGGGGATTGTTTTTGTCATGCGGCAGCATTTCTCATCCTGAAAAATCCTATCATTTAGAGTTTTCTGTGGGAAAATACCATTTGGCGCAAGATTTGTTTGCTTTGATCGGGGAATACTTGACCCGACCCAAGCTTACCACCCGCCGTTCCGGGTATGTGGTGTATATCAAAGAAAGTGAGCAGATCGAAGATATTTTGACCTATATGCAGGCGGTCAACAGTACGCTTGAATTGATGCAGATCAAGGTGGTTAAGGATTTACGCAACAAGGTTAATCGTGTCACCAATTGCGAAACTGCCAATTTGTCTAAATCCCTGGAAGCCGGCAGACGCCATTTGCAGGCTATTAAGACGATTGAAACATTGGCGGATCTGGATCTGCTTTCTGACGAATTAAAACAAGTGGCTATTTTGCGTCGAGACAATCCCGAAGCCTCTCTCAGTGAATTGGGGCGTATGTTAGACGATCCTTTGAGTCGTTCGGGGGTCAACCATCGATTGACCAAGATTGTGGAGATCGCCGCTAAACTAAGAGCAGAAAAAGAAAAACAAGAGTAATGGTTCAGGAGGCGTATTCAATGGAATTTGTTCATTTGCATTTGCATACGGAATACAGCCTGCTGGACGGTGCTTGCCGTATCAAACCCTTGATGCAGGCGGTCAAAAACCAAGGGCAAACTGCGGTTGCGATTACCGACCACGGTGTGTTGTTTGGTGCGGTGGAATTTTATAAAGAAGCAAAAAAACAAGGGGTTCATCCGATCATTGGCTGTGAGGTATACGTTGCCAAAGATCACAGCGGTCGTACCCATGGTGTGGACAACCGCTATCATCACCTTGTTTTGTTGTGTGAAAATCAGCAGGGATACCAAAACCTAATACGGTTGGTGTCCCTTTCTCATACCCACGGGTTTTACGGAAAACCGCGAGTGGATCATGCGTTGCTTGCTAAATACCACGAGGGGCTGATCGCCCTTTCGGCTTGCCTGGCAGGGGAACTGCCTCAAATGATCTTAAACGGTGACTTGGAAGGGGCAAAGCAAACCGCTTTGTGGTATCAAAAAACCTTTGGGAAAGATCACTACTACATTGAATTGCAAGATCATGGACTTTCCGAACAAAAACGAGTATTGCCGCGTTTGATCGATCTTTCGAACGATACCGGCATCCCATTGGTTGCGACCAACGACTGTCATTATGTAAACCAAGACGATGACATTATGCAAAAAACCTTGATTTGCATTCAAACCGGTAAGAGCTTGCACGATAAAGATGGATTTGGTTATGATAATAGTGACCAAATGTATTTAAAAACAGCCGAGGAAATGGTAGATTTGTTTGCTCACGTACCGCAAGCAATCGAAAACACCGTAAAGATTGCTCAGCGGTGTCACGTGGAGTTTGAATTTGGTGTGACGAAATTGCCCGAATTTAAAATTCCTCAAGCAGACCATGCTGCCTATTTGCGTGGTCTTTGCTACGAGGGGTTATACCGTTTGTACGGCGAGAACCCGTCGGCAGAAGTGGTCGAGCGGCTGGATTATGAATTAGACGTAATCACCCGCATGGGGTATGTGGACTACTATCTGATCGTATGGGATTTCATTCATTATGCCAAAAAACAAGGGATTCCCGTAGGTCCGGGACGTGGCTCGGGTGCGGGAAGCTTGGCGGCTTACTGCATTGGAATCACAGGTGTGGACCCAATTAAATATCGATTGATCTTTGAACGGTTTTTAAATCCCGAGCGGGTAAGCATGCCCGACTTTGACATAGACTTTTGTTTTGTTCGTCGTGAAGAAGTGATTCACTACCTGGTGGAAAAATACGGACAAGACCATGTGGCACAAATCGTAACCTTTGGTACGTTGGCGGCCAAAGCCGCTATTCGAGACGTAGGTCGTGTGTATGAGATTCCGTATGCTACGGTAGACAAAATTGCCAAGGCGGTTCCCAACCGTATTAAGATTTCTCTGACCGATGCCTTGGCGGAATCGCCCGAATTACAAGCCATGTATGATACCGACGAAACCGCGCACCGAATTATTGACATGGCGATGAAAATTGAAGGAATGCCTCGTCATGCTTCTACGCATGCGGCAGGGGTGGTGGTTACCCGACAACCTGTGGACTGCTACGTTCCGTTGGCAAAGGGAGAAGATTCGGCGGTTACGCAGTTTACCATGACAACGTTGGAAGAATTGGGTCTGCTGAAAATCGATTTGCTGGGGTTACGCAACTTGACGGTGATCGATGAGGCCGTCAAGATCATTCAATTGAGCGAACCGGCTTTTGATATTGAAGCTATTCCCTTGGACGACAAGGCAACCTTTCAAATGCTGTCCAAAGGAGATACTTCGGGCGTGTTTCAGTTTGAATCGGCAGGAATGCGGCGGGTGTTGTCGCGTCTGCAGCCAACCTCTATTGAAGATCTAACCGCCGCTTTGGCGTTGTATCGACCGGGTCCCATGAAATCCATCGGTACCTATATCGAAAACCGCCATCATCCGGAAAAAATAGCCTATGCCACTCCCGAACTGGAACCGATTTTAAACGTAACCTACGGCTGTCTGGTTTATCAAGAGCAGGTTATGCAGGTTTGTCGCAGTTTGGGTGGGTATACCTATGGTCACGCCGACGTGGTGCGTCGCGCCATGTCCAAAAAGAAGCACGACGTGATGGAGCAAGAGCGGGCATCGTTTGTGGCAGGAGCAAAAGAACGTGGTATTGATTCATCGGTTGCCAATCGTGTGTTTGACGATATGACCGATTTTGCTTCTTATGCTTTTAATAAGTCCCATGCCGTTGCCTATTCGGTAGTGGCATATCGTACCGCTTATTTAAAATGCCACTATCCTTTGGCATATATGGCGGCACTTTTGTCCAGCGTGTTAGACAGCGACAAGGTGTCGGAATATATTAGCGAATGCCGTACGAAACACCTTTCGTTGGTGCCGCCCGACGTAAATCGCAGTCAAGGAGAATTCATTGTCCACAACGGACAAATCGTATTCGGTCTGTTGGCTGTGAAAAATATGGGTTTGAATTTTATTCAAAATATGCTCAGCGAGCGCCGTCAAAGAGGTGCGTTTAGTGGGTTCTATGATTTTTGCCGTCGCATGCAGGGCAAGGATCTAAACCGTCGTAATTTAGAAAGCTTGATCAAGTGCGGAGCATTTGATTCTTTGGAACCGAACCGTCGTCGTATGTTGCTGGGGGTGGAATTGGTTTTAAATACCTTAGCCAATGATCGCCGAAGCAACGTAGAGGGTCAACTTGGGTTGTTTGATTTGCCCGGGGCACAGCAAGAATTTTCATTGCCTGCGGTAGAGGATTTTGACTTTACCACCAAATTGCTTATGGAAAAAGAAACCTGCGGCATTTATATCAGCGGTCATCCCTTGGAGCAATATGAAAATCTGTTGACCCATAGCCCAATTTCAATCGCTGAATTGACCGACCAAAACGGCGAGGTAAAAGACGGACAACAAGTTACGGTGCTTTGCATTGTGGCAGGTGTGCGTACCGCTGTGACCAAAAAGAATGACACCATGGCATACGTGCAGTTGGAAGATACCGTCGGCAGCATAGAAGGGCTGGTATTTCCCAAGGCGTATACCAAAGCACAAGAATTGCTGAAGCAGGGCGCTGTTTGCGTGGTAAAGGGACGTATTTCAACTCGTGAAGAACGGGGAAATCAACTGATCTGCGAGGAAATTTACCCTCCCGAAGCCAAATATATGACCGCCACCAAACCGTTAAGTCAGCCAAAACCCGTGCAGGCGGTTGCTTCTCGATGGCAGGGGTTGCATTTACGCGTGGCGAGCAAGGGGGACCAAGAGCAACGAGCGTTGCATTTGATGAGTATTTTTCCCGGAAGCACGCCGGTCTACGTAAAATATGCTGACACCGACAGCCGAGTTGCCTTACCAAAAGAACGATTTGTTCATCTGAATTCGCCCATGCTCGATGAATTAAAACGGATTTTGGGAGAGGAAAATGTTGCAATCGTTTCGTAAAATGGCGAAATTTGGCGAGTTTTCCGTATTTTTTCGGTGAAAATCCTTGACATTTTATTGTGGGATGTATAAAATAATATAGTTATGTTTTTTAGTGAATTTTTCCCATTGGAGGGGTTTTGAAATGAAAGTGAAAACCATTGCTGTACTTACCTCGGGTGGCGACGCCCCCGGCATGAACGCCGCTGTTCGTTCGGTGGTTCGTACTGCTTTAAGTAAAGGTATGCAGGTCAAAGGCGTCATTCGCGGTTATAACGGTTTGATTGACGATGATATTGTTGACATGAACATTCGTAGCGTGTCTGACATTATCCATCGTGGCGGTACCATGTTATATACCGCCCGCAGTCCTCGCTTCCGTGACGAAGAAGGAATCCAACAAGCGGTTAAAACCTGCGAAAAGCATGGAATCGACGGCATTGTTTGTATTGGTGGCGACGGAACCTTCCGTGGTGCCCGTGACCTGTCTTTGCATGGTGTTCCCTGCGTTGGTGTACCTGCTACAATCGACAATGACATTTCCAGCACCGAATATACCATCGGATTTGATACTGCCGTAAACACCTGTATGGAAATGGTGGACCGTTTGCGTGACACCGCCCAATCTCACGACCGTTGTACTGTTGTTGAGGTTATGGGTCGCGGTGCCGGTTATTTGGCGTTGCATTCGGGTGTTGCCTGCGGTGCTACCACCATTTTGGTTCCCGAAATTAAAATGAACGTGGAAACCGACATCATTGAAAAAATCATTCAAGCCCAACGAACCGGCAAAAAGCACTTTATTGTGGTGGTCGCCGAAGGGGTTGGCAGTGTTGACCGTTTGGCACAACAAATTCAAAGCGTAACCGGTATCGATTCCCGTGCTACGGTTTTGGGTCACGTACAACGTGGCGGTACTCCCAGCGTTCGCGACCGTGTAACTGCCAGTAAAATGGGTTACGAAGCGGTGCAACTGCTTTCTCAAGGCATCGGCAACCGAGTGGTAGCCGAAAAAGAAGGCAAAATTGTGGATTATGATATTTACGATGCGTTAAATATGGAAAAACCCTTTGACGAATATCTCCACGACGTAGCCAATGCAATCAGTAACTAAATAAAAAGGCAAACTCCCGCAAGCCAAGACTTGCGGGAGTTTTTTTGTATAACGAATTTGAATTAACGAAAAAAGTTTTGAACAGCATACCAAGCATCCCCATCTTTTATAACGGAAATAGCAATTCGATTCACCTCTTGGTCTAAAATGTTTCTTTTATGACCTGGTGAATTCATCCAAGCACCCACAATGCGTTCCGCCATATTGTCTGTAGTAAGACTTGTATAGAATAAGTTTTCAGAAAATGTACCAAGTAGGTGAACACCGGCATCACGATATACGGTACTCCAATCTTTTCCATTGGGTCTGGTGTGATATGGATATTCAATCTGTTCCTTTGCTCTGATTTGTGTAAAATAATAGGCATCTTCGTACCATTCAAGAGGTTGAACACCAGCTTTTGCTCGTTCTATATTGCAAAGTCTAAGAATTTCTTTTTCTATATCAGAATAGGGATGATTAACATATTTCGTATACTTTTTCATAGTATAGTCCATTACTTCATCATAACTATTTAACCAAACATGCTCACCGTTTGGCAATATATATTCCGTTTTTCCACTGTTATTTTCAACTTTAGGGATTGTTTTTCCGGAAGAAATTTTAACGCCGCAATCTTTACAATAGGTATCGCCCGTGTAGCCGGCTGTGGTGGTGGTTGCATTCTTTTTGTTTCGAACTTCTGTGTTTTTATGCCCGATGGCAGCGGTTTTAGAACCCTTTTTAACAAGGGTATTGCAACTTTTGCAATAAGTATCACCGCTATATCCTGCCTCGGTGCAGGTCGCCAGCTTTTTATTTACAACCTTTGTTTGGTTATGTTGACAAACAGTTGGTTGCGATGTAGTATTTTGATTATCGTTGTTATGATCTTGCGTGTTTATGTCGTTTTGAACATCGTTTTTGCTTTCGGTTTTTGACGCTGCTTCTTGTTCGTTTTTATCGTCTTCTTTAGATTGAACAGTTGGATCGGTGTTGGCATCTATGCTTTCTCCTGTATTGTCGTTAGTGGCATAATTATCAGTAGGGGAAGCATGATTGTTGTCGGAACCTTTTTCAGTGTTACAGGCGGTAAAACAACAAAAACAAAGAATGATTGCCAATGCGATCGTCAATAGTTTCAATGTGATTTGTTTCATAAGAAAAGACCTCTTTTTAAAATTTGTGTTATTAATCTGTGATTGTCAATGAATCGTCATAAAATAACTTAATTATCATCATCCATTACAAATTTCATTATTTTAATAATAACACAAATATATTTAAAATGCAAACAGTAATACCCCCACCGAGAAATCGGTGGGGGTATGGGCTGTATTCCCTTAACCAAGGGATTTTGTACAATTATAATGTAACCGTAATTTGCACCCGGGTTTGGTTTATCACCTTGGCGGTGATTTTGCCCTTGTGGGCGGTAACGATTGCTTTGGCAGTGGCAAGTCCGATTCCGTAACCGCCGCTGTTAGAGTTGCGAGAGGTGTCGGAACGATAAAACCGCTCAAACCATTGATCGGGGTTTTCGGTTAAAGGGGTTGAAACAGAATTTTCTACAGTTAAAATCTTTCGTTTTCCGTTACATTTTAACTGCAACTTGATTTCGCTTTGTTCAGCCGAATATTTCATGGCATTGTCCAACAGCAGGCCGACCAAACGCCGTAGGGCGCTTTCATCGCCCTGACACAAAATCCCATTTTCTATTTCCACCTGCAGTTGCTTGTTGTGTGATTGAGCAACGGCATAATACGGTTCGGCAACGTCGTTGACGGTTTCACTAAGCAAAAAGGTGTTCATTTGGCTGGTGTTCTTTTTTTCCTCCATACGTGCCAATGTGACCAACTCGCCGGTTAAAACACTTAACCGATTGACCTGATTATGAATGCTTTGGGTCCATTCATTTTCTCCGTGTGTCATTTCCAACACTTCGGTATTGGCATCAATAATGGTCAACGGGGTTTTCAATTCATGGCTGGCATCGGTAATAAATTGTTTTTGTTTGTTATAACTGTCTATGACCGGCTTGATTGCCAGTCGGGAAAATACCAAAACCAATATAAATACCAACAACAAACCACCCAAGCTGATGCCTATACTGGTCCACATAAAATCATAATAGGCGTTGAGGGAGGCGGAACAGTCTAAAAAAATGTATTGCGTTTCGCTGTCCGCGGAAACAGCACAGTAACGGTAATATTTATAATATCCGCGGTTTTTGTTTTGCTGAAACACAGAAATCGCCATATCACCGGCTTGGGTAGCGTCTACCGCAGCGATCTTTTCGGTGTTTACCGAGAGTAACGAGCCGGATGAGTCAAGGGTAACGGTAAAATAACGAGTGGTATATATTGCTTCGGGAGACATATCTGAGCGATCGTCTTGCTTGGGGTTGTCATTTTTTCGGTTTGGTTTGTCGTGGTCGGTAGGGGTGTGATGAAACTCTTGCGGTGACAAAGGTTTTGTAAAATCTTTTGCATGATCTTGGGGCAAATTCCCTTTGTTGTTGGCAATGACTTCCAAAAGGTGGTCAGCTTCTTGCATGGTTTGGTGATAGGTGCTGACGTTGATCGAGGCAATGATTGAACCAACTACCATAAAGATCGACAACATAGCAATGGCAATAAACCTGCGTCGTACGGTTTGAATCATTCTTTTTCCTCCAGCATATAACCTACGCTGCGATTGGCTTTAATACGAACATTGGCACCAATGTTTGCCAATTTTTTGCGTAGATAAGAGATATAAACCCAAACCACGCTGATTTCGGTGTCGGTGTCATATCCCCAAATTTTTTCCATAAACTTTTCGGTAGAAATGACCTGTCCGGGATTCATCATAAGCATTTCCAAAATTTGAAATTCCTTGTTCCCGCAACGGAAGGAACCATCGGGGCAGGTAACCATAAAATCGGCACGATTCAGGCTTGTGTTACCAAAACTCAAAACAGGATCGGTACACGCGACTTGACGACGTGTCATGGCGCGAATGCGAGCGACCAATTCTTTGGTAGCAAAAGGTTTGGTTATATAATCGTCGGCGCCGGCATCTAACCCCTCTACCAGGTCATCAACTTCCGACTTGGCGGTAAGCAATAAAATCGGTACGGGATTTCCTTTGGCGCGCAACTCTCGAACGACCGAGATCCCGTCTTTTTGGGGCATCATAATGTCCAAAACTGCACCGTCATATAATTCGGTCTCCAAATAATCCATGGCATCTTGTCCGTTGTACACTATGTCGACCGAATAATGATTGTGTTGTAAAATCGTACTGAGTGCACGGGCCAACTCTTTTTCATCTTCTGCTAATAATAAACGCATATAGCTCCCTCCCGTTTGATATCATACCTTCTGAACCTTAAACTTGCCTAAAATAGATTATAGTGCAAACCATGGGAAGTTGCAATATTGGTGTGTTTACGGCAACCGAATTTTGAAGCCTTTGGGTTTGACATGCGGTCGTGCATATGATATAATATTCGTGTTGCTCAACAAAATGGAGGTTTGATTATGAAACGATTGCTTGCTTTTCTGTGTGTGGTAGGGCTGGTTTTGTTAGGGATTACCGGAGTATCATCTGCTACAACAACTACGGGAAATGGATTGGGAGATGCCAATTTGAACGGTCAGATTGGTGCGGACGATGCGTTGCTGGTATTGCAAAAGGTGGTAGGTAAGGTTGAATTGACCCCCATGCAATCTTCTGCCGCAGACATGGACTGTTCTGACGATATCGGTTCTGCCGATGCCTTGCAAATTTTACGGCAAGTGGTGGGGAAAACAGTACAATTTACAGGACTTACCGACCAAACCTTTACTATTGGTTCTGTTTATGCGTCTAAGTATACTGCCGATACCGACTTTGGGCGGGCGTGGCAACAAGCGGTTGCCAAGGCAGAGCAAAAATATGGTGTTTCTATTTCGGTTGTACCCTTGAATTTGACGGAAGAATCAGATAGTTTATTCTTTTACGATATGATCGAAGTCTCGGTGAACGAGGTCCGTTCTTTGGCTAGAAAAGGCAAATTAATGGATTTGAACAATAACGTTGTTTTTCCCGAAGATGTACGAAAAAGCGGCTCCACCGCCTCTTGCCAAATGGGGGATGGATTGTATGGCGTAGCGTCAAAGGCGATGTCTGCCAACCCCATGGGGATTGCCATAAACAAAGATTTGGTGTCTCGGTATGCACCAAACGCATTTGCCAAATTACAGGAACAGTTTGAAAAGAAAGAATGGACGTGGGAAGCACTCACCGCTCTTGCGGAAGAATACCAAGCAGGTAGCAAACAAAAGGGTGTTATGATGTCCAATACCAATATCATTGGTCAAGCGATCGTTGCTAACGCAGGCTATGAAGTGAAGTTCTTGCCCGATGGTAGCGGGGCGATCAGTTCGATTGCTACCGACGAAGGGATTGCCGCATTGACTTATACCAAGGAATTGTTTAACTCGGGTGCCTATGTTTATGAATCCAACGTAAACGCCATGTTTGAAAAATTCCGTGAGGGTAAGATCCCCATGGTGGTGTATTATTTAAACGATACCGTTTCGGCTGCCGCCGACCGTGATTTTGAAATCAGCGCCATGCCATTCCCCATAGGCCCTGCACAAAACGATTACGTCATGTGTACCTTTAACAGCCCTGCATATGCCGTGCCTGCGGGAATGAGTGAATACGGCAATGCTTATGCCATGGTGCTTTCTGCCTTGGCTGAAGCCGATGCGGCGATTGCTGACGGCTGGGTAGCAGATGCTAAGCAAAAAGGGTACGATGCATTGGGACAAGCGGTCTACCGCTGGGCAACTGCCAACACCTCCTTCGATTTTTCCTCAGGTCCCTTTACCGGTGCGGTAGGCGGCCCTGTAGATGGTTCTGTGCTTAATCCCGACATGAAACCGTCGGTGGACGTTGTCAATATAAAAAATGTGATCCAACAAGAGGTAGACGCCTATTACGGACCGTTTTATAAAAAATAGACAACCATTGATCAAACACCCCGAAGCAACCGCTTTGGGGTGTTTTTGCGTTTAGGGCTGTAGTACCTTGATCAAGGCTTGTGACAACAATTGAGCCGAGTATTTGGCTTCTGCCAATGTGTTGGTATCGCTCCCGATTTCAATCAAAATAGAACCGCTTAGCATATCAAAATTATACTTGCAGGCTTTGAATGATAACGGGCGTGCCAGTCCCGGATAATCGGCTTCTATCTTTTTTTGCAATTGCAGGCAAAATCGAAAATTCTCTTCCCAATTTGGGAAATCGGTAACCGATCCACTTTCACACCCTGCTAAGATCATGATTTGTGCGGCTTTTTGACCCATGATCTCCACCGTGGGCTTGATTTTTTGATCACCGCTACCGGAAATCGCATCTCGATGTGCGTCGATCACTACCTTGATGGAAGGGTATTGCTCTAAATATTTTTGTATGGTTTCGGCACTTCGGGTATAGCTACCGGTGTAATTGGGGTGATCGTGGAGGGTAGGATCATTGATGGTAACGATTCCTGCCTCGTTGAGTTTGTCAGCTATAACTTGACCGACAGCTACCATGTTTTTGGAGTTGTCGGTGGAGCGTGTGGAAGCAGATTTGACGTAATATCCGTAATCTCCCTCGGCAAAAGCTTCGGAACCATGGGTATGCACGATCAGCACTTGCGGTTGACCGGTTTCGGTCATGGTAAAGGGTAAGCCTTGGTCTAAGTAATCATCCAAATCTATGGTGCGATCGGTTTTGTTGCTGACATGTACTCCGCCGCTTTTGGTGTTGGCGGCAGACAACGACAATACGGTGGTCTTGACCTCTCCTGTTTCGACTCCTTTGGGTGGTGTGGCAGGTGGTACGGTATCGGTTTCGATTGACGGTTGCGAGGGTTGTGACGGCAGACTTGCCTCGGTGTCAACAGGGGTAAAAACCGATGTGTTTGGTTTTGTTGCGATTCCGTTGAACAATAAAAGAGAGGCTGAATGCTTAGCGGCATAACAAGTGAGTTGCAACAGGGCGCCTCCTTGGTAGATCAAAAGAGCTACCATCAAGGTGCAGAGTAATACCACGGTGGCTTTTTTGGAGTTCCTTTTCATTTTGGTCATCTCCTTGGCATGAATTTTACGTAAAATTGTATGCCAAATGAACCGAAATCATACCAAGGCTGAGATCAACTCAGGAGATAAATGAGGGTGCAACGCACAATTGATGGACAAAGCTACCAAATCGGCGGCATGGGAAATTACGGTGTCGATTTCCCGCGGGGTGACCATCATATGGGAACTTTCTTGGGGTAACGAAGTGTTTTCACGGTCGTTTTGTGCCAGTAGATCGTTGGCAAGTGTTACCACGTCAACAACGGTGGGGACACCCAAAGCGACCACCGGTACACCCAACGTACGTTGGTTGATTTCTTGTCTTTGATTTCCCACACCCGAACCGGGAATAATACCTGCATCGCACAGTTGTACCGTACAACCGAGTCGCGATAAACGGCGCGAGGCCAAGGCGTCAATGACAATAACCGCCGCAGGAGAAACCTGATCTACCACCCCTTTGATCAATTCGGCAGTTTCGATTCCCGTTTTACCAAGCACACCCGGCGCAATGACCGAAACGGGACGAAGTTCTCCCAATCCAAGCGCTTGGGACAGATCTTTGCTAATATGGCGGGTGGCCAACAATCGCTCTACGGTTTGCGGTCCCAACGCATCGGGGGTAATACGATCGTTTCCCAAACCGGCAATCAAAACAGCACCTTCTTGCGGCAACATTCTTTTCAATTCTACCGTGATTGCCGAACGACGTGTGTCATCGGCGGCGGTTTCGTCGGAAAAAGGGGGAACTTCTATGGTAATATAATTGCCGACAGGCTTGCCAATTGCCTGCGAACCTTGCTGATTCAGTACTTGGATACGGGTGATTTTGGCGCTTCCTAAACTTAACTCTTCACAAGCGACTCCGGGGTAGGGGGAAGGGGCAGTTTCTTGGATTTCCAAAGCCAAATCGGTACGAGGATTCATAATTTTTTCTCCTTTGCAAGCGGATTTTTGATTAGTGTGGATAAAAACAAAAGAAATATCCAATTTTTGAAAAAAAGTGCTTGCATTTTGTGAAAGACGGTGGTATTATATCTTAAGTCACTGAATTATAGATATTTTCGGTAGGGAGGTGTAAGAATGCCTAACATTAAATCTGCTAAAAAACGCGTTATGGTTACCGCTGTTAGAACTGCTCGTAACAAAGCTTACAATTCTGCATTGAAGACTGCGATCAAAAAGGCCAACGTAGCTATCGATACTTCTGCCGCTGACAAAGAACAAGTTGTTCGTTTGGCTGTGAAGAAAATCGACCAAGCCGCTGCCAAAGGTATCATCCATAAAAATACCGCAGCTCATAAAAAATCGGCACTCGCCCTCAAACTGAAGGCCAACGCCTAATTATTGCAAACTAAAACCGGAACGACTCCCAACCTCTGTCGTTCCGGTTTTTCTTTTTTTATTGTTTTACTAAGGTCTTTACAATTTCACCTACGTACATTCTGTGGTAATCCTTGTTGTACCATTTTTCATCCAGAGAGCGATCAATGAAATTTTCAGGTTGTACGTCGCTCACATAAATCTTTTTGCAAATCAACACGATTTCGGCCTGTTCAAAATATACACCTTGGTCAAACAGAGGTGTCAAGCCGGTTTCGGCAGTTTTGTCGATTTCTCGACCGCTTTTACTGCCGCAAATGCCGTGCACGGCTTTGTTGATTTCTTGGGGGAATACCGAAACGGTGAAATAGTCGTTTTCTTCCATAAAACCATAGGTGTGGCGGGTGGGACGAATTACTACGGTGGCAATATCTTTGCCCCACATTTCACCCAAAGCCCCCCAAGAACCGGTCATCATGTTGTAGCCGTCTTTGGTTCCTGCCGCAATAAGCAACCAACGGTCGGCAATCATTTTGATTGCATTTTGGTTCAAATCGCGAATGTTGATTTCTTGAAACATACTCATTCTCCTTTATGTCGTTGCTGACGCTTTAATCGTAACCAACAATTGATTTGTGCGCCCACAAATAAGATATAAATGCAATAATAGATCCATAGCATCATAAATACTGCTGAGGTTAAACTGCCATACAAATAGGTGCTGATATGAGATATAAACATCGAATAAATAAACGAAAAGATCAGCCATCCGCTTGCGGCAACCAAAGCACCGGGAAATTCATGTCTTATGGTGGATTTTCGATTTGGCATGGTTTTGTATACCAAAATAAACATGACCGCCAAAAAGACGTAGATCAGCATGACGCGGTACCCCATGGCAGGAATAGAGGAACGAAATGATGGCGGAAGGGTAAAAATAAGCAAAGATACGATATAATCACCAAACACCATGAGCAATAAGGTAAGAAGCATAGCAGAGATCAAAATCAACGTGCACAACAGCGCCATAATACGTATCCGAAAAAACGAGCGTGCTTCCTGTATGCCATATACCGTATTCATGCCGCGAATCATAGAAACAAATCCGTTGGAAGCGGCAAACAGTGCCGAAAGAGCGGTGATCGAAATAAGAGTAAGGTTGCGACCAATCGCAATGTCCTGAAATATGCGGTTAATAAATTCCTCAAATAACTCCGGCATAAATCGGCGTAACTCGCTTTGCAGCATATGTTGCTCTAAACCGGGAACATACCCCATAAGAGTAAACAACAGCATGGCAAAAGGGAAGGCCGACAAAATCAAAGAAAAAGAGGTTTGCGCCGCGAAGGCGGACAGGGGATAATTAAAAAACAAACGCCATCTTCGATATATGTGATTGATCCATTGCTTCATGCAGTTGGCTCCTTTATAGTATACTATACTCAGCAACCCCCAAAAAAGAATAACTTTTTTGTTTTTGAAAGAAGTGCGTTTATAGCATTACCAGACATAGGATATCCATGCAAAAGAAAAACGGCAGAACTCAGCGATTCTGCCGCTTTATCATGTGAATTTTTAGTAGTTGATAACCCGCAATTCAAAATATGCTTGGGGATGCGCACAAACGGGGCACAGTTGAGGAGCGGCAACAGCATCTACAATGTGACCGCAGTTGCGGCAGATCCAAACAGTTTTTTCGTTTTTCTTGAAAACGCTGCCGTCTTCAATATTTTGAAGCAGCTTCAAATACCGTTCTTCATGGTGTTTTTCAACAGCGCCAACCATGCGGAACAAAGCGGCAATGTCGGCAAAGCCTTCTTCATCGGCTTCTTTTGCCATGCGGGCGTACATTTCGGTCCATTCTTCGTTTTCACCTGCGGCGGCATCTTTCAGATTGGTTGCCGTGTCGGCAATGCCGTCGTGCAACAGTTTAAACCAAATTTTGGCGTGTTCTTTTTCATTGTTTGCGGTTTCTTCAAACAACGCACCAATTTGTTGGTAGCCCTCTTTTTTTGCTTTAGAGGCATAATAGGTATATTTATTACGAGCCATGCTTTCGCCTGCAAAGGCGGCCATGAGATTGCTTTCGGTTTTGGTTCCTTTTAAATTTGCCATGTTCAAGACTCCTTTTATTTAAATTTTATTATAGTATAACATAATCCTAATAAAAATCAATGAAAAAAATAAAAAAAATCAAAAAAAGGGGTTGCAAAATAAAAAATATGTGGTATAATCATCTTGCTGTCTGAGAGACAGGACTTATGGTGGGTATAGCTCAGTTGGCTAGAGCGCCAGATTGTGGCTCTGGAGGTCGTCGGTTCGAGCCCGATTACCCACCCCACTTTATATTGGGATGTCGCCAAGCGGTAAGGCAACGGACTTTGACTCCGTCATACGTGGGTTCGAATCCCGCCATCCCAGCCATCCCAATGGTACTAATTCAGTCTATGACCCGCTAGCTCAGTCGGCAGAGCACCTGCCTTT
>JAZRFL010000132.1:0-1300 GCA_045661365.1 Acutalibacteraceae bacterium | reverse complement strand
ACGGTTTTTCAAACCGCCCAGCGTGTTTTTTAACGTTGTCTGACTATCCACGAACGCCGCCGATGCTTTTACAAGGTCGTCAGACATGACCATGCCGTATTCGCGTGCGCGTTCAATCTGTTCCTGTGTTGCTTCGGCACTCTGATTGAAAAGCGGCGTCAAATCCTGACCGCTGCGCCCGAACAAATCGTTTGCCAGCGCGGCGCGTTCCGTCGAATCAGCCATGCCTTGGAACCCTTTAATGGTTTCCCCGAACAGGTCTTCACGCGACATGGTATTAATTTCGTCCATCGAAATACCCAATGCCGCGAACATGGCTTGCGCGGATTCGCTGCCGTTTTTGGCGTCGTCAAGTTTGTTCGTCAGCGTCTTCAAACCGGTGGTCATGCTCTGCATATCCGTACCGGCAAGGTTCATGACGTAATCCCATTCCTGATATGCCGAAGCAGACAAGCCTAATTTCTGCGAGGTTTTGTCAATGACGTCCCCGAAATTCGCGGTTTCTTTTGCTCCGTCGATTACGCCTTTAACAAGCGCGATCGCCGCGCCCGTTACCGCTGCCGCCGCCGCTGCAATACCTTTTGCCATGGACGCGCCGAAACTGTGACCCGCGTCGTTACCCGCTTTTTCGCCAGCCTTTTCGGGTTCATCGCCCAGCGCTTCGCCTATTTTGCCTTTTATGCCATCTGCCGACGGTACGATTTGCACATATGCCTGTGCAAGTTCCGTTGCCATTTATTCACCTCCTACGAGGTTATTAAAAGCGGCATCAAATTCCGCCGCTGTCCTGAATGTTTTTGCTTTGTCTTCTTGCCCTTGCAGTAGTTCAACGATGCTTTCCGGGCGGTTGCGGTGGCGCTGCCCGTCTTTTGAACCCGCCCACAGTTGCAACCCTACGCGGTCGGCGATGGTCGCCAAAATCAGCGTATCCAACGATGCGTTCTGTTTGGACAGTTTCATTTTTATGCGCGAATCATCCCGTAAACCATTAGCGAGAACCGCCGCCATTGTCGGCGACAGTTCCCGCATATCAAAAACGTGGTACGTTTCCGCAAAATCGCACGTCAGTTCGTCCGGGTGCATCGCGATCATACCAGCAAGGGCAATTATTTTTTTTCAGATTCCTTCAACAGGCTGAAAATCTCCACGATTGTTTCGCTCATCTGTTCAACGGTACACGTTCCCGTTGTTTCTCACAAATACGCGACAAGCGCTTTTTTCTGCTTCTCTCCCAACAGGGCGTTGAACAACGTCGGCAGTTTCGTCGTATTGCCCTGATCGATTTCGCATACTGCTTCGA
>JAZRFL010000131.1:0-12627 GCA_045661365.1 Acutalibacteraceae bacterium | reverse complement strand
GTCCCATTTTATCGTGCGGTTCAAAAAATATACCGGCTACACCCCGCTCAACTACCGTCAGCGTTGCCGTATTGCCCATGCTCGGTATTTGCTGCTCCGCAATGATCTTGGATTGGAGGACATTGCTGAGCAATGTGGATTTTTGGATCTTAACAGCTTTGTCCGAAGTTTTCGCCATGCGATGCATATCTCGCCGGGACAATTTCGCAAGCAAATCAAAATGCACGTCAAAGACCGCTAAACAATCAACTGTAACCCAAACCGAAATCAGGCGTATCGTTGGAAATGGAGGTGTGCACATGGCTTTTTCCGCTTTTATTGCAAAGGTTTTGTTTGACGATCGCTTACCTCGTGATTCGTATTTAAACCATTTGCCTGCCATACAGTATTTGGCGAAGACGCGACAATTGGCGTTTTCTGCCAACGTAACCTTTTTGGTGGGGGAAAACGGAACCGGAAAATCCACCTTGCTGGAAGCCATTGCGGTGGCGTATGGATTAAACGCCGAAGGAGGCTCTCGCAATTTTCACTTTGCCACCAACCAAACTCATTCGGAGTTGCACGAACATTTGCAAATTGTTAAGCGGGCCTTCCCAAAAGACAGCTTTTTTCTGCGGGCAGAAAGTTTATATAACGTTGCCACCAATTTAGAAGAGCTGGATCGACAACCTGCTTTTAGTCCGCCGTTGATTTCGGGGTACGGCGGGGTTTCTTTGCATCATCAATCCCATGGGGAAAGTTTTCTCAGCATTGTACAGCATCGCTTGAAAGGGCAGGGGCTGTATCTGTTTGACGAACCCGAAGCGGCGCTGTCTCCCATGCGGCTACTTACCCTAATGGCGGAAATGCAAGCTTTGGTCGACAAGGGTTCGCAGTTTATTATTGCGACCCACTCTCCGATTTTAATGTCCTTTCCCCGGGCAGAGGTTTGGCAGTTTACCAAGCAAGGAATTCACAAGGTAGATTACCGAGAAACGCAACATTTTCAAATCACCAAGCAGTTTTTAAACGATCCCGACCGCATGCTTCACCATTTGTTGGACGGTAGCGAAGAAGCCTAACATAAGTCAGTGGTGATGGTGGTGATCTTCGTGTATGATCGATGGGGCATGGCAGTTGCTTTGATCGCAATATTCATTACTTGTTTCAATTTCTATGGTTACGTGTTCCACCGAGCACTCCCGCAGTTTTGCGCGGAGTGCTTGTTTGATTTTGTTGGGATCTGCATCGGTTACCGCGTGCAAGGTTGCCAAATTGTTGTGAGCGTCAATGCTCCAAAGATGGATGTGATGGATGTTGCGTACTCCTTCGATCATTTCCAATTGGTTTTTCAGTTCGCTTACGTCGATGCCCGCGGGAGCTTTTTCCAAAAAAAGTACAGCAACGGTTTTTAGGTGCTTGATCGCGCTGATCAAAATAAAGAGCGAAACCCCTATGGACATGATGGGATCGATCAGGGTAAAATCGGTGAATTTCATTACCACCGCGCCGATTAAAACAACTAACCATCCCAAAACGTCTTCTAACATATGCAGGTTGACCGCTTTTTGGTTGACCGAATCTCCCTTGCGGGTGAAAAAAGCCGCACAAAAGTTGACTGCCGCCCCTACCACGGCAAAACCGATCATGCCGTTGTAGTGGATCGTGGCGGGATCGATCAGCTTGCCTGCGGCATGGTAGATCATAACCACCGACCCGATTAAAAGGATCAGGGTGGTAATAAATCCGCCGATCACCGAGTAGCGAGCATACCCGTAGGTGTATTGGTCGTTGGGTTCTCGTTTGCTCTTTTTTTCCAAAAAGTATGAGATTCCAATACTGGCGGCGTCGCCCATGTCGTGAACTGCGTCGGAAACAATTGCCACGCTGCCGGTGATACTGCCTCCAATCAATTCAAACACCGAAAAGAACAGATTCAGCAAAAAAGCCACCAAAATATTTCGTTCTGTTTTCATAGGTACCTCCGTTGACTTGCATGGTTTTCTATGGTACAATATATTCGTTACAGAACACGTTGTTCGATTGTATTGTACCGAAACTCCCGCCGATTTCAATATACGATGGAGCGAGATGGTTCATTACCGAACAAATCACAAAAAATGTATGGAGAAATTGGCATGGACAGACGTCAAAGAAAAACAAGAGAAGCAATTTTCAACGCCTTTACCCATTTGCTTACCAAAAAGAATTTCAATCAAATCACGGTAGGAGAAATCATCCATGCCGCCGACGTGGGTAGAGCCACTTTTTATGCTCATTTTGAAACCAAGGATTTTTTGCTCAAGGAATTATGCGAGGAGTTGTTTTGCCATTTGTTCGACACCGAGCAAAAGGTGGGACACGACCACCGACACATATTTACCTGCGACGGTTCCCAATCGGTATTTTTACATTTGTTCGAACACTTACAAAAAAATGACAACAACCTTTTGGTGTTGCTGTCTTCGCCAAACAACGAATTGTTTTTGCAGTATTTCAGTGTCAATCTCAACCGCTTGGTAGCCGAGCATATGGACTTGTTTGCTGACAAAAATCGGGGAGATCTTCCCTCGGCTTTTTGGCAAAATCATGTGGTATCTACCTTTATGGGAACGCTTACTTGGTGGATCGACAACGGGACCAAAGAATCGCCCGCTACCATTACCGAGTATTTTATGCAGGTGGTCTGACCGAGAGCGTACTCAACACTTGACATTTACGTAAATTCATTTATACTGTAAGCAAATGATAATAATCAGGAGGAATCGATCATGAGAAGAGACGTGGGATTTTATATCGAAGCGCCCGTTGACCAAGTATATGCGGCGTACTTAAATGCCGCTACCCATAAGCCCTTTGAACGGGATTGCGGTCAAGAACCGTACCACACCATTTCCTTTGGGGTGAATTTTTCCTTTAAATACAATATGAATGGCGGTTCTTGTCACATTCATTTTATGCCATATGGTACAGGAACGGCGGTAAATTTCCGTTTTAGCATTGCACAGGCGGCAGGCGCTCGTTACGGTCGCTATGCCGAAGATCTAAATACCGCCATGCAACGGTTTTTACCGGTGGTACCGCGGCCTGCCAATTTCCGTGTCGAGGACTTTTTGCTGCCGCAAAACCAAGTGACTCCCGACACGCTTGCCACAAGCGCGCCCGCTACGGCTCCTGCCGTGTCAAATGCGCCGACCCCACCTGCCCCTGCGACATCCGTTCCTGCCCCGGTAACACCTGCACAAGCCATGCCTGCGGGTGTTCGGTTTTGCGTGAATTGTGGTGGACAATTGCTTCCCACTACCCGTTTTTGCCCTCAATGCGGCATGGCGGTGGCTTCGGCCCCTGCTAAGGTTTGCCCCAATTGTCATGCACAAGCCCAACCCAATGCCAGTTTTTGTGGGGTTTGCGGCAATCGTTTATAATAATATAGTGAGCGGTGATGAATGCGACGATCGGTCGACGTTTGTCACCGTTTTTGTTTTCTCTTGCAAGGGGAAAACGGCATGGTACAATTCTGATTGTAGCTTGGTAAAATCGAAAAGATATGACCCGTGCAGTCGGTTCCCTATTTTGCGGTATGATTTCAAACGATAAAGAGCGGTTTTCTTTACTTTCGTAAATTTTTTATTGACTTTTCGCAAGAGGTATGCTACCATAATAACAGAAAGGTGGTGGCAGTAGTGTATATGGATTATGCCAAGCTTTGGAAGTTTCTCATTGACAAGGGATTGACCAAGACCGATTTAATGGAGCTTACGGGTATCAGTTCTCGTGTGATTGCCAAGCTGACCAAAAATCAAACGGTGACCACCGACACCTTGGTCAAGATCTGTCGGGCGCTTCATTGTGGGGTAACGGATATTATGGAATACGTGGCCGAGCGGGAAATGACCTTGTACCAATGTTTTAAGCAATTTGGACAACGGGTGGAAGAAACCGAAGAATACACCGCAACCGAGGTCGTTTATCGTGAGCAACCGTACTTGGTATATCTGACCAAGCGGACTGCCAACAAAGCCACCCATATTCATTGTAAAGAAGACAAAACGGTGGTGTGGGAACAACTGCATCTTTTTGGCGGGGTGGCAACACCCGGTCGAGAAAAGGTTGTGTTGGTGCGACCCAAGCCGAGCAAAGATCGGCGGGTGTTGGTGGTAGTGAAGGGGAAACCTGCCCTGGTGGTAGGGCAGGATGAAAATGGGTTTGTTTCGGCGGGCCGACAGCCCAAAACCCTTACCGACCTGTACCTGATGACCGAAGCGGAGCTGAAACTGTTTGAACCGATGGAATAGGAGGAATTATCATGAAATTGCGTGCAAAATTCGTAGCATTGCTTTTATTGCCTGTTTTAATCTTTTCCTTTACTGCCTGTCACAAAAAAACCGATAACAACCAAAAGGATGACTTGTCACAAACCGAAAATGCGGAGGTTTCAAAACCGTCACAACCGGCATCTGAACCCACCTTGTATGAACCGGATTTAGACAACTTGGTAACCGATGCGGTGTGCGAGTTTGTGCAAGACCCTTATAATCCCGGGCTGTATGAATATCATATTCCTAAAATCAATTTACCAAATGATTTGGCAGAAAATGTAAACCGCATGATGCTTGCCGAGGGAGAAAAAGCACTGGCAAATAGTGATGCCAGAGAGCGATATGATTATTTTTGGCAATATGCCAATCGTGTCGTTTCGGTTTTGGTGAGAGAATGCTACCCCAACGGTTGTGATTATTTCGAGGTATATAATGTGTCGATTGATACCGGCAAGCGGCTGACCAACGATGATTTGCGTCAAATGTTTGGTTTGACCGAGCAACAGTTAACCGATTTGTTGATTCAAAAAGCGGGGCAACGATTTATTGAATCTTACAGTAATCATCCCCATACCGCAGATTATGTGGATCAATACAATAAAACGATTACCGCGGAAAATGTTGCTGGTTCCATGTTGTTTATCAATCAGTCGGGCGATTTGTGTAGCGTGACTTGTATTTATTCCATGGCGGGAGCCAATACTTATTGGCGTTTTTTAAACCTGACCGGCACGACTCCTGTGGAATTTCCTCGATGATTAACTTTTATTCCGTACGAATCAAATATGAATAAAGGATGGTATCTATTATGTTTTGTATGAAATGCGGTCAGCAATTGGCTGACACAGCAAAATTTTGTTCCCGCTGCGGAACCCCCACCGGGGTAACCGCAACCGCCTCTGCCGAGTCGGTTGCCGTTCCTGTACCTGTTCCTGCGGCACAATCTGTTGCCACACCTGTGGCGGTGCCCGTTTCGGCACCCGTTCCCGCACAGCAAGCGGTGAGTGCCCCTCGGCGGTTGTATTTTGATGCCAAGGGTCTGACCATGTTTAATTACCAATTTGAAATCAAAGACGAGCAGGGGGTAGTGCGGTACCGTGCCGCTACCATAAGCGAGAGCATGATTCGCTACAACGCCATGCTTTACGATGCATACGGCAACGACCTGATCAAGGTCAGCCAACAAAAGAAAATGACCGTAGCCGCCATGAACTTTGACTTTTTGACTCCCGACGGGCGTGTGATCACCGATGCCATGCAACAGGTCAAAATGTTTAACTACGAGTACGTTTTGGGCGGATTTGGCATCAACATTAGCGGTAATTTCTTGAAAATGTCCTTTGAATTCACCCGCAACGGTGTGCCCGTTGCCAAGGTGAACAAAAAGATGGTTGCTTGGGGCGACAGCTACGAGCTGGAATTTGCCGATCCCAATTTGGAACAGATCTTATTGGCTTCGGTGCTTATGATTCAGTTGGTGTGTGCCGCCAACCGCAATCGTCGTCATCGATAAGCAGAAGGAAACAAGCGTTGTGTGGTAAATACCATGGCAACGCTTGTTTCTTGAAAAAATCGATTCTGATCAAATGCCAAATTCATAGAAATAGTATAATCGATTGAACGTGACGGAGGCGTATAACGGTGAATAAGACGACAGGCCGAGTAGAGGAATTAAAACAGTTAAAATGGCAAAACTTTGTGTTTTTGCTTTTCGCGGGGTGCATCAATGCTTTTGGGGTAACCTTGTTTTTGGCACCGGTGCATTTGTACGACAGCGGAATTTCCGGGACTTCGATCTTGCTTTCCCAAGTGACACCGGATTATTTGAATTTATCGGTGTTTTTGCTTGCTTTGAATATTCCGTTGTTTTTGTTTGGGTTGAAAAAACAAGGAGCGGCATTTACGGTTTATTCGGTTTTCGCGGTGGTGATCTATTCGGTAGCCTCGTTTTTGATTACCGACGTATTCCCGATTGACGTAAGCATGGCTTCGCCCTTGGCGGGACAGGATTTGTTGCTTTGCGCATTGTTCGGCGGTTTGATCTCGGGTGTGGGCAGCGGCATGACCATTCGCTATGGCGGTGCCATAGACGGAATCGAAGTTATGGCGGTGATCTTTGCCAAACGGCTGAACATTACGGTGGGGACCTTTGTTATGATCTACAACGTACTTCTATACGTGGTGTGCGGTTTGGTGATTCACAGTTGGATCTTGCCGTTGTACTCTATTGTGACCTATGCGGCAGGGTTGAAAACCGTAGACTTTGTGGTAGAAGGGTTCGACCGTTCCAAAGAGGTCATGATCATTACCGAAAAAGCGACAGAAATCAGCGAGGCGCTCATGCAAACCTTTGGTTGCGGTACGACTAAAATTCATGCTACCGGCGGGTACTCCAATTCCGACAAGACCATTATATATTTTGTGGTCAATCGTTTTCAAATTGCCCGCATGAGAGGATTGATTCGCACGATTGATCCCCATGCTTTTGTGACCATAAGCGAAGTGGCGGACGTGTTTAAAGCCAATGATTGACAAACAACCCCTGCCGAAATGGGTTCGGCAGGGGTTGTTTTTGTTTTTTCTTAATCTTGCGGAGTAACAGTTTGGTAAAAATACCGTAAAATATCTCTTCGGGTGATAATGCCGATAAACGATCCCAAATCGTCTACCACCGGCACGAAGTTTTGGGTGACGGCTTTGTCGATCAGGGTGTCTATGGTGGCGGTAATATTGACCGACTCGTATTGACGGGCAAAGGGTAGGTCACTCAGCTGCATGGCTTCCACGTCTTGTATGTCGATTTGTTGCAGAGGTTGATTTCCTTCTCCACGTACCAAATACCACAAAAAGTCCCCCTCGCATACCGTTCCGATATATTGTCCCTCGCGGGAGATTACGGGAATGGCGGTATAGCCGTGGTGCTTCATTTTTTCCAGTGCTTGGCGCAAGGTAAAATCGTTGTATAAATAAGCAACATTGCTTTTGTGAGTTAAAAAATGGGCGATATTCATGGTGCGATCCTCCGTCATTTTTTATCATCATAGCATGGGAATATGAACAAACCGTGAACAAAGTTCTCAAACCCTGATGTATGCTTGAAAAAAGCAGGGAAAAAAGGGGCGAAATTTACGAAAAACCCATTGACAAAAACCCGACAAATGATTATAATTAACACGATAGTGTGAATTTTTCACATTATTTGCAACACGTTTGATATCAACAGAGAGGGGGCAGGTTTTATGAGCTTTAACCGTCGAGAAAAAATTCTGGAATCGCTCAGAGAGCAAGACACCATTATGTTAAAGGATTTGGAAAAACAATTTCCCGAGGTTTCCAGCATGACCCTGCGTCGCGATTTGGAGTTTTTTGAAAAAATCGGGGAAGCGGTCCGTATTCGCGGTGGTGCCCGTCATATTAAATCTTTGGGTACGCAAGAAGATCTGTATGCTTTGCGTGCGGTGAAAAATCCCATTGCCAAAGAACGGATTGCTCATTTGGCCGCCGATTACGCAGAAACCGGTCGTTCTATTTTTATTGATTCCGGCTCTACCGGCATGAGCTTTGCCCGCGCCTTGACCGACATTAATTTGTCGATTCTTACTTGCGCGCCCAACGTGGCCATGGAAGTTTCCAAACGGTACAAACCCAACGTTACCATGATCGGCGGGGTAATTAATCGCAACACACTTTCGGTTTCGGGAAGTCAATCCATTCAGTTTATACAAAGTCTGAATTTCGATATCGCCTTTTTGGTGGCTTCGGCTTTTTCTCCCGAAAACGGCTTTACTTGCGGAAACGCCGATGAATGTGAGTTGAAACGTGCCATTGCCGCCAAAGCTCGTCGCACCATTTTGATGGTGGACAGCTCCAAGTTTGGCAAGTCCATGCCCTATACCTTCGCCAATATGACTGACGTGGACATTTTGGTTACCGATATTCGCCCTGACGAAACGGTGCTGACGTTGGCAAAGGAAACCAATACCAAGGTTGTATTTTGAATAAGTTTTTTATTCATAAACAGTATATTATTTCCATCAATTTTTTAAGGAGGAATTGATTATGGCAACACCCGTAATGATGCCCAACGTGGGTATTACAGTTGAAAGCTGTATTTTGACCACTTGGCACAAGAAAGTGGGCGACGCTGTTAAAAAAGGCGACGTTCTCTTCACTTACGAAACTGACAAATCCACCCTGGACGAAGAATCTCCTGTAGACGGCATTATGCTGGCTCAATTTTTTGCAGAAGATGACGACGTTAAGGTTATGACCAATGTTTGCGTCATTGGTAACGAAGGCGAAAGCACCGCAGAGTTTGCTCCTGCCGATGCCGCTCCCGCCGCTGCTGCTCCTGCAGAAGCTGCACCCGCCCCCGTTGCCGAAGCCGCTCCTGCTGCCGCTGCTCCCGTAGCCGCCGTAGAAGCCGCTGCTCCCGTTGCACAAGGCGAATTTGTAAAAATCTCTCCCCGTGCCAAAGCATTGGCCGCTAAAACTGGTGTAGAAGCCCGCTTTGCCGGCGCTACCGGCCCCGACGGTCGTATTATTGAACGGGATATTCGCAATCTGATCGAAAACGGCCCTGTCAGCACTCCTGCCGCCGCAGGCGCATTTGACGGTCAAGCCGGTACCGGTTTGGGTGGCAAGTTCTCGGTAAACGATATCGGTGCCGCCGCTCCTGCCGCCGCTCAAGAAGCCGCTGCTCCCGTTGCCGAATTCGTGGACGAAAAGATGCCCACCATTCGCAAGACCATTGCCAAACAAATGGTCAACTCTTTGACCACTGCCGCACAACTTACCCACACCATCACCTTCGATGCTACCGAAATCATGGCATTCCGCAAAAAGGTGAAAAACGGTGCCGAAGCTTTGGGTCTGAACAACATTACGCTCAACGACATCATTTTGTATGCTGTTTCCCGCGTGTTGAAAAACGAAGCTCATCGTGCTCTCAACGCTCACCTCATTAACGGTGACACCATGCGTTACTTCACCAACGTAAACTTGGGCATTGCAGTAGACACTCCCAAGGGCTTGTTGGTACCCACCCTGCACAACGCCAACATGAAATCTCTTAACGAAATTTCTTCCGAAGCCAAAAAATTGGCCAAAACCTGCCAAGATGGTGCCGCTACTCCCGACTTGTTGCAAGGTGGTACCTTCACCATCTCCAACTTGGGTTCTTTCGGTATCGAAAGCTTCACTCCTGTTCTCAACACTCCCCAAGTTGCTATTTTGGGTGTGAACACCATCACCACTCGCGTGAAAGAAGTAAATGGCGAGATCAAGACCTATCCCGCTATGGGCTTGTCCCTCACTTACGACCATCGTGCTTTGGACGGTGCTCCCGCTTCCCGTTTCTTGGTTGATTTGAAGAACGCATTGGAGAATTTCTCCATTTTGCTCAGCAAATAAGCAGGAGGAATTTTAAATGGAACTCTTTGATTTAATCGTATTGGGCGGTGGCCCCGGTGGCTACAATGCCGCAGAACGTGCCGCTCACGGCGGTCTGAAAACCTTGTTGATCGAAAAACGCGCTTTGGGCGGTGTTTGCCTGAACGAAGGTTGCATTCCTTCCAAATCTTTGCTGTATTCTGCCAAAGTATTTGACTACTGCAACCACAGCGATGTGTACGGTGTGGCTTGTGCCGGCGCTACCATTGATCAAAAGAAAGTGGTAGAACGGAAAAACGGTGTTGTTAAAATGCTGGTTTCCGGTATTGGCGCCAAAATGAAAAAAGCCGGTGTTAAAGTGGTTGCCGCTATGGGCACCATTCAAGGCAGAGATGCCGACGGCTTTAAAGTAGAAGCCAACGGTGAAGTTTACTGCGGTAAGCAAATGCTTATCTGTGCCGGCTCCGAAGCAGTTGTGCCTCCCATTCCCGGTTTGCGCGAAGGACTGGCTGACGGTTTCGTTATGACCAACCGCGAAGTGCTGGATCTGGACGCTATCCCCGAAAAACTGGTTGTTATCGGCGGCGGCGTTATCGGTTTGGAAATGGCTTCTTACTACAATTCCGTAGGTAGCAAGGTTACCGTTGTGGAAATGATGGACAAGATTGCCGGCCCCACCGACCGCGAAATCTCCAATATTCTTATGAACAACTACGCCAAAAAAGGCATTGAATTCCGCCTTGGTTGCAAAGTAACCGAAGTTGGTAACGGCAAAGTTACTTTTGAAGAAAACGGCGAAATCAAATCGGTAGAAGCCGACAAAGTTTTGTGTGCCATCGGCCGTCGTGCCGTAACCACCGGCTACGGTTTGGAAACCTTGAACGTAGAACTGGAACGTGGCGCAATCAAAACCGACGAGTTTATGAAAACCAACGTGGCAGGTTTGTATGCCGCAGGTGACGTAAACGGCAAAGTTATGTTGGCTCACACCGCTTATCGTGAAGGCGAAGTTGCCATCAACAACATTTTGGGCAAAAAAGACCGTATGCGCTATGACGCAATTCCCAGCGTTATTTACACCAACCCCGAAGTTGGTTGCGTAGGTGAAACCGAAGAATCTGCCAAAGCCAAAGGCTTAGATGTAGAAGTGGTTAAAATGTCCATGATGCAATCCGGTCGTTACATTGCCGAAAATCCCGGCGGTGACGGTATTGTAAAAGTGATTGTAGATAAAAAATATCATCGTGTATTGGGCGTTCACATGATTGCCAACTATGCCGCTGAAATCATCTACGGTGCCGCTATTATGATCGAAACCGAAACTACCATCGACAACCTCAAAGAAATCATCTTCCCCCATCCCACCGTGTGTGAAGTGGTTCGTGAAGCATTATTTGAGGTCAAATAAAGAACTGTTAATTTAACAAAGGAGTGTTTTCAATATGCCTAAGTCAATGTACGTAAAACCCGAAGACAAGTTCGCAAAACGCACGATTACTTTTGAAGATATCCCCGTTTGCGAATACGACAAAACTGTTGCCGACGAAAAGAAAAACTTTACCAAAGAAGAATTCCTTGGTATGTACGCCGACATGGTTGCGATCCGTGAATTTGAATCCATGTTGCAATCCATCAAATTGCAAGGCGAATACAACGGCAAAAAATTCACCTATCCCGGCCCCTCTCACTTGGCTATCGGTGAAGAAGCTACCGCTGTAGGTCAAGCCTTTACCTTGGATGCCAACGACTTCATTTTCGGTACTCACCGTTCTCACCACGAAGTTATTGCCAAGGGTCTTTCTGCTATCGCAAAAATGACCGACGAAGAGCTCATCAAAATCATGGAAGAGTTCAACAGCGGCAAAAACTATGAAATCGTGAAAAGATACACCACCGGCAAAACCACCAAAGACATTGCCAAAGATTTCTTTATCTATGGTTTGACCTGCGAATTGTTTGCCAAAGATAACGGCTTTGCTCGTGGTTTGGGCGGCTCCATGCACGCTTTCTTCTTGCCCTTCGGTATTTTCCCCAACAACGCTATCGTTGGTGGTTCCGGCCCCATCGCTACCGGTGTTGCTTTGTACAAAAAATGCAACAAGAAACCCGGTATCGTAGTTGCTAACGCCGGTGACGGTGCTGCTGCTCGCGGTCCTGTATACGAAGCTATGAACTTCGCCGCTATGGACCAATACAACGAACTGTGGGAAGACGGCTATAAAGGCGGTTTGCCCATCGTGTTCAACTTCAACAACAACCACTACGGCATGGGTGGCCAAACCAAGGGCGAAACCATGGCTTACGGTGATTTGGCTCGTTTGGGTTGCATTGCTCAAAACCAAATGAATGCCGAACGCATCAACGGTTGGAATCCTCTGGCTGTTATCGATGCTTACAAACGCAAGAGAAAACTCTTGGAAGAAGGCAAAGGCCCCGTTCTTTTGGACGTTGTTACCTATCGTTTGTCCGGTCACTCCACCTCCGACGCTATGAGCTATCGTGTGAAAGAAGAAGTGGAAGAATGGGCACAATTGGATCCCTTGACCGTATTCCCCCAACAAATCATCGATGCTAAAGTTGCCACCAAGAAAGAAGTGGAAGCTGTTCGTGACGCTGTGATCGACCGCAACCAAAGAATGTTCATGTTGGCTTCCGATTTGGAAATCTCTCCCTATACCGATTACAACGAACATCCCGATCACATCGAAGGCATTATGTTCTCCAACAAAGAAGTTGCCAAGATGGAAGATCGTGAATGCGAAGTTCGCGAAGCAAAAGAAGACAACGAACGCGTAAAGAAAATTGCTCGTTCCAAGCGTTATGCTTTCGACGAAAACGGCAATCCTTATCCCAAGGCCAAATTGTACAGCGTTCGTGACGGCTTGTTCGAAGCTATCATGGACAAGTACTACGAAGATCCCACTTTGATCGCCTACGG
>JAZRFL010000130.1:0-1447 GCA_045661365.1 Acutalibacteraceae bacterium | reverse complement strand
CATCCGGTTTTGCCACCTTCTTTTTATTGCATCAATCCATTTCATGATTTACCGCCAACCTTCAATCAATGTCGGGATGTCGCGTTCAATCGCGTATTCCATCGCGTCAAGGCTGTCAATGTTTGTTGTCCCGTTATCAAGTCGCACGTCTTCCGTTGGGTTGCGTGCGTCCCACACTGCGCTTTTTAGCGCGTCAATCGTCCATTTACAGGCGCGATTGACAAAAAACCGACCGGAACCCATTAACAGGCATACTGCCCTGATTCGGTCGTTTATCTGCCGTTTAAGGCTATTCCCGATATTGATACCAATCCGGTTTTGTGCCGCCGCTGTCCGCAGACCGTTAATCAGTGTTTGTTCGGCTGAATCGCACCAACATTCAGTGACCAACCAACGCATTTGACAACGCCGGACAAAGTCGATGAAATCGCGTTCAAGTTTTGTCGGGTTCATTGCTTCCTGTTCGCGGTATTCGTCAAGCACAACAACCGAATTGCGGAAGAACCCGACACAGCAGAACGCGTGTGCCGATGTGCCGCCGCCGAAATCAACGCCGATGACCGCATGATGGATGAAACCCGGAATGTCATCAACAACGAACCTGTCCGGTTGATCTGCGAATTGCTGATAAATCAACCCTTCTGCTATAGCGCGTTCTCCCAATATGTCACGCCGATACCATACAGTTTCGGGGTTGTATTGGCTTTCAATCTCCGCTAATCTTTCCGGGGTAATTGTCGCGTTGTCGCGTATTGTGAAATGCTGATACTGATAACCGCCCGCCAACCCTTCCCGGCGGTAACGGTCAATGTATTCGTCATAGATTGCCGCTTTCGGGTTGCACGGGTTCAAATCCCACAACGTGAACGGACGCGCCGCCGCGATCTGCCGCCCGGAAGCAACCTTGATAAATGAAGACCGCGAATCCGGGCAATCATAATGTTCATTGATTTCCGTTGCGATCCATAACCCGTAAGAGTTGCCCAATATGCGCTTGTAAGCGTCAGCTTTCGCGCCGCCCGCAAAAATGACAACCTTTTCACCCGGCCGCGTCTGAATGATTACACATTCGTTATCTTTGAACTTTCCCCAACGGCAACGCCCACGGAACAACGCTTCTAATCCGAACCCGTTGCAAACGCCAATATTAAGTTTTGCGTTCCCGATTGTTGACCCGCTTGCAAGGTGGAATTTGTCCGGCGTTTCCTCAAGGTATGCGGCGGCAATAATGCAATGGTCTATTGTTTTGCCGGAACGTATAGCCCCTTCGGCAACGCACATACGGTTTTTCAAAGCCTGTTTAATGTACGCCTTGTGTTTAGGGCTAAACGCTCCCCAAGGAATTGTTTGCGTTCTACTCATCCCGCAACAACTCCCCAAGCGGCGCAAGGTCTTCGATGTCTGCGCTTTGTCCCTTGGCTGTTTTCCCTTCCAAGGCGGCATATAC
>JAZRFL010000129.1:0-3540 GCA_045661365.1 Acutalibacteraceae bacterium | reverse complement strand
TATTATTATAATAATCTTTTTAAACATCGCTTCAGAAAATTATTAAGTTCACGGCATTGCACTTAAAACCTCATACAAAACTTTAAGTGCAATATATCCGCAATTTTTGTTATTAGCTTCAGATTGTTAAGATTTCCTATTCTTGATACACTACAGCAGGGGGGTTAGCATCATACTTTATAATGCAACTTCCTATATGTCGTAAGCAATCATCCCATTCTGCACCATATCGAAGAATTTTTACATATTTTCTTGCCGTATCTACGCAAAGAACATTTAACAAATCTGTGCTTTCCTCTGTGCTGCGTGTTCGCTCATCGAATGTACTACTTGCCATTGCACAAGATACTGTGACAAATAACTGTTTTGGATGTCTGTCATCATAACTTACCAAATCCCAATGCGTATGCCCTGATACCCAACAAACAAAATTGCCACCATTGTTTATGAACGTATCAACAGCAGTTAAAATTGCTTCGTGGTTTGTTGCCCAAGCATATTTGTCCATTTCGGTTGATGTTCCATGAAGAAGTGCAGAGAAATTGCAATCTATTTTCTGATAATTTGATGGCATAGGAGGAAAGTGAATTGCCCCAACAACTGAATAACTATTCTCCAATGCACCACTAAGTGCGTCATTAAACCAAGACATTTGGGCTGTTTGTTCTGTTGAATCAAAAATAGTTGCATCCAATGCGATTAGTCGGATTTTTTTATCTGCATAATCTTTATACCAATATGAATGTCCAGATACTGTTTGTGCATTCCAATTGCTTTCAAATGGTGCGATATATGTGCTATATAATGTCCCTTGACCTTCCGGGTCACTCCATCCGCCACTTCCTAAACTGTCATGGTTTCCAATGCAAATTAGTATACTGCCGTCGGAATTGCTTGTCCAAAAGCTTATTCCATCACTAATTTTATCAGCAACTAAATCACCTGTGCAAATCATGTCATCAAGATCATTTGCGAAATATGTCTTGAATGCTTGTATCCTTTTCATAGCAGTAGAGGAATTGTGAATATCACTAAAATGTGCTAATGTAAAAACATCCGGAGTAGTAAGATTGTTGTAATTCCCTGAGTTAGCTTTTCTCTTCGCATTTATTAGCTTGTCTCTGAAAACATTATAATTATCTTTGGCAATGCTGTCTTTAAATTCGTCAAGTTGTGCTTTAATGTATACAGGGTTGTCTATGTATGGCTCATACTCCGTTGCGGTTGAACCAATTTCAATTTGCATTGGTTTTGTCGGCGTGTGATGAAATAAAATATAGTACACATCTTCCGAAAGTGTTAACGTAACTGTTCGTGATGTCATACCTCCGGTATTTGCGAATCCGTAGTAGTTTAAATAATTTTTGTTTTTCCCATAAAAATAAATATGTTTTGTTGTTTCAAGCACACTGCCGTCACTATATGCCCATGTGACCGTTGTCCCATATGGGAGATAAACAGGGTAATAAACATCAAGTTCAGAACCAACAATATTTTTCCCTACTGCAAGATGCTTCAACTGCCCATGATATTGTTCGATATCTCCAAATTTACTTTTATAAACGCCACTTATTGTATCAGTTTTTAAGATTGAAATTATAAGCCAAGTCGCACCTGTAGGAACATCGACATAGCCAAAGAAACTTTCATCTTTCGGTGTGCCTACAATATGGCTTGCATTTCCTGATGTTGTAACACTCTCACGATCTTGGAATTGGAACGATCTGTCAGTGGTATTCGTTCCAATGGTAGATACAATATATAGTCTTTGCCCTTGGTAGACTCTATATTTTATTATTTTGTAAGCACTTGCAGAAACAGCATTTCCAGTTGTAGAGAGTCTGTAGCTACTTGCTGTGCTATTTGGCGTAATACTGTTATAACCAATAACACCATTGACATCTTCAATCTTGGCAGATTGTTCACTAACTTCAGCGGCTAATTCAGAGTAATCTGGCGGGATACTATCAAGAACATCTTCAGCGGCTTCCTTGTAATACTTCGCGTTGTTCTCATAATATGGGCTTCCGGAAGTTACCGGCGTGCCGTTCTGCGTACCGTCTGCCCAACCTTCAGCGCGAAGTGCGGCGGCGTTTGCGTTGTCTTTGATTGCGTCTGTATCGTCCTTATCCTGTGCAACAGCGGCGCGGTCTAGCGCTGTCTGTGCGGCGTCTCCGGATGCCTGTTGCGCGTAGTATTTGGCGTTGTTCTGATATTGGATAGTACCAGAACCAACCGGCGTTCCGTTCATCGTGCCAACCGCCCAAGCTTCAGCCATGAATTTGTTTACACCGGCTTGAGTGTTTGAAGCGGCGGCATTGGTCTCTGAAGTCTGTGCATTAGCTTCAGCGGTTTCCGCGTCTTCTGCCGCCTGTAGTGCAGTACCGGCTGAACCTGCCGCCGCGCTTGCGCTGTTTGCGGCGTTCTGCCAATACTGCGCGGCGTTTGCTGATGCCTGTAACGCGTCAGCTTTAGCTGTGAGCGCGTCGTTCTTTGCGGCTACTGCGGTATCTCTCGCGGTGAAAACGTCGCTCATAGCGGTTTCTGCGCGGTCTATTTCGCCTTGTAGAGCACCGGCAATGCTTTCTTCTGCTGACGCCCAATCAGCGCGCAATTTCTGAAACTGTTTGATAAACCAATCCAGATTAAGCTGTTGCATTGCACCATATGGAAATTTAAAAGCCATTTTCAATCCCCCTCGTTTGCTTCTTCTAATTCTGTAACACGGTCTTCTAACTCTTTCAGCTTTTCAAGAACCCAATCCAGATTGAGTTCATCCAGATTGCCGTAAGGATAATCAAACATTTTAAACCCCCTTAATAAACCAACAGACAAAAACGCTGTTTAAATGAATTGATAATATAAGCTATAACATTCAACTGCGGCGCTAGTTCCATTTCGGATGTGATCATCTGCGCCGGTGTAGTAACACCAATGTTACCGTGTATTCTGGATGAATGTGTTTTCCCGCTGTTGTCTGTTTCACCTTCAATAGTGTTCTGTTTCGATTCTCCGGCATTGTTGACGGTTGATACGTTGCCTGTTGTACTTTTGTCTTTTACGCCAAGCGCGTTAGTATTAAAACCGGCTACACGGTTTAGCGTGTCTGTGTTGTTTACGCTGTTTCCGTTTGAAGTGTTTTCTATGGTGTCGGTTCTGTTGGTGTCGCGTTTACGGTTTTCCGTGTCTATAGCATCTTCGCGCCGGTCATAGTTTTCAATCGGGTTATACTCCAGAGCGGCAAGGTTTGCTATACGTTCCCAAGTCGGCAACTCTTTTGAAGACCACACCTCGATCATCATCTTCATAAAATCCCAATCCGGATACAGCACTTCAAGTTCTGCACATTCAAACAAAAGATTTGGTATCAGCACATTCGGGTCAACTGTATCGGGAAGTACCATATCTTCAAATAATGTGTCGTCATACTGATACAGTCCAAGTATTGACAGTGTTGCTCTGTTCGGGCTTGCGTACATCTGGCTTATACCTCCAATCTACAGTTATATCTGCGCCGTACATATCTTTAACTTTAGCGCA
>JAZRFL010000128.1:0-1420 GCA_045661365.1 Acutalibacteraceae bacterium | reverse complement strand
CCTGTGGCAAATGTGGACACCTTTATGGAATTGTTTGCTCCTCAAATTGCCGCATGCGGCTTGATCTATTGGGACGGTGCTGTGCCTGCTACGGCAAACGTGGCGGCAACCATTTGCGGTTTAGACGGTTTCTTGCCGGTTCGTTATACCAACGAGGCCGACAGCTTTGCCGCTTATTTGCAACAAAAAGGTGTGGCGGTCAAGCAATCCTTGGTTGGTATGTTCGGTGAAGGCGGAAGCGTTTACGCTGACGGCTTTACGACTTGCGGTAGCGCCAAAAACGATGCTTACCGTTGGGCTTATGACAAATACTTTCATCGTTGTTCTTCTCGCTATATCGCATATATTTTAGATGGTGCGGGTTGCGTACCCGGGACTGTTTTTGAAAAAAATGCTCATACGCCGGGACTCAACTGCCTGTATAACCACGACTACTATCTTGCGCGACGTTGTTTCTTCTTTGATTTGACCTGTGTTGACATAGAACGTCCTTGCGACGATCCCAAACAGCCGTTGGGGTGCGATTTGGAAACCTTAAAAATGATCTTCCGTGGTCGCTATGAGCGGGCAAACGGGGCATTTGGTCAAATTTTGGGATTCCCCCCCTGGTGGGTGAAATATACTGCTTCTCGCGGAATGGGTTCTTTGGTTGCCACTACGGTGGAATGGATCTACGTTTCGTTGGTTACGGCATATAATTTGGCAAAAGAGGCCGATGCCGCTCATCCTTGCACCATGAGCAATGCCTCTTTTTATTGCCAATATCAAAGCAATTTTGAACGGTATCAAAACCCACGTCCCAAGGAGAAAAAGGTGTTTAACCCTCGCACCAAATACGTTACTTTTTATGGTGGCGACTATGATTCTGCCGCGTGGCTCAAGCTTCACGTTATGAACTTTTGGCAAGATCCGGCACGGGGTACGTTGCCTATCAACTGGGCGTTTAACCCCAATTTGTCCGAGCGGGCACCTATGGTGTTTGATTACATTCACGAAAACTTGACCGACAACGACTTTTTCTCGGCAGGGGACACCGGTGCCGGTTACGTGATTCCTGCAGCACTATATGAAAGCTGTTCTTTACGGGAATTGCCCGACGGTTCGGAAGCATGGGCAGAGCATTGTGCTTATTATTACGAAAAATTCGATTTGGACAATACCGGTTTTATTATCAACGGTCATTACCCTATGACCACCGAAATCATGAAAACTTTTTCCGAGTTTTCTCCCGTTGGTAACTTCCACAATTGTCCCGCCACCCTAATGGCATCGTATAACGGTGTTCCCTTTGTGTACCTCCATAATGGGGTCAGCGGCAAGATCAACTCGTTCGAAGGCAGTGCGCAGGCTATGTATAACCATATTTTCGGCCGCATGAAGGATTACAACTTTGCCGGATTCCGAAACGTGTGTGACAGCC
>JAZRFL010000127.1:0-8558 GCA_045661365.1 Acutalibacteraceae bacterium | reverse complement strand
ATGAGTTTTTGTGTTGATTGTGGGTTGTTTCGACGCGCGCGAGCTGTCGCTCTCGCAAGGAGAAAGAAGCCGCAAGCGCCGAAAAATCATGCGTTTCGGCGGGTTCAAGTTACTATGCTTTGGCTAAAAGGGGGAATGAGGATGCGAGCCCATCATTTTAAAGAAAAACGTCCCATGATCATGGTGGGGGTGGACAAGCTTTTGTGTGCCGAAACCCAACCGCGACGGTATTTTGATCCTGTGGGATTGGCAAATTTATGTGACAGTATACGGCAAAACGGAATTTTACAACCTCTTACGGTGCGTAAGACCCCAAGCGGATATTTGCTGATTTCGGGAGAACGGCGATTGCGTGCCGCCCAAATGGCGGGATTGAAAAAAGTCCCCTGTGTGGTAGTCAACACAGGAGAAACCACCGCCGCCGTTATGGCGCTGGTGGAAAATTTGCAACGGCAAGACCTGCATTTTTTGGAAGAAGCGGTGGCCATAGATCGTCTGTTGCGAGTGTACCGTTTGACCCAAGAGGATGCCGCCGCCCGTTTGGGAATGGCATCGTCTACGCTGAGCAACAAGCTACGGCTGTTAAATTTAACACCTTGGCAAAGGGAACGGATCGTTGCCGCCAATTTGTCGGAGCGTCATGCCAGAGCGTTGCTGAAATTGCCGCCCGAACAGCGAGATGATCTGCTGCTTCGGATCATAGCCAAGCCCATGACCGTAGCGCAAACCGAGCAGGTCATTGACGCTATGCTCGACAAAGAGACCAACGCAAAACAGCCGCAACCTTGTCGCAAAGGGGCGGTGGCAGACGTGCGGTTGTTTGCCAATACCATAAGCAAAGCGGTAACGACAATTCAGCGCCTGGGGGCCGATGCCAAAAGCGAAAAAACCGAAACCGAGGGGTATATTCAGTACCGCATTACCATACCAAAACCAATATCCACCGAAGAAAAAACAGAGCCGTCGGCAGAACAATTGAAACTTTTTGTATAAACCGATCGCAACGCTCCCATGCTAAAAGGGAAAGGAGCGTTGCCGTTATGAAACAATGGATCAAAAACAACATAGTCATTTTACGCACCGCCTTGATTTGGGGTATGGTCATTACTTTGATTTTACAAATTACGGTGCTCAGTCATCAATGCTACGGAATTCGTCATGAGGTGTTGCGCCTGCATATTTTGGCAAATTCCGATTCCGAGGCCGATCAAGCGGTCAAGCTGAGGGTGCGAGATGCCTTGCTCGAAAGCTCGGTACCCTTGTTACAAGGAGCAGACAGTAGGGAGAAGTTGCTGGCACTTGCCGAGCAAAGCATGGCACAATTGCAAAACGTGGCACAACAAACGGTACGAGAGGCGGGCTACGATTACCCCGTGACCTGCCGCTTGGCGGATACCTATTTCGAGACCCGTACCTATGACAAGGTGACCTTGCCTGCGGGGACCTATACCGCTGTGCAGGTGGTGATAGGAGAGGGGAACGGAAAAAATTGGTGGTGTGTCATGTTTCCTTCGTTGTGCTTGCCTGCCGCTACCCAATCGGTGGATGAGGTGTTGACACCGGGTCAGTCCGATTTGGTAGAGGGTGGCAGTCGATATAAGGTGAAATTTAAGGTAGTAGAATGGTTTCAATCGGTGTGGTACCGTTGCCGCAGTTGGTTTTAGCGCAGGAAAAGAGCAAACGGTACGGGCGATTTTTCTTTTGAAATTTCCTCTTGCAAAACAGCGGGGGGTATGCTATAATGTCTTGGCAATTGAAAAATGCGCCCGTAGCTCAGCTGGATAGAGCGTTAGACTCCGACTCTAAAGGCCGCTGGTTCGAATCCAGTCGGGCGTACCATTGTAAAAAACCTCTTTTGTCTACCGGACAAAAGAGGTTTTTTACAATGATATCCGTCCTGTCGGAACGGGTGATATATCTTCGATATATCATTGAAAAACATAACAATTTATGATATAATACCGGTGAAATAAGGTGTATTTATGTCAGAGAACAAATTACTTGATTTATCTTTTGAATTTGCAGTTGCCATTGTTAATCTTGTTGACGGCGTAACCACACCCAAAAGTTCGTATATGACCGATCAGTTAGCAAGAGCAGGTACACGTTATGATAAATTTTCTATTTCATAAGGAGACGTTGATGATGAAGCACTCTGTCCTTTGGCGCATGTTTTGCGTATGGTTGATTTTGGTGGTGGGATTGTCCGGTTGCGGGGACAACGACGCTCCCTCACGGCAAGAGGCTGATGAATCCGAGCATTCCCAATCAAGCCAATCGGTGTCCCAAGAGGAGAAATCCGTTGGGTCTGAAGCGGAGCAAAGCACCGTTTCCGTTTCATCTGCCCCATTCCACAACAAGGTGGTGGCGCCCACTTCGGCTATGCTGCAGACCATTCGTTTGGAGTTTCATCGCTTGGTCAACGAGGAGCGGGTGAGCATGGGCAGACAAGCGCTTTTGCTCAGCGATCATTTGACACAGGCGACCGAAATTCGCGCGGTGGAGTGCTTTGAATTGTTTGAACATACCCGTCCCGACGGTACCGGCTTTGAAACCGTGCTGGCACAGGTGGAATATGACTACCGTACGGCGGGAGAAAATATTTGCTACACCTCCAACTACGGCGACGGATATATTACCGAAGAAAATATTTTTGTGGGAACCGAGGAACAACTGCGGGAGGTTGCCCATATTTTATTCACTTGCTTTAAAAACAGTCCCTCTCATTACGAAAATATGTTGACACCGGAATTTGCGGAGCACGGAATCGGTCTTGCGGCACAGACCGATTTCCAAAAAAATATCGTGTATTTTACCTGTTGCAATATTTTTGCCACCCAAAAATAGCCATTGACTTTGAAAAATGATGGCAGTATAATGTGTGTGAAAGGAGTGTTTGTTATGAACAAACGTTTAATTGCTGTTTTCTTAAGCATAATCATGCTTATTGCCTTTACTTTTGCGGGATGCAGTACCGATTCGACCGACGCACCCGCACAAAGCACCGCCGCCGTTGCGGCAACCCCTCGCCAACAATTTTTGGACGGTTTGGAAAAAGCCATGACCAAAACCTTGGGCGCACGGGTATTTGCTTCCCAAGACATGAAAGCTGCCGTAGAAATGAAGTTGAATCAACTCAGCGTGGGCGGTAACGATATTTTGGGCGGTTCTCCCATGAACGTGACCATGAATACCGCTTACGATGCGGACAGCGATTTGGGTCAGATCAGACTTGACCTGTCGGTGCTGTCGCAACAGTTTAGCGGGGAATTGGTTTGCAACGACCAAGCCGTATATATTACCGATCTGTTGGGCCTTAACGACAAACCCATTGCCTTGGATCTTTCGCTGTTGACCGATTTAATGGCACAGCAAAATCCCTCTGAATTTAATCAGCAAGATGCCCAACAAATGACCGAAGTGCTCAACGCATTGACCGAATTTATGGGTACTTTGGAGCAAGAATTGGAAACCATTATCGGTACGGCCATTCCCGATTCGGCCTTTGTGACCGAAACCAAGGATTGTACCGTGGGCGGCACCGCTTTGAAAGGGGCAACCGTCATTACCGTGACGGTGGATGCCAACATGCTGGCCGACATTTTGTCCCAAGTGTTGGCGTTGGCACAAGAAAATCAATTTTTCAAAATGTTCTTGGTTCCCGGCAGCGGGGATCCTCACGCTTATAAAGAAGAATTCTTAAAAACAATCGGTAACTACACCCTCACCTTGGTGAACACCATGGCTGACGGTGCTACCGTAGGGTTGGATGCTACCGTGGCAGATGGCAATGGTGATGCCACGTTTAGCTTTAACGGATATATGCTGCCTGATTCGTTTCTGTTCCAAGCCGAAATGGGTGCCAATGGATTTGAATTTTCGGGCAAGCAAGAGGCAAACGGCAACGTAACCGCTCAACTGACTGTGACCGAAAACGGAAACACCACCACCCCCGTACAGGTCAATGGTAAAAAACAAGGAGATAAAGTGGTAGGCGTTTTAACGGTGAGCGAGGGTTCCCAAACCGTAGGAATCGATTTCGGTTTGGTGGCAACCGACACCACCTTTGAATTGGAAATCACCAAAATTGCCGTTGCCGGGTCTGAATTGCCTTTGAACGTTACCGTTGCCGTGCGTACCGAAGGCAACAAGGAATCGGTGGAACTGCAATGGAAGATGTCGATTCCCGGTACGCTCGATCTTGATTTGTCGGCTACCGCTCAAGTGGAATACACCGACGTAACGGTTGCTCCCGTGACCGATTCCGTTCCCTTTGACCAAGTGGACTTTTTGACTTTGGGCACCAAGCTGATGGAAAAATATCCCGGTTTGGCAGATGTTGTTTCGGGCATGGTACAAGATGCCATGGGTGACATGGGAGATCTGTATGACATTCCCTTGGACGAGATGGAAGATCTGTATGAAGATTACGACATGGAAGAGTTAGAAGACCTGTATAACCAACTGTACAACATGGATGAATCCTACGATTACGGGGAATTGTCCGACTTTATGGATATGGTCGTCTGATAAAAAACACGAGGTAAAAGGCTAAGCATTTGCTTAGCCTTTTTTCTTTTTGAAGTCGAAAAAATCCAATGTTATACCGAAGTGGCGTTGCACGGGTGAATCATTCCATGAGCAATGAGTCGAAAATATCCTTGAAAAACAGCGGCGGGTATGGTATCATTTTTATGGAAAAACAAATAGAATTAACGGAGGGCGTGTTATGAAAATTTGTCAGCGAATTTTATCCCAAATCTTGGTGATTGCTTTGGTGTTTACCGGATTGCTGTCCGGTGGGATCGTACAAGGGGCAACTGCGTTTACGGCCAACACCGACACAAGCAGTAGCCTTACCCATCTTGCGTTGGAAGGAGCCACCGGCGATGCCAACTATTCCAATTTCCGCAAGATCGCACAGAAATTCGTGCCCGCTGAAACCAACGTGAGTGGTGCTAAAATTGCTTTGAATCTTACCGCAGGTACTGCTACGGTGCATTTGGAGTTACGTTCCTCTCTTACCGGCACCGCCATTGCTTCGGCCAATACCAACATTACGTCCAAAGGGAACGGCATGAATTGGTATGACGTTTCGTTGGGAGAAAACGTTACCGTAACGGTGGGAACCGCTTATTACTTTGTATATTGGTTGACCGCTCGTACGTCATCTTCGGTATGCGTAGTTGGTGGTAAGCTGACCAGCGGCGTTTCCGAAAATCCCGCTTATTTCTGGAAGGTGTCGGCCGACGCTTCGCCCAACTACGTTGCACAGGGCTGTGTGGTTGGCTTTGAGGTAATTACTGCTTCCTATGTTCCGGAACCCTTTGAAAGCTATACCTCTGCCGCGCAAACCATTAGTCATCTTGCTTTGCACGGGGCAGCTTCTTCCGATGCCAACTACGGAAACTATGCTTATATTGGGCAAGAATTTGTGCCATCTACCACCCACGTGGCAGGTGCCAAGGTGGCCTTGAACTTAACACAAGGCAGTGCCAAAGTTAAAATCGAAATTCGCTCTACGATAAACGGTACGGCTTTGGCTTCCAACACCGTGTCTATTACCAGCCAAGGCAACAGCAAGTATTGGTATACCTTGAATTTAGGCAAAACCTTGACCGTTACGCCCAAGCAACCCTATTATTTGGTGTATTATCTCACCGCCCGTGATTCGGGTAGCGTGTGCGTTGTTTACGGTGCCGACTTGGGCTCGGGAGGAGCCAAGCACCCCGGTTATTCGGTGAAACTGAAAAATGGTGGTCCCACCGCATTGGCGGTAGGTGCCGGTAATGTGGTTTATGGATTTGAGATTTTGCATGACAGTGATTTTGCCAAACCCGTTACCGATCAAATTGCCGCTTTGCCTTCTACCATCACCCTTTCTCACAAATCCAAAGTAACTGCCGCTCGCTCGGCATATAACGCCCTTACCACTACCCAAAAAGCATTGGTCACCAATCTTTCTAAGTTGACCTCTGCCGAATCAAAAATCGCACAATTGGAGCAAGCCGCCGCAGACGAAGCCGCCGCCCAAGCCGTAATCGACAAAATCGCCGCCTTGCCTTCTACCATTACCCTTTCTCATAAGTCTAAGGTCACCGCCGCTCGCTCGGCTTACGCTGCCTTGACCTCGACGCAAAAAGCATTGGTCACCAATCTTTCTAAACTCACCTCTGCCGAAACCAAAATCAAGAATTTGGAAGCGGCACAAGTGGTGATTGACCAAATCAACGCCCTGCCCACCACCATTACGTTAAGCAATAAATCCGCTGTATCGGCGGCTCGTACCGCTTACAAAGCCCTTACCTCTACCCAACAGGGCATGGTGACCAACCTGTCCACCTTGACGGCGGCTGAAACCAAGATCGCCAATTTGGAAGCCGCCAAAACGGTAACCGATCAAATTGCCGCTTTGCCTTCTACTATCACCCTTTCTCATAAATCCAAGGTTACTGCCGCTCGTGCGGCGTATGAAGCCTTGACGGCTACCCAACAGAGCATGGTAACCAATTTAAATACGCTGGTGACCGCCGAAGCGATCATCAATTCTTTGGAAGAAGATTCTTTGAACAAAGCCGCCGCCAAAGAGGTGCAGGACTTGATTGCCGCCTTGCCTTCTACCGTAACCTTGAGCCACGAAAGCCAAGTTACTGCCGCTCGGTATGCCTACAACGGCTTGACCGATACCCAAAGAGGATTGGTAACCAATCTTTCTAAACTGACCACCGCAGAAACCCGCATAAAGAATTTAAAGGCCGCGCAGGTCGTGATTGACCAGATCGCCGCTTTGCCTTCTACCATAAAACTGACCAACAAATCGGCGGTAGAAGCCGCTCGTGCGGCATACAAAGCCCTTACTTCGACCCAACAAGGCATGGTAACCAATCTTTCAAAGCTTACCGCCGCCGAAACCACCATTAAGCAATTGGAACAAGCCGAGGTGGACAAAGCGGTGGCCAAGGTGGTTACCGATCAGATCGCCGCCTTGCCTTCTACCATTACCTTGTCTCAAAAATCGGCGGTAGAAGCCGCCCGTAAGGCTTACAACGGTTTGACCGATGCACAAAAGGCCTACGTAACCAATTTGAGCAAATTGACCTCTGCGGAAAGCACGCTTGCCAAATTGGAAAAGACCGAAGCCGACAAAGCCGCCGCCAAGCTGGTGCAAAACATGATCGCCGCCTTGCCGTCTACCATTACCCTTGCCAATCAATCGGCGGTAGCGGCCGCTCGTGCCGAATACAATGCACTGACCGCCGACCAAAAGGCATACGTAACCAATTTGAATAAATTGACCAATGCCGAAACCGTGATCGCCAACATGACTACCGCGCAAACGGTGATGGATCAAATCGCCGCCTTGCCCTTGAATATTACCTTGAAAGACGAGTCTACGGTAACGGCGGTACGCAAGGCTTACAACAATCTGACCAATACGCAAAAAGAGTACGTGACCAACCTTGCCAAGCTGACTGCCGCCGAAGCAACCATTGCCAATTACAAAGCCGCCAAAGTGGTAGATGATCAGATCGCCGCTTTGCCCTCTAAAATTACCTTGGCCAATCAATCGGTGGTAGAAGCCGCTCGCAAGGCTTATACCGAGTTGACCGCCGACCAAAAAACGTTGGTTACCAAGTTAGACCTGCTTGCCGCCGCAGAACGAACCATTATGGATTGCCAAATTGCACAGGTGACCATAGACACCATTGCCGCTTTGCCCGACGTTATTTCTTTTATTGATGAATGGGACGTTATGAGTGCCCGTGATTTGTATAACAGCTTGACCGATGCACAAAAAGCGCTGGTCACCAATCTGAATAAGCTGGTTGCCGCCGAAAAGATTATTGCCGACTACAAAGCCGCCGATGCAGTTGTGGTTATGTTGTACAGCTTGCCGTATCCCCTTACGTTAAAAGACGAAGCGACGGTGGTATCGATCCGCAAGGTTTATAACGCCTTGACCGATACACAAAAACCTTTGGTGGAAAACTACGTGCTTTTGACCGATGCCGAAGCAACCATTGCCCGTTTGAAAACGGAAAACGACCAATCCGCAGAAGATAAAGCCGCCGCCAAGGTGGTGGTCGACCAAATCAATGCCTTGAACGTACAGAGCTTAGCGGACGAAGCCGCCGTTGTTGCCGCCAGAGAAGCCTACCACGGTTTGACCGCCGACCAACAAACATATGTAACCAACTACGATGTATTGGTTGCCGCCGAAACGGCCATTGCCGCCTTGAAAGCCGCGGCGGAAAAAGAAGCCGCCGACAAGGCTGCTGCAAAAGCGGTAGTCGACCAAATCAATGCTTTGAACGTACAGAGTTTAGCAGACGAAGCAACTGTTGTTGCCGCCAAAGAAGCCTACCACGGTTTGACCGCCGACCAACAAGCATACGTAACCAACTATGATGTATTGGTTGCCGCCGAAGCCGCCATTGCCGCCTTGAAAGCTGCGGCTGAAAAAGAAGCTGCCGACAAGGCCGCCGCCAAAGCGGTAGCCGACCAAATCGACGGGCTCAACGTACAGAGCTTAGCGGACGAAGCCGCCGTTGTTGCCG